>VSMY01000078.1 GCA_009773995.1 Oscillibacter sp. | reverse complement strand
CTATTAATATTTCCAAGGAAACTGTCGACATCTTCATTAAGGGGCTGCTCTGCTTCCACCTTCTCCATTTCCTCCCGGAAATAGTCCACGGAGTGGAGCATCACGTCGAACAGCGCCGGACGGTCCTCATCCTTCACCACGGACATGGTGCCCTCCCGAATAAGGAAGAACATGTCCTCGATGCGATGAGAAACCCGGGCCAGCGTATCGAACTCCATCATGGCGGAGGAGCCCTTGATGGTATGCATGATGCGGAAGATCTCGTTGACATTGTCCTGAGAGAATGTATTTTCCTTTTCCGCGTCCAGAACGATGCTCTCCAGCTGCTCAAGAAGCGTATTGGTTTCGTAGATGTACATATCCAGGATATCGTTGTTGCTCACGAAAACACCACCTTATCAGCCTTTTTCATTACTATCGACCTGTTGCGCTAAAAAAATAAGTAGCAGCGGCAAGTTTTTTCTGTGAGGTGTCATGAATGCCCGATCTGCTCGGCGCCACCAACCCGGTGCCCGGTTATGACAAAACCACGGTCAACCGGAATATCACGGTCTCCCCGGACAACACCCAAATCCAAAACGTCCCCGATCCCAGCAAGGTCGTCCGCGCCGACGGGCGGACGGAACAGCAGGACAGCAACCTCCAGGGGGACGGGGGAATCCGTTACGACTCCAACTTTCAGACCTTCCTCCAGCGGCTGCGGGATACCCCCGGCCTGGCGGACAGCCTCTCCCGCATCTTCTCGGGGCGGGAGGGCATTGTCGTCTCCTCCGGCCTCAGCGCCGGCATCGCGGAGGAGATGGGCCGCCTGCTGGAGATGCTGCGGATGGACGAGAGCCAGCTCCTGGACTTCCTCCAGGGCCAGTTCAAAACCGGCACCCGCTTCGGCGGGGCCCTCTTCGCCCTGCTCCGCAGCGCCTATGCCCGGGCCGCCTCCGAGGGGGTGCGCACGGACATTCTGCAATTCTTAAAAGCCTACGTGGACTTCGATTCCACCAAGCACATCGAGGGCAACCTCCTCCGGGACCTCCAGTCCATGGCGGACGCCATGCCCGCCAGCTGGGCGGAGAAGCTCCGGGACCTGACGGCCCAGCTCCAGAACGGCATCGCCGCGGGAAACCGGCAGGGAAACCTCCAGCTTCTCCAGCGGGAGATCTTCCCCTACATGTCCTCCTATGTGGAGCGGACCCACGACATGGGCACTCCCCGGGCCCTTCTGACCATGCTGGCGCTGAACGTGGCCCGGTATGAGAACGGGTCCGAGGAAAAGCTGCTGGAGGGCTTCCACCAGCTCAGCGGCTACGGCACCTTAAAGGGCCAGCTGGGGGGCATCGACGACCAATCCCTCCTGCTGCTGCTCAAAAACCGGGGAGGCGGAGATTCCAAGGCCGTCGAATTCTCCAACCACCTGGCCTCCGCCGCCGCCCGGGCCTTCCGGGGCGAGGGCAGCGCCGAGGTGCAGCAGGCCTTCCAGAACCTCATCGCCGCCATGCTGGTGAACGAGAGCGTCTATATGCCCATCAACCACTACCTCCTCCCCCTGGAGTGGGACGGGAGGATGCTCTTCTCCGAGCTCTGGGTGGACCCCAACGCCGAGGACGAGCAAAGCCGCGGCGGAGACGGGGGCGGCAGGAACACCATGCGGTTCCTCTTCAAGATGGACGTCCAGGGCCTGGGCCTGTTCGACGTCATCCTTGTCGCCCAGGGGACGGACGTGGACGTGCAGATCGCCTGCCCGGACAAGGCGGCCCCCTTCTCCAAGCAGATCGGGGACGCCGTCTCCCAGATACTGACCCGGAACGACCTGAAGCCCGCACGGGTGGCCGTCCGGCGGATGGACCGCCCGGTTACGCTGACCGAGGTGTTCCCCAAAATCTTTGAAGGGAAGAACAGCATCAATGTCAAGATCTGAAGGAACCACCAGGGCCAAGAAGGCCGTGGCCCTGCAGTACGGCCCGGGGGACACCGCGCCGGTGATCGTGGCCTCCGGCATGGGATATATGGCGGAAAAAATTGTGGAGACCGCCGCCGACTGCGGCGTGCCCATTTACGAGGACAACTCCCTGTCCACCATCCTGACCCAGCTCCAGCTGGGGCAGGAAATTCCGGAGAGCCTGTATCAGGCCATTGTGGAGATTTACGTGTACTTCCTCCACTTCGACCCCACCGGAAATTTGAAAACCCAGCAGGAGCGCGGCCAGACGCCGCCCAGCGAAACGGAGGAAACCACATGACAGCCAACCGCACATACCTGATTCTGGACACCCAGAACCACGCCCTGGCCAACGGCCAGCTGGCCACCGCGCCGGGAGCCTCTCCCATGCGGCTGAACATCCAGGACCACAAAGTGGACAACGTGATGGAGCACGAGGTAATCACCCTCTTCAGCTCCAGCAGCGAGGAGCTGCCCATTCAGTGCCGCATCCTCCGCCAGCGGGGAGACGCGGTGCTCCTGGAGAAGATCGCCACCCTGGACCCGGAGGTCCGGCGGAACCTGCGGGTGCCGGTGAAGTTCGACACCTTTTTGTATCCGCTGCCCGGATCCGCCTGGACGGGACGGCGGAGCGTGCAGTCCATCGACCTCAGCTGCGGCGGCATCGCCTTCTACGCGGACTGTCAGCTGGAGCTGCACGAGCAGATGGAGATCGTCATCGTCCCCACGGAGGAGCCGGTGATCCTACGCTGCGAAATTCTCCGGAAACAGGAGCTGCAAAACGACCGTTTCCTATACGCAACCAAGTTCGTGGACATGTGCGAGGACGAGGAAGTCGTGGTCCGGGAGGCCGTGTTCAGCCTCCAGCTGCAAAGCCGCGACGCCCAGGACTGACGGAACGAGGAGGAATCAAGCTATGACTCAAAACACCCGCGCCCGCCGCGCTCACATACCAGGGTCCGTCCGTCTGGCGGCCCTGGTTCTCACTGCCCTGACCCTCTGCGCCCTCCTCTCCCTCCGCCCCGTCCGGGCGGCGGAGTGGATGACCCCCTACCTGGAGCAGGTCCAGGAGTGGGGCGTCATGCGGGGCGACTCCCAGGGCAACCTCCACGAGGACCGGAACATCACCCGGGCGGAGTTCGTCACCCTGGTAAACCGGGCCTTCGGCTATGAAGAGCCCAGCCCCGACAACCCCTTTACCGATGTGAACCCCAACGACTGGTTTGCCGAGGACATCAGCATCGCCCGCCAGGCGGGCTACTTCAACGGCACCAGCGAAACCACCGCCTCTCCCTACGCTCTGGTGACCCGGGAACAGGCCGCCGTCCTCCTGGGCCGGTGCCTCCGGTTCCAGGGCGTGCCCAACGCCGCCAACTCCACCTTTACCGACATGCGGGACATCGGCGGCTGGAGCCGCCCCCTGGTACAGGAGGCCGCGGAGCTGGGCATCATCCAGGGCTACGCCGACGGCAGCTTCAAGCCCGACCGGCCCATCACCCGGGGCCAGATGGCCTGCTTCCTGGTCCGCGCCCTGGGCACCCTGGTTCAGGAGCCCGGCGAACAGACCTCCGGCGGCGTGTACGGCAACCTGACCATCACCACCCCCGGCGTGAAGCTCAAGGACACCGTCGTCACCGGAAACCTCTACCTCACCGGCGGCGTGGGCCTGGGCAACGTGGAACTGGAAAACGTCAGCGTCCAGGGCAAAATCGTCATCTGCGGCGGCGGCGAGGCCGAGGCGGGCAAGCAGAGCGTCCTCCTGCGCAACGTCACCGCGGGAGCCCTGGAGCTGGACAGCCTGTCGGAGCAGTTCCTCTCCGTCCAGGCCGAGGGCCTGACCAACATCGGCGAGGTCACCGTCCGCACCCCCGGCTACCTGGAGGACCGCACCGAGGACGGCCTGGGCCTCCAGACCATCCGGCTGGACGGCATCGAGGGTTCCCTCTTCCAGCTGGCGGGCAATATCAAGCGGGTGGTCAACCTGACGCCGGGCTCCACCCTCCAGCTGGCCCAGGGCGTGGCCGACGTGATTACCATGGACGAAAAGGCCGTGGAGGCCAAGCTGACCATCGACGACCGGGCCTCCATCCGGGAGCTGAACCTGGACCTTGCCGCCCAGGTGGACGGCAAGGGCAGCGTCAGCCACCTGAACATCAACGCCCCCGGCTCTAAGGTCACCATGCTGCCGGACACCATCTATATCCGCCCCGGCATCACCGGAAATGTTTTCAACCAAACTATGGATAATATTGCCGCCGCCGAATCCTCCGAGGATCCCCGGCTGCTGGCGGGCTATCCCAAGGTCAAGGACATCGCCCCCACCTCCGCCACCGCGGTGTTCAGCACCAACAAGCCCGGCACCATCCACTGGGCCGTCACCGCTTTGATGGACGGCTCCCTGGGGGAGGAGGAGCTGATGAATCCCGGCTCCAACGCCAAGATTCTCCGCAGCGGCACCCTGCGGGCCGCCGCCTCCAATACGGAGATCACCGCCCGGCTCACCGGGCTGACGCGGGAGGGCTCCTATTACGTCTCCGCCCTGCTGGTGGACGCCCGCGGCCGGCGGAGCCCCGTGAAGATTGCCGCCTTCACCACGCCGGACGACTCCGCGCCCAACTTCGCCAACGGCTATCCCCAGAACCCCATCCTCACGGTGGACGCCGACAACGAACAGGTGGCCCAGGTCATGGTCATGGCCACCAAGGACTGCCAGATGTACTACGCCCTCTTCCCCAGGGGCTCCACGGCCCCCACGGCGGCGGACTTCCGCTCCGCGGCCCTGCCGGGAAACCTGGGCTACGGCATCGTGACCCTGCGGAAAAACACCCCCTTCCTGCTCTCCCGCATCAACACGTCCCACCTCCAGGAGCAGACCCAATACGACCTCTACCTCTGGCTCAACGACGCGGACAACGGGAAGAGCTCCGCCGTCCGCCGGCTCCAGTTCACCACCAAGGATATGACCCCGCCCACCATCCAGGACCTCCACGTCGTCAGCTACACGGGCACTTCCGTCACGCTGTCCTTTACCCTGGATGAGCCCGGTTCCCTGAGCTGGGCCGCGGTGACCAAGGACGAATCCATCCGGGTCAACAAGGAAAATCCCACCGTCAACGACCAAATCAAAATTGAGAACATCCTGGTGGACGGCAAGACCGTCGTCCGCCGGGGCGGCCCCGTCCGGGCCGCCAGGGGCGCCACCGCCTACACCTTTACCGTTACCGGCCTCCAGGGCCAGACCACCTACGACCTCTACTACATGGCCAAGGATACCGCCGGGAACTACTGCGTGTACAACAAGGCCATCGCCTTCCCCTTCCCCATCCGGACCCAGGATAACCAGGCCCCCACCGTCGACAAGCGGTACAGCCACTCCGAGCTGGAAGATTACACCAAAATTGAATACGCCTACCTGGACAGCGACATCAGCCTGGTGTTCAGCGAGGAGGTTCTGGGCTTCAACAGGACCAATACCGGCGCGGAGGGCGACCCCGACGATTTCCACGCCCTCTACAGCAGGGTTCTCTCCACCTCGGGAGACGACCAGGTCAAGGCCAAGGCCGCCCTGGCCTCGGCCCTGTCCAACCACATCAGCCTGCACACCGGCACGGCTCCGGGAAGCGGCGAGCCTCCTAAGGACAGCTACGTCACCGCCGTCACGGCTTCCACCACGCCGGAGCAGCTGGCCAACATGCCCCAGTGGATTGATTACCGGGAGGCCGTCGTCACTCGGGAGGGCGGAAAGACCGTCATCACCTTCCCTGCGGGGAAGGGCATCCAGCTCCAGAGCGGAACCCGGTATTACTTCTATGTCCGGCAGATGCAGGACACCGCCGATCCCGTTTCCAACAAGCTGACCTCCGCCAGCGTGGCCATCAACACTATCTCTGCACGGGTTGAGATCAAGGAAAAGGAGGACGTGGAGTATGCCGAGGACGGCCGGGTACTCACCATCTTCCGGCTGATCCCCAACGAGGCCGCCGCCTTCGCGCCGGCCTCCGCCCGGTGGGACCTGATCCTCTGGGCCCACGAGGACATCGAGTATGACCTCTTTGTCCGGAACGCCGGGGAAACGAAGTGGACAAAGCTGACGCCCGACGGCCATCCCCTTCGGGCCCTGGTCAGCGGCGGCCGGGTCTATCACAGCCTCTACGGCAACCTCAGCGCCCAGATGATCAAATCCGGCTACTTCGGCATCGGCGAGAACGAGGGGCGGCCCCACCTGCGGGATCTCACGGAGGAACTCCAGTTCGCCGTCCTCTCCACCGAGGGCGGCCAGGACGGCGACGTCCACATGGAGGCGGAGCTCTACACGGGCACCGACAGCCAGCTCCGCCCCATCTCCCGCTACGGCCAGGCCACCGACGCCGTTTTCAGCGCCCTCGCAACGCCCCTGGAGCGGATCAGCGACCCCAAGGCCTATAAATTCACAGTTCCCTCGGAGCTGGCCCCCAAGGTCCGGCTGGTGGGCACCATCGACCCGAAGCGGGACAGCGTCAGCTTCTCCGTGAACCTGACGCCTAGCGGCACAGTATACTGCATGGCGGTTCCCATCACCCAGAAAACCAGCGACGCTTTGTACAGCTTGGCGGACAACACCTACGCCCCCGGATATTACAACTTCTCCGGCCAGGCCGACGAAGCCCTTGTCAATTTGAACGACATCCACACAGGCCAGCTGGGGGACACCGGGGAGCTCTGGGTACACCCCAAGCACCCTGAGACGGAAACCATCACCAAGGCCGGCCGGGGCGAGATCGACGTTCACGTAAAGATCAAGGTGGTAAGCACCGGTTTGCTGTCCTCCGGCAGCACCGCGCCGGTGACCATCTCCGGACTGGACGCGGGCACGGAGTACATTCTGTACCTGGTCAGCGAGGACGAGTTCGGCAACCCGGCGAATCAGGCCCTCTGCTACCGGTTCAAGACCGACCCGCCCGAGCCGCCCAAGATCTGGATTGACCCCACCTCCACCACCTCGGCCACGCTCCAGGTGGACACGGACTCCAAGGACGTCAAGTACCTCCTGGCCCGAACCTTCCAGCTGACAGGGGACTCTGACTTCAACAAGCCCTTCCGAGGCGACATGATCAAAGACGGTATCAACCTTGCCGAAATCCCCGCCAAGGCGAACACCGTGCTGGGCGCCATGCTGGAGCCCTGGCCCGGCCAGAGCGGTAACTACCGGGAAAGCGTATACGACCACTGCGCCACGGACGAGGCCAAAAGTGAACTCTACAGCAACATCATGAACAAGCAAAACAGCGACTACAACCCCTCTGCCCTCACGCCCCAGAACCCCTTTGAGCTCAAGGAGTTCACGCCCTACCCCGTCTCCATTGATGGTATGGATACCACCAGCGAGTTCACCATGATCGTGGTGGCCACGGGCAAGGACTCCGGACTGGTGGGCTTCCGGGCCTCCCCGGCTTTCCGTGTTGAGCAGGATAATAATCTGTATGTAGATCAGGTTTCCGGCGGAAACAGCGATTCCGACCTCCTCTATTCAGGTATCTTCACGATTCGCTTCACGGACTTCCCCTGCTATCAGATCAGCGACGGAAAGGGAATACGGATCGACGCTTGCAAGTACAGTGAGTTGCATCCCGGAGACCACCAGGCCTCCAACAATGGTACCACCTGCATCAACTACACCAGCGATGTAATCTCCTTCTCTCACAGCGGCATCGATCTGGACGACCCAAAGCCGGAACAGAACATCACTCAGCACGGCTCCCTTCTTCCCAGGCAGGTGCGGTTCAAGTTTACCCAAGTATCGCCCGGCGCTCAAATCTATTTCACCAACCTGTGCGGAACCAACGGAGAGATCAAAGCTGGCCGCAGGGACCTGACGGCGACCCTGCGGGCACCCACCGTCCCCGGTGGCCAGTGGTCCCTTGAGTTCACCGAAGGCTGGAAGCTCTGATCATTCCCACCGTTATCCCCCTCGAGGGCGGGCGCAACCGCCCGCCCTCGTTTCGTTTTTCGGAAAAGGAGTGTATGCTTTATGAAATCTCGAACTCTCCGCCGGGCCGGGGCCCTGCTGCTGGCCCTGGCGCTGGCTTTCTCCCTGCTGACGGTCCCGGCGGCCGCAGCAGACATCGCGGGCCTGTCCATTACCGCCGACGAGACGGAAATCGAGTCCGGCGACAGCTTGGAGCTGTCGCTCACCGGCGCACCCGAGGGCGCAGAAATTTCCTGGCAAAGCGATAGGCCCTCAATTCTTTCTGTTCCCACCGATGCCTCCGGTGACTCTTGCACCGTAACGGCGGCCACGGTCGCGAAATCTGAAACCGTCAAAGTAACCGCGACGGTAACTGATGGGACAACCGGCGATACCGGATCCGCCACCTATGAAATCACTGTAAAGCCCAAGGCGGCCGAACCCATCCAGCCCGTGGTTCCCGACATCGACATCGAGCTGGACCAAACGGCCGCGTCCCTCCCCCTGGGCTCCACCCTTACCCTCAACGCCACCGTCACCGCCCCGGAGGGCGTAAGCAAGGGCCTCACCTGGTCCCCCACCTCCGGGCCCATCCGCGTGGACTGGAGCCCTCTTAACCCCAGCGTGGCCACGGTCTACCTTTACAACGCCAAGGCCGGGGATATGGCCACCATTGTAGCCTCCTCCACGGCGGAAAACTCCAACGCCACCGCCACCTGCGTTGTCCGGGTAGTGAACGCCCTGCCCCCCAAAGTCACGGGGGTGACCATCACCACCCGGACCACCGACGACGGGGCAAACTATGTGGACATCGGCGGAGACGACCTTGTCCTTGCGGCCGAAGCCGAGCCCTCCACCGCCGCCGAGGAGGACCGGCGGATTACCTGGTCTTCCAGCGACACTTCCGTCGCCACAATCGACCCCAACACCGGCAAGGTCACCCCCCGCGCCCCCGGCGAGACCACCATCACCGCCCAGGCGGGCGGGTCCGCCGGCCCCACGGCCCAGCGGAAGGTGGAGGTCTCCGGCCTCCTGCTGAGCTATATCAAAAAATCCACCTCCGGCGGTAAGGGCGAGACCGTTTCCCTCCGGGAGGGCGACGTGGTGGACATCTACCAGTACCGGGACATCACCGTGGCCTACACGGCCTTCGGCAACGCCCGGAACAAAACCATCAACTGGGAAAGCTCCAACAACACCGTGGCCCAGGTCCTGGGGGGCCGGGTTACCGCCCACTACCCCGGCAGCGACGTGACCATCACCGCCACCGCCGCGGGCACCAACTGCCAGGCCAGCTTTAAGGTCCGGGTCTCCGAGGACGTGGCCCAGGCCGTCACCGTCAACATGGGTTCCGAGCCCTCCTATTCCCTCTCCGGTGTCATGAGCGAGCTGGACCGCCGCTCCCGTGACAAGGCCGAAGGCCCTCTGGACTGCGTGTACAGCCTGAAGGTCTCCACCAAGAACGGCGTGCTCTATTACAAGTACAGCTCCCCCGAGACTCCGGGCCACGGCGTAGGCGGCACGGAGCGGTATTATTACCAGCCCACCGGCCAGGGCCAGATGGCCTTGAAGGACGTGACCTTCGTTCCCCTGCCGGGCTTTGACGGCGTGGCCGTGGTGGACTACAACGCCGTCGCCACCAACGGAACCACCTTCTCCGGCACCATCCGCATCGAGGCCACGGCCACCGGGGACGTGAGCTACTCCACCGGCGTGGACCAGCCCGTTTCCTTCTCCGCGGAGCACTTCTCCGCCGTCTGCAAGGGCCGCACCGGACGGGCCATCAGCTACGTCACCTTCGGCCTGCCCGCCTCCAGCCGGGGCACGCTTTACTTTAACTACAACCCCTCTGGGCAGTACTCCCCCAAGGTGAACAACTCCACCCGCTATTACGCCACCAGCAGCCCCTCCATCGACGATATCACCTTTGTCCCGGCCAAGGGCTACACAGGGGACGTGGACGTTCCCTACCGCTGCACCGACAGCTCCGGCGCGTCCTACAGCGGCACGGTCCGCATCCGGGTCTACGGGGCCAACGGCGAGGGCGGCGGCAATGTGGAATACTCCACCGGCCGGAACCAGCGCCGGAGCCTGAACGCCGGCGATTTCAACGACGCCTGCCAGCGGGCGACCGGAGGGACGCTGAACTACATCCGCTTCACCAGCCTGCCCTCCTCCAGCAGGGGGACCCTTTACCTGAACTACAGCAGCAGCTCCAGCACGAAGGTCGCCGCGGACCGGAGCTACTACCGGAACTCCACGCCCCGGATCTCCAACATCACCTTTGTGCCCGCCTCCAATTACAGCGGCACCGTCACCATTCCCTTCACCGGGACCACCACCACCGGGGCCACCTTCTCCGGGGATCTCATCATCCACGTAGACGACGGCGCGGGAACGGTGCACTACAACACCCCCAAGGGGCAGGCCGTCACCTTCGCCGCCGGGGACTTCAACGACGCCGGGCGGGACATCACCGGCCGGACCCTGGACCACATCCGCTTTACCAGCGTTCCCTCCTCCGGCACGGGCGTCTTGTACTATAACTACTACAGCTCCTCCAGCTTCCGGGTCTCCACCGGCACGGACTACTACCGGAACGGCTCTCCCTCCATCTCCAACCTCACCTTTGTCCCCGCCGCGGGCTACACGGGCACCGTTTCCATCTCCTTTACCGGCTATGACGAGGACAACGTCCGCTTCAACGGAACCGTCACCGTCTCCGTGGGCGGAGGCGGAAGCCAAATCGTCTCCTACACCGCCGCGGCCAACGGCTTCGTCCGCTTCAACGCCTCGGACTTCAACAGCGCCTGCCGCAGCGCCACCGGAGACACGCTGAACTACGTCCGCTTCGACCTCCCCTCCTCCCAGTACGGCACGCTCTACCACCAGTACAACAGCGCCAGCCGCACCGGGAACACCGTCGGCAGCTCCACCGGGTATTACTATTCCAACAACAGCCGCCTGTTGGGCGACGTGAGCTTCGCCGCGGCCTCCACCTCCGGCACCGTCACCTTCGGCTTCACCGGCTACAGCACCCGGGGGGATTCCTTCAGCGGCACGGTGGAGATCACCATCACCGGCTCCAATCCGACCAGCTCCCAGATCCGCTATACCGGCAGCTCCGCCCACCCCATTCCCTTCCGGGCCGCGGACTTCCAGAACGCCTGTCAGGCGGCCCTGGGGACCCAGCTGTCCTATGTCCAATTCAGCTCCCTGCCCTACACGGGGCACCTCTATCAGAATTACAGCGGCCCCGCCCGGACGGGCACCGGCGTCACCACCGCCGCCCATTACAGTTCCCAGCAGCTCAGCCAGATTTCCTACCTGCCCAAGGCGGAGTTTCAGGGAACCCTGACCATCCCCTATACCGCCGTAGACACCCAGGGCGGCAGCCACTCCAGCACCGTGGAGCTCCAGCTCTCCAACGGCTACTGCACCGCCACCTTCGCCGACACCGCCGGCGGCTGGGACTGGGCGAAGCCCTCCATTGAGTTCCTCCGCTCCAGCGGCGTTACCAACGGCTACAGCGACAACACCTACCGTCCCGGCCAGCCCATCAGCCGGGGAGAGTTCACCCTGATGATCTGCCGGGCCTTTCAGTTCTCCACCGGGGGCTCCTCCGGCTTCCCCGACGTGCCCGCAAACAGCACCTACGCCGGGGCCGTGGCCGCAGCCAGGAACTTAGGCATCGTTCAGGGGAACAACGGCCGCTTCCAGCCCGATCGGCCCATCACCCGCCAGAGCGCCATGACCATGATCTGTCGGGCTCTGGAGGCCGCGGGGCAGTCCCTGCCCACCGCCGACGCCGGTCTTCTCTCCTCCTACGCCGACGGCTACCAGGTCTCCGCCTTCGCCCGGCCCTCCGTGGCCGCCCTGGTTCAGATGGGAGCCGTCCGGGGGAACAGCGCCTCCCGCCTCAATCCCGGCGCGGCCATCAGCCGGGCGGAGATGGCCGTTATCCTGCACCGGGTTCTGACCCGCTGACAAGGAGGCCCGCCATGGCATTTTTCAAATCCCTTTTTAAAAGAGAGGAGCCCGCTCCCGCCGTCCTGCCGGAGGATTTTCCGGAGCTCTACAACGGCATGAAGGTGGAGGTTCTGTCTCCCGCCAACGCCCTGATTTTTGTGGGCAGAATCCGGCTCATCGGCGGAAACCAAGTGGACGTCTTAGGGGAAAGCGGAGGCTTTCTCCCCCGCGGCCTCTACAACCAGCGGGTAAAGCTCCGCTGCTTCCAGCGGGACGGGGACACCTTCACGCTGAACGGCTCCGTGGGGCCCAACGATCCCAAATTCTGGCGCATTGAACGGCTTCAGTCCCTTCAAAGCAGCGAGAACCGCAACTTTTTCCGTCTGAACGCCGGTGTGGACGGCCAGGTCCGTTCCACTTCCGGAGAGAAATTTCCCTGCAAAGTCTTGGACGTCAGCGCCGGAGGCGCCCGGATTCTGACCACGAAGCTCTTCCAGCTGGAAACCACCTTCCAGCTGGAAGCCAGCTTTCTTCCAACGGAGGAACCCTTCACCCTCACCTGCAAGGTCAAGCGGACCGCCGTCCGGGCCCAGACCGCCAGCCCCATGAAAAAATTTGAGTATGGCTGCCAGTTTGTGGACGTTCCGCCCCGGGAACAGGAGCGGCTGCTCCAGGTTATTTTCACCCTCCAGCGGAAGGTCCTCCGGGCCCGGCGGGAGGACTGAACGCCCGTTTTCGGCATCAAAAAGGCCATGGATGATTTCCCTCATCCATGGCCTTTTTTTCTCCGCCCTTTTAAAATTTCCTTAATCTGGAAATCCTATGGGAAAAAGGAGGGCTTTTCATGCGCGTCACCTTTTCCCAATTCTGCTCCTGCGGGCCGGAGGTCCGGGAGGCCCTGCGGAGCCGCATCGACGATCTGGGGGACCAGGGCAGGAGCTATGAATTCCCCGACTGCCAAATGCCGGAGGGCTGCGTCCCCCGACAGGCCGTCCTGGGCTTTTTAAAGCGGGACCGGGGCTATCTCCTCTACTGGCGTCCCGCCGTCGCTTACCAGGGCACAAGTGTAGTGCTGGCCGCCCTCTTTGCCCGGAGCGTCTGGCGCTTCGACAGCTACGAGACCATGACGGCCCGCCTGGTCTCCCTCCGGCGGGAGGCGGAGGACTCCGCCTTCCGCCCCCTCCGTCCCCCGG
>VSMY01000077.1 GCA_009773995.1 Oscillibacter sp. | reverse complement strand
ATGAAGAAATACGGCGAGGCCGCCGTCATCGAGATGGTCATGCAGGCCCTGCCGGAGATTGCCCGGAACGTGGCGGAGCCCCTGTCCAAGGTGGACAAAATCACCATGTACGGCTCCGGCAACAGCGCCAAACTCCTGGAGGACATCGTCACCGGAACCACCCAGGTCACCGAGGGCATCACCCAGGGCATGGGCATCGATGTCAAATCCCTCATCGCCGGGATGCTGGGCGGCAAGCTGGCGGGCGGCGAGGAAAAGACCATCATTCTCCAGAATCCCCCGGCGGCGGCGCAGCCCGAATCCCCGCCTGCGGAGGAGACTTAATCTTGCACTAATCGATCCATAAAAGCGGAGGCGTCCTTCTCAGGACGCCTCCGCTCTTTCGTTCTTTCCGCCGGGCGGCTCTTCCGCCCGTCACACGTAGCTCTGGCTCCCCACGTCGAATACGCCCCGGGTGGTAATCCGCAAAGCGGGAATCACCGGAAGGGCCATAAAGCTCAAGGTCATGAAGGGGTCGATTCCCGGATTGACTCCCAGGGCGTAGGCCGCCGCCTTGGCGGCCTCCAGTTTTTCGTTCACCGCCTCCAGGGGCTCGTCGCTCATAATGCCCGCAATCGCCAGGGGAACCTCGGCGGCGGGCTTCCCGCCGTTCCAGACCACGATGCCCCCGTTCAGCTCCACCACACGGTTCACGGCGGCGGCGCAGTCCTCCTCCGTGGTCCCCACGACGATGATATTGTGGGAGTCGTGGGAGATGCTGGTGGCCACCGCGCCGGACTTCAAGCCGTAGCCCCGGAGGAAGCCCACGCCGGTGTGGCCCGTTCCCTTGTGCCGCTCCACCACGGCGGCCCGGAGAATATCCCCGGCGGCGTCCGCCGTCTCGGCCCGGCCCGCGTCCACGGTGGTGATTTCGCCGTCCACTATGCCCACCACGCCCAGAGGACCGCGGTTTTGGAAAGCCTCCGCCGTAAGAGCGCCCACCTGGAAGGTATGGTGGGCCCGCTCCGTCAGCCGGGGCTCCACAACGGGAACCGGGAAGGGCCTGGCCCCGCCGTGCTCCGCCGCCAGGATTCCCCGCTTATAGACCGCCTCCACCCGGAAGCTCTGGAAATTGTCGATGACGACCAGGTCCGCCAGATACCCCGGCGCGACGGCTCCCCGATCGTGCAGCCCGAAGTACTGGGCGGCGTTGAGGGTGGCGGCCTTCACGGCCGCGATGGGGTCCGCCCCCAAGCTTACGGCCTGTTTAATAATCGCGTCGATGTGGCCCTTTTCCAAAAGGTCTCCAGGGTGCTTGTCGTCGGTGCAGAGGAGACAGCGGCTCCCGTATTTTTCATTCAGCAAGGGGACCAGGGCTTCCAGATTCCGGGCGGCGGTGCCCTCCCGAATCATGATATACTGGCCCCGTTCCAGCTTGGCAATCGCGTCCTTCAGGTCGTGGCACTCGTGGTCCGAGCGGACCCCGGCGGCGATGTAGGCGTTCAGGCCGTTTCCCGCCAGGTCCGGCGCGTGGCCGTCGATCCGCCGGTCCGCCAAATCCGCCGCCGCCAGCTTCTCCAGCACGCCCTCGTCTTCCGCCAGAACGCCCACAAAGTTCATCATCTCCGCCAGGCCCTGAACCCGGGGATAGCCGTAGAAGCCGTCCAGGTCCTCCCGCTCCAGCGACGCGCCGGACTCGTCCAGGGGCGTGGCGGGGACGCAGGAGGGCAGCATGAACCGCACGTCCACCGGCAGGCCCTCCGTAGCCTGGAGCATATACGCAATGCCGTCGGCCCCCATGACGTTGGCGATTTCATGGGGGTCCGTCACTACCGTGGTGGTGCCGTGGGGCAGCACCGCTTTCACAAATTCCGCCGGGGCCACCAAGGAGCTCTCCAAGTGAATATGGGCGTCCACAAAGCCGGGGAGCACCAGCTTGCCGGCGCAGTCCCGCTCCTCCCTGCCGGAGTAAGACCCCACGCCCGCCACGAGCCCCTCCGCCACGGCGACGTCCGCCGTCAGTACCTCGCCTGTAAAGACATTGACATAAGACGCGTTTTTCAGCACCAGGTCCGCCGGTTCCCGGCCCGTCGCCGCGGCGACGACCCGCCGCTTTCTCCGCGTCTCCCGGCCGATCCGGTCCTCATATCGCTCACACATGGGATCACGCTCCTTTCGTTTCTACCATATTATGTATCTTTTTCCCGGAGATTTGTCAAGCCCCCTGTCCAAAGGCATGGGGGAAAACAGGAAATTTCTCACAGGGTGTAAAGGTCGGCCTTTTATGTTTGGCACAAATGACTAGGAAATTAACCTTGTATTTTTCGGCGAAATGCTGTATAGTAAAGATACGGACGGCGTTTTCGGGTCTTTGGCAGGTTCACCGTGAACGCCCCACCGTGAAAAACTGAAAGAGAAAAGAGGGAAAATTATGGAAAACCTGTTCCGCCTGCGAGAAAACGGCACCAACGTCCGCACGGAGATTCTGGCGGGCCTGACCACGTTCATGACGATGGCCTACATCATCGCCCTGAACCCCAATCTGCTGACGAACTTCGACGTCGGCTCGTCCCTTTGGAACGGCGTGTTTATGGCCACCTGCATCGCCTCCGCCATCGCCATGTTCTGCATGGCCTTCCTGGCCAACAAGCCCTTTGCCCTGGCTCCGGGCATGGGGCTGAACAGCTTCTTCGCCGTGGTGGTGGGCAACATCGCCGCCATGACCGGCATGACCTACGTGGCCAGCTTCCAGGCGGCCCTGGTCATCATCCTGGTGGAGGGCATCGTCTTCATCATCCTCTCCATCTTCAACATCCGGGAGAAGATTGTGGACGCCATCCCCTTGGGCGTGCGGCTGGGCATTGCTCCGGCCATCGGCATCATGCTGATGAACATCGGCCTGGGCTCCAACGCGGGCATCTACTCCGAGGCCGGGGGCCCCTTCTACATGATGCGGGACTTCTTCGGCGCGCTCACTCCCAGCGTGGCCCAGGGCTCCATGGGCTCCGGCTACGGGCCCATGATCCTCACGGTAGTCACCGCCTTCATCGGCCTGTTCGTCATGGTGATCCTGGCGAAGAAGGGAATTAAGGCGGCGGTGCTGCTGGGCATGCTGGTGGCCTCCGTGGTCTACTGGGCCGGGGACGCCGTTTTCCTGGGGGCCAATCCCTTCGCCTCCCTGGCCAGCGCCTCCTTCGCGCCTCCCTTCGCCGACATGGTGGAGACCACCCTCTTTAAGTTCAACTTCTCCGGCTTCCTCCAGATCGGCGGGTTTACCGCCATCACCCTAATCATCACCTTCTGCATGATCGACATGTTCGACACCATCGGCACCCTGGTGGGCACCGCCTCCCGGGCGGGCATGGTAGACGATCAGGGCAACATGCCCAACATGAAGGAAGCCCTGCTGTCCGACGCCATCGGCACCGTGGCGGGGGCCTGCTCCGGCACCTCCACCGTCACCACCTTTGTGGAGTCCGCCTCCGGCGTGGAGGCCGGCGGCCGCACGGGCCTGACGGCCCTGACCACCGGCATTCTCTTCCTGGCCTGCATCTTCATCGCCCCCATCGCCGCCATCATCCCCGCCGCGGCCACCTCCGCCGCCTTGATCTATGTAGGCGTGCTGATGCTGATGGGCCTGAAAAACGTGGACTTCGGCGACATGGACCAGATGGTCCCCGTGTCCCTGATGCTCATCGGCATGCCGGTCTCCGGCTCCATCGGCCACGCCATCGGCCTGGCGATGATCTCCTACACCGTCATCAAGGTTTTCAGCGGCAAAGCGAAGGAGGTCTCCGTGCTGACCTATGTGATCTCCGCCCTGTTCCTCTTCAAGTTCTTCCTGATTGTGTAAGTCCGGCAGTACATAAAAACTGCCCCGCCCGAAAGCGTGCGCTTCCGGGCGGGGCTTTCGCCGTACGCGGAGCTTCCATGGGCTCGTGAACTTTAAAGCAAATCCCCGATGACGTCCAGCAGGCGCAGAGGGTCCAGCTGCTTCTCCGTAAAAAGCCCGGCCAGCCGCAGGGTAAAGCCAAAATCGGTGGACACGCCCGGCAGGACCATGACTTCCTCGACCCCCTCCTCTCCGCTCCGCAGGACCCGGAGCCCAAACGTCCGATACCGGCCAAGGTAAGGAGAAAACGCCTCATTTTCGACCGGCAAGTACCGAAACATCCAGACCCACCCCCTCCGCCACTTCCTCCAGCGGCAGATTTAGGATGACCAGCAGACGAATCGTGTCCTTCCAATTCAAGCTGCTTTCTCCCCGCTCGACCCGGTTGATCCAGCGCAGGGAGCAGCTCATGCGTTCCGCAAGTTTTTCCTGCGTCATGTTTTGGCTTTTGCGCGCGTCGTGGATAAGCCGCCCAAAGAGCTCCCGATCGGCTTGCGTTGGCGTACGTCGCGAAAACAAAACTTCTTCCTCCTTTCACTCTCTAAAAGGAAGATTATTCCAAATTTGCAGAATCGTCCAGGCCAGCGGCGTGCATATTCAAGAAAAATTGTCGCTTTTTGTCGAATAACTTCCAACTATTCGCAAAAAGGTATAAATTATTGCTGCTCATTTGTAACGAGATGGCCGCTTCTATTTTTATGAGTGTACAATTGGGAAGACCTGTGGTATGATGAAGCGGCGGGCGTTCCATACGCTTAACATCACGAAAGAAGGGCGCTTCATGAATCTGAAAAAAACCATTTCCCTGTTCCTTGGCGTCATCCTGATTTTTGTTCTGTCCGCCGGGTGCGGCGGGAAAAAGGCTTCCGAGCCCCCGGCGGAGGACCCGCCTCCGGCTCAGGAGAGCCGGGAGGCGGCGGAGGGCGCCGCCGCCCTGGGGAGCCTGGCCTCCTTCTCGGCGGGCACCCTGGACGGGGGGGCCTTCACCCAGGAGGACGTCGCCGCCAAGGACGTGACGGTCTTCAATTTCTGGGCCCTCACCTGTCCGCCCTGCATCGCGGAGATGCCGGATATCGCGGCCTTTGAAAAGGCCCTGCCGGACAACGTGGCGGTGGTCACCGTCTGCCTGGACGGCTATGGGAACGAGGACTCCGTCCGGGAGGTCCTGGAGGACGCGGGCTTCGAGGGAGTCACCCTTATCTCCGGAGAGGGAGATCTGCTGGACCTGGCCGGGAATTTGATGTACACCCCCACGACGGTCCTTGCGGACAGCGGCGGCACGCTGGTGGGCGAGGCCATCATCGGCGGACAGGCGGACCTGGCCGGCGTGTATCTGGACGCGGTGAACCAGGCCCTGGAGGCCGGGGGAAAGGATGCGGTCAGCCTTGAAGACGCATAAAAAAGCGATTACGGCCCTGCGCTTCGGCGGTCTGGGGCTGGCCCTGGCCCTGATTGGAACGGGGCTTCTGCGGCAGGAGCAAACCGAAGTCCTCCAAAAGGCGGTGCGGATATGTCTCGAGTGCATCGGCATCGGGTGAGGATCTCCCCCCGGCGGATGATCCAGCTGGCCTCCGCCGCCCTGTTCAACGGCTACGCCGCGGGCTTTCGGAAGGGGCGGATCTTCACCGGGGGCACAAAAGCGGTCTGCGTCCCCGTGCTGAACTGCTACTCCTGCCCCGGAGCCCTGGGAGCCTGTCCCCTCGGGGCCCTGCAGACCGCCCTGGGGGCGAAGCGCCACTTCCCCTTCTACGTGCTGGGGTCCCTCATGCTCTTCGGCGTGGTTCTGGGCCGGGCGGTCTGCGGGCTGCTGTGCCCCTTCGGGCTGGTTCAGGACCTGCTGCACATGATTCCGGTCCCCAAGCCCACGGTC
Organism: Oscillibacter sp.; assembly: GCA_009773995.1. Taxonomy (GTDB): domain Bacteria; phylum Bacillota; class Clostridia; order Oscillospirales; family Oscillospiraceae; genus Oscillibacter. Next base: position 7,338 of record VSMY01000077.1, on the reverse strand, counting down.
CCCCGGCGGCTGGACCGGCCCGCCCGGTATCTGAAATATGGGGTCCTGGCCTTCCTGGTCATTTTGCTCCCGGCCTTTCTCGTCACGGACACCGGCATTGTCCCGCCTCTGTTTTGTAAGTACCTCTGTCCCGCCGGAACGTTAGAAGGGGGCATTCCCCTGCTGCTGCTGGACCCGAATCTGCGGAAGGCGGTCGGGGCCCTGTTCAGCTGGAAGGCCCTGGTGCTGGCGGTCATCCTGATCGGTTCCATGGCCATTCACCGGCCCTTTTGCAAGTACCTGTGCCCCCTGGGGGCCTTTTACGCCCTCTTCAACCGCTTCAGCTTTTTCCAGATGCGGCTGGACCGGGACAAGTGCGTCGGCTGCGGGAAGTGCGAGGCGGCCTGTCCCATGCAGGTGGAGGTGACCCGGGACGTCAACGGCCCGGAGTGCATCCGCTGCGGGAAGTGCAAAGCCGTCTGTCCCACGGGGGCCGTCTCCTCCGGCTTCACCTGCGCCGCCGGGTCCTCCAAGCCCGCAAAGGAGGACGCCCCCTGACCCATTCAAAAAGCGTCCTGTTCCCAAAGCGGAGCAGGACGCTTTTTTTCGGCGCCTCAGGCAAAGGTAACCACGGTCCCCGTCTTCCCCGCCAGGGCGTCCAGAGCCTTGTCCAGGGAGGTGATGATGGCCTTTTTGCTGGGGTCGCTGCGGACGAACTTCATGGCCGCCTGGACCTTGGGCAGCATGCTGCCGGGGGCGAAGTGGCCCTCCTCCACATAGCGGGAGGCCTCCGCCAGGGACATCTGGGAGAGGTCCTTCTGGTCCGGCTTGCCCCAATGGATCGCCACCTTCTCCACCTCCGTCAGGATCATCAGCACGTCGGCGTCCACCTGCTCCGCCAGCAGCTCCGCGGCGAAATCCTTGTCGATGACCGCCGCCACGCCCTCCAGGCGGCCCTGGGCGGTCTCCACCACCGGCACGCCTCCGCCGCCGCAGGTGATGACGATGGTGTTGTCCCACAGGTCCCGCACCTGGCCGATCTCCACAATCCGCCGGGGCAGGGGCGAGGGCACCACCCGGCGGTATCCCCGCCCGGCGTCCTCCTTCATGGCATAGCCCTTCTCCCGCTGGATGGCCTCGGCCTCCTCCCGGCTGTAAAAGGGCCCGATGGGCTTTGTCGGATTCCGGAAGGCCGGGTCGTCCGCCTCCACCACCATCTGGGTCACCAGGCTCACCACGGGGGTGTTCTTGTTCCGCTTGGCCAGGGCATAGCGCAGGGCCTGCTGGATGTGGTAGCCGATATAGCCCTGGCTCATAGCCCCGCACACGTCGAAGGGCATGGCGGGCACCACCTCCTTCGCCGTTTCGCTGGCCAGAAGGATGCGGCCCACCTGAGGGCCGTTGCCGTGGACCACGGCCACCTCATAGCCCCCCACGCTGAGCTCCGCGATGTGCTCACAAGTCTCCCGCACCACGCTGAGCTGGGCCTCGGCGGTGGACCCGCTGTCCTTGGACTGGAGGGCGTTCCCTCCCAGGGCGATGACTAATCTCTCCGCTTTTTCCATTGTGTTCGCTCCTATTGTACAAATTTCCAATCTCGGGCATGACGCCCTCTGGTCAGTCTGCCACGACCCGCGGTTTTTATGAGTCCCATGAAATGCCCGCTCCGGGAATATGCCTCTCAAAACTGGACATATTATACAAATTGGCCCATCCCCTTTTACCCAGTCCTCCAAAGTTTGGCGGAAGCATCAAATTTCCCTTGCATCCGAAGCAAAAGCGGGCTATGATAGAGGCACGGACTGGAAACGTTACCAGTAACGTTTCCAGAATATGTGCGATCACCATTTAAAACAGGAGGAACATGAAATGAAGAAGAGACTCTTGACTCTGGCCCTGGCGCTGGTTATGGCCCTGTCCCTGGCCGCCTGCGGCGGCAGCGGCGGCGGCGATTCTCAGCCCTCCGGCGGCGGCTCCCAGCCCGCGGGAGACTCCCAGCCCTCCGGCGGCGATTCCGGCGCCTCCGGCACCGTGTACTACCTGAACTTCAAGCCCGAGCAGGACCCCGACTGGCAGGAGCTGGCCAAGCTCTACACCCAGGAAACCGGCGTGGAAGTGAAGGTCCAGACCGCCGCCTCCGGCCAGTATGAGACCCAGCTCATGAGCGAGATGGCCAAGACCGACGCCCCCACCCTCTTCCAGGTCAACGGCCCCGTGGGCCTGGCCAACTGGAAGGACTACTGCTATGACCTCAGCGGCTCCGCCCTGGCCGGGGAGCTCTCCAGCCAGGACTTCGCCCTGATGGACGGCGATTCCATGTCCGGCATCGCCTATGTCATTGAGACCTACGGCCTGATTTACAACAAGGCCCTGCTGGAGCAGGCGGGCTACACCGCGGACGACATCAAGTCCTTCGCCGATTTGAAGAAGGTGGCCGAGGACATCACCGCCCGGAAGGACGAACTGGGCTTCTCCGCCTTCACCTCCGCCGGCATGGACGGCTCCTCCGACTGGCGCTTCAAGACCCACCTGGCGAACCTGCCCATCTACTTCGAGTACGAGGCCGACGGCATCGGAGACACCGACGCCATCAAGGGAACCTACCTGGACAACTACCGGGCCATGTGGGACCTGTATATCAACAACTGCACCTGCGCCCCCACGCTGCTCTCCGCTAAGACCGGCGACGACTCCGTGGCGGAGTTTGTCACCGAGCAGGCCGTGTTCTATCAGAACGGCACCTGGGCCTTCGGCGACGTGGCCGACGTGGGAGAGGAGAACCTCGGCATGCTGCCCATCTACATCGGCGTGGGCGACGAGGCCAAGCAGGGCCTGTGCACCGGCACGGAAAACTACTGGTGCGTAAACAAAAACGCCAAACCCGAGGACATCCAGGCCACCCTGGACTTCATGTACTGGTGCGTCACCTCCGAGACCGGCCTGGAGTACCTGTGCTCCGGCGACCACATGGGCTTCGTCATCCCCTTCAAGGGCAACCTGGAATCCAGCAACCTGCTGGTGAACATCGCCAATGAATATGTGGCAAACGGAACCACCAGCATCAAGTGGTGCTTCCCCACCATGCCCTCCGAGGAGTGGAAGAACGTCCTGGGCTCCGCCCTGACCGCCTACGCCGCCGACCAGACCGACGCCAACTGGGAGACCGTGCGGGCCGCCTTCGTGGACAACTGGGCCGCTGAGAAATCCAAGTAAGAAGCAGCGCCATACCGGGGCGGACGGGAGACCGCCCGCCCCGGTTTTTTCTCCCCGCCTTGGACCGGCGGGAGGCGCGCCGTGCCGTCCGCACGGCCCATGTCCCGCCGGTCCAACGTCCCGCAGGACCACCATCAACTTGTGAAGGAGGCTTCCGCCAGCCATGGAAAAATCCATCAAGCGCTATTTCCCCGTCTTCCTGGGGCCCACGTTCCTGGCTTTCCTCATCGGCTTCATCGTGCCCTTCCTCATGGGCATCTACCTGTCCTTCTGCGATTTCCGCACCGTCACCGACGCGAAGTTCAACGGCATACAGAACTACGTCCGGGCCTTCCAGGACGGGGAGTTTGCCCACGCCTTCCTCTTCACCGCCCTGTTTACCGTGACCACGCTGATCCTTATCAACGTCATCGCCTTCGCTGTGGCCCTGGTGCTGACCCGGGAGATCCGGGGCACGAACATTTTCCGCACCGTCTTCTTCATGCCGAACCTTATCGGCGGCATTGTCCTGGGCTACGTGTGGCAGCTCATCTTTAACGGCATCCTCTCCCGGTACGACCTGGCGCTGAAGATCTCCGCCAAGTACGGCTTCTGGGGCCTGGTCGTCCTGATCTGCTGGCAGCAGATCGGCTATATGATGATTATTTACATCGCGGGCCTCCAGTCCATCCCCGGCGACCTGAACGAGGCGGCGGAAATCGACGGGGCCAACGGCTGGCAGCGGCTGTGGAACGTCACCATCCCCAACATGATGCCCTCCATCACCATCTGCACCTTCCTGACCCTGACCAACGGCTTTAAGCTCTTCGACCAGAACCTGTCCCTCACCGCCGGCGAGCCCATGAAGCAGACGGAGATGCTGGCGCTGAACATCTTCAACACATTCTACGGCCGGGTGGGCTACCAGGGCGTGGGCCAGGCCAAGGCCGTCGTGTTCTTCGTCCTGGTGGTGGCCCTGGGCCTCATCCAGCTGAAAATGACCCGCTCCAAGGAGGTGCAGCAGTAATGAAACGCAAAGCGAGAGGCGGCTGGTTCGCCACCATCCTGTTTACCGTGATTTCCATTTTCTACGTGGCCCCGCTCTTTATCGTCCTCATCAACTCCTTCAAGAAAAAGGCCTTTATCAACCTGGAGCCCTTCAAGCTCCCCTCGGAGAAGACCTGGGTGGCCCTGGAAAACTTCGCAAATGCCATGGAGAAGTACAACTTCCTGGAGTCCGTCCTCTGGACCGTGGTGATGACCGTGGGGTCCGTGGTGGTCATCCTGCTCTGCACCTCCATGTTCGCCTGGTACATCACCCGGGTGAAGAGCACCGCCACGAAGCTTTTGTACCTCCTGTGCGTCTTTTCCATGGTGGTCCCCTTCCAGATGGTGATGTTCACCCTCTCCCTGGTGACGGACCGGCTGCGGCTGGGCACCCCCTGGGGGCTGGTCATTATCTACCTGGGCTTCGGCGCGGGGCTGGCGGTGTTCATGTTCTGCGGCTTCGTCAAGTCCATCCCCATCGAGATTGAAGAAGCCGCCATGATCGACGGCTGCTCCCCCCTGCGGACCTTCTTCTCCGTGGTGCTTCCCATCATGAAGCCCACCTACATCTCCGTGGGCATTCTGGAGACCATGTGGATTTGGAACGACTTCCTGCTCCCCTACCTGACCCTGGATCTGAACAAGTTCAGCACCATCCCCATCACCATCCAGCGGATGCAGGGGTCCTACGGCCGGGTGGACATGGGCGCCATCATGGCTTCCCTGGTCATGGCCATCATCCCCATTGTGGTGTTCTACCTGAGCTGCCAGAAATACATTATCAAGGGGGTTGCGGCGGGAGCCGTAAAAGGCTAAAATACGACAGGGGGGACCCGCCGTCCCCCCTTATGAAAAATCACGCAAGGAGGGACGCGGAATGACCATCAAGGACATCGCCCGGCTGTCCGGGTGCGGCGTGGCCACCGTGTCCCGGGTGCTCAACGACCACCCCGACGTCAGCGACGAGACCCGGCGGAAGGTCCTGGCGGTGGTGGAGGCCCAGGGCTTCCAGCCCAACAACAACGCCAAGCACCTGAAACAGCAGGCCGGGACCGGCATCACCATCCTGGTGAAGGGCACCCAAAACATGCTCTTTGCCGACCTGGTGGAGCGGGTTCAGGCCCTCCTCCGGGACAGCGGGCGGGACGCCGTGGTCTACTACTTGGACGAGGACGCCGACGAGGTGGGCTACGCCCTCCAGCTCTGCCGGGAGCGCAAGCCCTTGGGCATCCTCTTCCTGGGCGGGGACCTGGAGCTCTTCCGGGCCCGGTTCCAGCCCATCGCCGTCCCCTGCGTTCTGCTGACCAACACCGCCAAGGACCTCCACTTCGACAATCTCTCCTCCCTGACCACCGACGACGGCGAGGCCGCCGCCCAGGTCATCGAGTTCCTGGCGGGACAGGGCCACCGCCGCATCTGCCTCCTGGGGGGCAACTGGTCCTGCTCCCAGATCAGCTACCGCCGGTTAGAGGGCTGCCGCCGGGCCTTTGCCCGCCTGGGCCTTCCCTTCGACCCGGAGCGCCAGTGCGAGCCCTGCCGCTACTCCATGGCGGACGCCTACGCCGCCACGGAGCGGCTGCTGGACCGCCGCCCGGACCTGACGGCCATTTTCGCCATGAGCGACGTCATGGCCATCGGGGCCGTCCGGGCCCTGCGGGACCGGGGCAGGCGGGTGCCGGAGGACATCTCCGTAGTGGGCTACGACGGCATCCCCATGGCCAGCTTTTCCGTCCCCCGGCTCACCACCGTCCGCCAGGACACCCAGCGCCTGGCGGAGCGGGGGGTGGACGTGCTGCTGCGCAGCATCGAGCGCAGGGGCCAGGCTCCCGTCCATGAGGTGGTGCCCTTCCAGCTCATTCCCGGCGAGAGCGTCGCCAGGCTGGAGGCGTAGCCGCCCTTTTGACTCTACCAAGAAAGGGGATGCCAACTTGAGAAGAGCCGGTATCCTGATGCCCATTTCCTCCCTCCCCTCCCCCTGCGGGATTGGGACCCTGGGAGCCGCCGCCAGGGAGTTTGTGGATTTCCTGGTCCGGGGCGGACAGTCCTGCTGGCAGATTCTGCCGGTGGGGCCCACCAGCTACGGGGACTCTCCCTATCAGTCCTTTTCCTCCTTCGCGGGAAATCCCTATTTCATCGACCTGGACCTGCTGGCGGAACAGGGGCTCTTGAAGCCGGAGGAGTACCGGGGCCTGGATTGGGGAGGCGACCCTAGGGCCGTGAACTACCTGGCCCTTTATGAAAACCGCTTTTCCGTCCTGCGTCCGGCCTGTTCCCGGCTGACAGAGGAGGACTTATCCCGGCTCTCCCGGGAGTGCGGGGACCTGTCGGACTGGCTGGAGGACTACGCCCTCTTCATGGCCTTAAAGCAGTCCCACCAGGGCCGCCCCTGGCTGGAGTGGCCCGAGGGGGAACGCCTGCGGAGGCCGGAGGCCCTGGCGGAGGCCCGGGAACGGCTCTCCGGGGAGATTGCGTTCTGGAAGCGGGTCCAGCTTCTCTTTTTCAGCCAGTGGCGGAGCTTGAAGGAGTACGCCAACGGCCGGGGAATCTCCATCATCGGGGACCTGCCCATTTACGTCTCCATTGACAGCGCCGACGTCTGGGCCAGCCCGGAGCAGTTCCAGCTGGACGAAGAGGGACGGCCCACGGAGGTGGCGGGCTGCCCGCCGGACGGCTTTTCCGCCGACGGCCAGCTGTGGGGCAATCCCCTTTTTGATTGGGACGCTATGCGGGCCGACGGCTACCGCTGGTGGATCCGGCGCATCGCCGCCCAGTTCCGGCTCTTCGACGTCCTGCGCATCGACCACTTCCGGGGCTTTGACGAGTACTACGCCATCCCCGCCGGGGACGATACCGCCCGGAACGGCCATTGGCGGCCCGGCCCCGGCATCGGCTTCTTCCGGGCCGTGGAGGCGGCCCTGGGCCCCCGGAACATCATTGCCGAGGACCTGGGCTTCCTTACCCCCTCCGTCCGAAGGCTGCTGGAGGAGACGGGTTATCCCGGCATGAAGGTGCTGGAGTTCGCCTTCGACAGCCGGGACACCGGCGGGGGCTACCTCCCCCACTGCTACTCCCCCCACTGCGTGGCCTACACCGGCACCCACGACAACGACACCATCCTGG
>VSMY01000076.1 GCA_009773995.1 Oscillibacter sp. | reverse complement strand
GACCTGGGTCATGCCTCTGTCCCGTGCCCTGGCGGGGACCACGCTGTACGTCCGGGGCGCCATCGTGCCTCTGGTCTTCGGGTCGGTGCCCTTCTTTTCCCGGCAGGTGGAAAGCGCCCTGGCGGAGCTGGACCACGGCCTTGTGGAGGCGGCCCTCTCCATGGGCTCCAGCCCCTGGGAGATCATCTTCCGGGTCTACCTCCGGGAGAGCGTGGCCGCCATTGCCCGAGGGACCACCATCACCCTGGTGAGCCTGCTGAACCTGACGGCCATGGCCGGCGTGGTGGGGGCCGGGGGCCTGGGAGACTTCGCCGTCCGCTACGGCCACGACCGGAACTGGGGCGATGTGACCAACGTGACGGTGGTGCTGCTGGTGCTCATCGTCTGCGTCATTGAATTCATCGGGGGACGGGTTGTGAGGAAGACCACCCACTGACGGACCCCAGTCAATACAAATCAATCCGTCTGTATTTTAGGAGGAACGATATTATGAAACGCAAGAATATTTTCACCCTGACTCTGGCGATCCTTCTGGCCTTATCCCTGACCGCCTGCGGCTCCAAGCCCGCCGGGGATTCCGGCGGCTCTACCGGCTCCGAGCCCGTCACCATCAAGCTGGGCGTGGTTGGCGGCATCTACGAGGATTTGTGGACGCCCGCCCAGGAGGCCCTGAAGGGGGAAAACATCAACCTGGAGTTCGTCCAGTTCTCCGACTATGTGACCCCCAACAACGCCCTGGCGAACAACGAAATCGACCTGAACGCCTTCCAGCACCGCATCTACCTGCAAAGCGAGGTGGAGAGCTATGGCTATGAGATCGAAACCATAGGAAACACCTTCATCATTCCCCTGAATATCTACTCCGACAAGGTTTCCTCCGTGGAGGAGCTGAAGGACGGCGACGTGGTGGCCATCCCCGACGACCTGACCAACGGCGGCCGTGCCCTCAAGGTCCTGGAGGCGGCGGGGCTTATCACCCTGGACGCCGGAGCGGGGTTCAGCCCCACGATGGACGACGTCACGGCCTACAACACCGCCATAGAAATCGAGGAGCTGAAAGCCAACGTCATTCCCTCCGTTCTGCCGGACGTGGCCGCCGCCGTGGTAAACGGGAACTACGCCCTGGACTTCGGCCTGAAAACCGAGGAAGCCATCTACAAAGACTCCGTGCTGGACGTGGAGGAGTACTGGTGCCTGGTGGCCGCCCGGAGCGCCGATCTCAGCGATCCCGCCAAGGTGGAGACCTATCAGAAGGTGGTCAAGGCCTTCCAGCGCGAGGCCACCGAGAAGGTTTTCAACGAGGACTACGGCGGATACTTCATCGCCGTGGGCTGGGACCAGGATCTGCTGGCGAAGTAAGAAAATACCGGCGGAGCCTCTCCCGCCCAGGGAGGAGGCTCCACCTGAACAGGAGGAATAGACTATGCAGATGGAACGGCAGGCCCTGCGGGACGTCATCGGCGACGAGTCCCGCCTGGTCTTTGACAGCATCCCCCCGGAGTACCTTACCGACGCCCTGGGCCGCCTCCGCGGCGAGGCGGCGGCGCTGGTGTTCCCACTCTCCACGGAGGAGGTCGGCGGCGTCCTGCGATACGCCCATGAGAACCGGATTCCCGTCACCCCCCGAGGGGCGGGCACCAATCTGGTGGGCTCCACCGTGCCTCTCCAGGGCGGGATTATCCTGGATTTCTCCCGGATGAACCGGGTCCTGGAGCTGGACCGGGACACCATGACCGTCACCGTAGAGCCCGGCATCCTGCTTCAGGACCTCCAGGCTTACGTGGAGGGCGAGGGCCTTTTCTATCCGCCGGACCCCGGCGAGAAAGCGTCCAGCCTGGGCGGAAACATCAGCACCAACGCCGGAGGCATGCGGGCGGTAAAGTACGGCGTCACCCGAGACTATGTCCGAGGGCTGGAGGTGGTCCTCTGTGATGGAACGGTCCTCCGGGTGGGCGGCAAGCAGGTGAAGGACGCCAGCGGCCTGAGCCTCAAGCACCTGCTTATCGGCTCCGAAGGGACTCTGGCGGTCATCACGAAATGCGTCCTCCGCCTCCTGCCCAAGCCCGCCTGTTCCGTCAGCGTCTTGGCGCCCTTCGCGGATCTGGGCACGGGTATCCGCAGCGTCCTGACCATACTCCAGGCCGACGCGAACCCCACGGCGGTGGAGTTCATGGAGCGGAAGGTGGTGGCTTTGGGGGAGGAGTTCTCCGGCGTGCAGTACCCCTGCCCCGAGGCGGGGAGCTATATCCTCCTGACCTTCGACGGGCGGAAGAACGAAGTGGAGGCCAACCTGGAGCGGGTCCGGGCCCTGGCCCTTGCCAACGGGGCCTTGGATTATGTGGTCCTGGAGGACCCCGCCCAGGCGGCGGACGTCTGGAAGGTCCGGGGGGCCTTAGTGAAGGCCGTGGAGGCCGTCAGCGAGCAGGAGCCCGTGGACATCGTGGTGCCCATCAGCCGCACGGCGGATTTTACCGCCTTTGTCAACGAGCTGGAGGTCTCTTCCGGCGTGCGGATGGTCAGCTTCGGCCACGCCGGGGACGGCAACGTCCACCTCTGCGTGGTCCGGGGAGACCGGGACGACGAAACCTGGGAGCGGGACCTCCACGCCGTCATGGACCGGGCCTATCACAAAGCCTACGAGCTGGGAGGCGTGGCCTCCGGGGAGCACGGCATCGGCGTTTCCAAGCGGCGCTATTTCCTCCGGGAGACCGCCAGGGAAAACCTTGCCGTCATGAACCAAATCAAGGACGCTCTGGACCCCCTGCACATTCTGAACGACCAAAAATCCTACATTGGAGGACACGACCATGCAGAGCCTTTCTGAACGCACCGCCGGCTTCACCGATTCGGTGATCCGGCGTATGACCCGCATCTCCAACCAGTACGGCGCGGTGAACCTCTCCCAGGGCTTCCCGGACTTCGACCCTCCCAAGGCTATCTTGGATCGGCTGGCGGAGGTCTCTCGGGAGGATTTTCACCAGTACTCCATTACCTGGGGGGCCCAGAACCTCCGGGAGGCTCTGGCGGAAAAGCAGTCCCGCTATATGGGCCGTTCCGTGGATCCCAACGGGGAAATTACCGTCACCTGCGGCAGCACGGAGGCTATGATGGCCGCCATGATGACCGTGGCGAATCCTGGGGACAAGGTCATCGTCTTCTCCCCCTTCTACGAGAACTACGGGGCGGACACCATTCTCTGCGGGGCGGAGCCCATTTATGTCCCCCTGGTTCCGCCGGATTTCCGCTTTGACCCGGAGGTTCTGGAGGACGCCTTCCGTCAAAAACCCAAGGCGCTGATCCTCTGCAACCCTTCCAACCCCTGCGGCCGGGTCTTCACCCGGGAGGAGCTGGAGCTCATCGCCGCACTGGCGGAGAAATACGACGCCTATGTCATCACCGACGAGGTCTATGAGCACATTGTCTACGCCCCTCATAAGCACACCTACTTCGCCTCCCTCCCCGGCATGTGGGAGCGGACCATCTCCTGCTCCTCCCTGTCCAAAACCTACTCCATCACCGGCTGGCGTCTGGGCTACACCATCGCCCCGCCGGAGATCACGGAGCGCATCAAGAAGGTCCACGACTTCCTCACCGTGGGCGCGGCGGCTCCCCTCCAGGAGGCGGTCATCCCCGGACTGAAATTCGGACAGGACTATTACGACGGCCTGCTGGCGGAATACACGCACAAGCGGGACCTGTTCCTAAACGGCTTGGATGATTTGAAGCTGGTCCATACCACGCCGGAGGGAGCGTATTACGTTCTGCTGGACATCTCGGAGTTCGGCTATGACAGCGACCTCCGCTTCTGCGAGGACCTGGCGGAACGGGTGGGCGTGGGAGCCGTTCCCGGCTCCAGCTTCTTCCGGGAGCCGGTGAACCACCTGATCCGCTTCCACTTCGCCAAGCGGGACGAGACCCTGCTGGACGCGCTGAACCGGCTGGAGAGTCTCCGAAAAAAGATTTCGGCGGCCGGTTATTGACATACAAAAAAACGGACCGGCTCAGCCTGTTAAAACAGGCTGAGCTGGTCCGTCTCGTGCCCCCGCCGGGAGGCGGTGACGATGCGGCCCATGGAGGTCAGCAGTCCCCGGCGGTTACATGCGTCCTGAAAGATCTCCCACAGCGCCCGGGCCCTGGGGCTTGGGCACTCGTATCGGGGGCCGTACCGCCGCCGGTACTTCTCCGCCAGTCCCTGGCCGGGAAACTGCTCCTCCAATTTCCGGTAAAAGTATTCCCGCTGGCCCGCACGGCAGGTCATGCCCAAGGCGGGGTAGACGAATCGGGCCCCTGCGTCCGCCGCCCGGTCTACGATGTCCCGGATGTTTTCCGGGCTGTCCTCCAGAAAGGGGAGAACGGGCATCATCAAAATGCCCGTAAACAGCCCCGCTGCGCTGAGCCGCTCCACCGCCGCCAGGCGGCGGGAGGGGGAGGGCGCGTAAGGTTCCACTTTAGCGGCCAGCTCATCGTCGCAGGTGGTGAGGGTGATTTTGCAGATGGCGGGCATGGTCCGGTGGATGGAGGACAGCACGTCCGCGTCCCGGACAATCAGGTCGCTCTTTGTGGCGATGGCCACGCCGAAACCGTAGGCTTCCAGCAGGGTCAGGGCCCGGCGGGTAAGCTGCAGCTCCTCCTCAAAGGGGTTGTAGGGGTCGCTCATAGAGCCGGTGCCCACCACGCCCACTTTGGCCTTGCTCTCCAGGTCGTCCCGGATGATCCGCAGGGCGTCCGCCTTGGCCTTGACCCGGTCGAAATCGTCGTTTCGGTAGCAGTCGCTCCGGCTGTCGCAGTAGATGCACCCGTGGCAGCAGCCCCGGTAGATGTTCATATTGTATTCCGTGCCGAACCAGCTGGGGTCCTTGGTCCGGTTCACAATGGACTTGGCGGGGATGGTCTCCATGGGCGTCACCTCTCGCGTGAACAGGGATGCTCCTATGATAGCACGGTTTCCTCCGAACCACAAGACGAGCTCCCTGGAATTTGTCACGCGAAGCAGGATATTGTGGGTTCTGCCTCGGCTGAAGCGGGGGAGATCTCACCAGACTCCGTATACGTAACAGGCTCGCTGTCAGCCTTCATTTCGACGGGTTTGTCTCTCTGGGCCGCTTTCGCCTCCTCGCTGAGCTGGACAAGGTCGGCTGTCCGGGGGGCGTCGGGCCCCGCGCCTTCTTCCGCCTGTTTGCGCTCCTCCCGGCGTTTTTCGATGGCGGCTTCCCGCTCCAGCTTTGCCTTCTCCCGTTCGGCCTTTGCCTCGGCCTCCATGCCCTTTTCCAGCTTTTCCTGGTACTTGACCGCCTTTTCCGTGCAGTCGCCGGTGTACTCCAGGGCCCGCTTCATTTTTTCCTCGTCGCCCTCGGCGCTGGCCTGACGGTATACGCTCATGGGGGTACCCGACAGCTTGATACTGGCGCTGGCTCCGACGAGGCCTTCCATCATCTGGATATTCATATCTGTCCTTCCTTTCTCCGCATAAGTTTTCGGGTCTTTCTGATGCTGATTAGTCTAGCGTTCAAGGAAAGCCGTTTCAATCCCTTCGTAATGAGATGTCACGGATTTGCGCTATAAGGTCTTTTTCCGGCGGTTCGTATTGACAATCTCCGGCCCGTCTGCTACAATACCATTCACAGCGAGGAAAAGGCCCAGTACCCGTCATGTCCTCCGCAAAGAGAGCCCCCGGCTTGGTGGAAGGGGGAGGGAGGCGGACGGCGAATACCCCTTGGAGCTGGCGCCCGAACGGAGGGACATCCTTCTCAGTAGGCGCGCGCCGGGTGCGCCCGTTACCGCGCGGGAGTGTGTCGGCACTCCACGAGGCCGCTTTCGCGAGGAGGCGGCGAACCAGAGGTGGTACCGCGAAGTTTGTTCGCCCTCTGTCCCCACCGGGACGGGGGCGTTTTTCGTTCCGAAAACACAACAAAGGAGAAGATGCGATATGCAGATTTACGAGGAACTCAAGGCCCGGGGCCTCATCGCCCAGGTCACCGACGAGGCGGAGATCCGGGAGCTGGTGAACAACGGCAAGGCGGTGTTCTACATCGGCTTCGACCCCACGGCGGACAGTCTCCACGTGGGCCACTTCATGGCCCTGTGCCTGATGAAGCGCCTCCAGATGGCGGGGAACCGGCCCATCGCCCTCATCGGCGGCGGCACTGGCATGGTGGGGGACCCCTCCGGCCGGACGGATATGCGGCAGATGATGACCACGGAGACCATCGCCCACAACTGCGCCTGCTTCAAAAAGCAGATGGAGCGCTTTATAGAATTCGGGCCGGACAAGGCCATCATGGTCAATAACGCCGACTGGCTGATGAAGCTGAACTATATTGAGCTTCTGCGGGAGGTGGGGGCCTGCTTCTCCGTGAACAACATGCTCCGGGCGGAGTGCTACAAGCAGCGGATGGAGAAGGGCCTCAGCTTCCTGGAGTTCAACTATATGATCATGCAGTCCTACGACTTCTACCACATGTTCCAGACCCTGGGCTGCAACATGCAGTTCGGCGGGGACGACCAGTGGAGCAACATGCTGGGCGGCACGGAACTCATCCGCCGGAAGCTGGGCAAGGACGCTTACGCCATGACCATCACCCTGCTGATGAACTCCGAGGGCAAAAAAATGGGCAAAACCGCCAAGGGCGCCGTCTGGCTGGACCCTGACAAGACCACCCCCTTCGAGTTCTACCAGTACTGGCGGAACGTGGGGGACGCGGACGTTTTGAAGTGCATCCGCATGCTGACCTTCCTGCCTCTGGAGGAAATTGACGCCATGGACAAGTGGGAGGGCAGCCAGCTGAACCGGGCCAAGGAAATCCTGGCCTACGAGCTGACCAAGCTGGTCCACGGCGAACAGGAGGCGGAAAAGGCCCAGGAGACCGCACGGGGCCTCTTCGCGGGGGCGGGTTCCACGGAGCACATGCCCTCCACGGAGCTGCCCGTCGCCAAGTTTGAGGACGGGAAAATCGGGGCCGTCGCCCTGCTGACGGCCTGCGGCCTGTGCCCCTCCAACGGGGAGGCCCGGCGGCTGATTCAGCAGGGAGGCATGATGGTGAACGACCGGAAGGTCACAGACATCGCCGCGACCTTCGACCAGGTGGACTTCCAGGGAGAGGGCGTCATCATCAAGAAAGGCAAGAAGGTATTCCACAGAGCTTATATCCAGTGATGAGAAAAGGAGGGCTTCCGCCCTCCTTTTTCAGTTGAAAAATTTTCCTGCCTCCTGTGAGATAGTTTGGAGCTTCGCCGGGTATTGCTGTCGAAAGGTCCTTTCAAGGAGTGCTGCACATGCTGACAGAACGACAATTTACGGACGCTGCGGAGCGTTACCTGGACATGGTGTACCGGATCGCCCTGAACTGGTTCCGAAACCCCGCCGATGCGGAGGACGCGGCCCAAAACGCCATGCTCCGCCTCTGGCGGACGGACACGGACTTTCAGGGGGAGGACCATCTGCGCCACTGGCTGGTGCGGGTGGCCCTGAACGAGTGCAAGCGGATGAGCCAGCATCCCTGGCGCAGGCGGACGGTGCCCCTGTCTGAGTGCCCGGAGCCGGTGTTCTCGGACCCGGCCCGGCAGACGCTTTATCAGGAGGTCATGGAGCTTCCCGCCAAGTACCGCGTGCCGCTGTATCTCTACTATTACGAGGGCTACAAAGTGGACGAGGTGGGGGAGCTGCTGGGCTTGAAGGCGTCCACGGTCCAGACCCGGCTGGCCAGGGCCAGGGCGAAACTGAAAATTCAATTAGAGGAGGTGTGAGCCTTGAAAGCATCGTATCAGGAAATGTTTGACGAGGTCCGCGCCTCCGAGAGACTGAAAGAGGAGGTCATGAACATGACAAAGCAGGAGAGGACCCAGGTCGTCAAGAAAGTATCTGTGTCTTTTATCATTGCGGCGGCGCTGGCCGTCATTCTGGCCGGGACGGCCCTGGCGGCGGCCATCGGCGTGCCCCAGACCTTACAGGAGTGGTTTAACCAACAATGGGCGGAGTCCGGCGGCGCAGAGGAGATGCCCAAGGAACAGGCGGCGGTCATTGAGAGTCTGGTCCAGCCGGTGGGAACCTCCGTCACAGACAACGGCATTACTGTGACCTTGGATTCCGTCACCCCCGGAGAAAATGTCCTGTGGATTATGCTGAAGTTCAAGGGGGAGAAGCTGGTGGACCGCTGGGATTTCCGGGGCGCAGATCTTGTTGGCGGACCCATGGAAAAGGAAGTGATCGACGGTCCTACCCTTCATGGTATGTTGGCCAGAGATGTCGGCGTAATGGAGGATGGGACGCAGGTCCAGCTTTGGATGTGGCAGGCCCCGACCGGCGTCAATTTCCTGGAGGGCGGCGAGATGGAACTTCGTCTTGACGGCATCGTACTGCTTGGAAAAGCGCCGGAACCGGGAAAAGAGGGGTCAAGGCACTTTGAGGAGCTGGAGGGAACGTGGAATCTGCCCTTTACGCTGAAACCTGTGAAGGACCAAGCGGCCCTAGCGGCGAAGATTGCCCGCGTGAACGGCATACGCACCGAATCGAAAGTGGTTGCCGGCAAGGAGGTCATAAGTGAAAGCAAAAAGCCTTTCACAATCCGGGACATCCGGGTGACATCCACGGGTTACAGCTTTATTCGGCCCAAGGACGCCACGCCGGAATACTGGATTGACGCTCCGGATCTACAAATGGCGGGTGGCGTAACGGTTAATGGATATTACGCAGGGGCCATTGTCGCAGAGGACCCGTCGGAACGGAAGGACAAAGAAGCGCATGGCTATTGGGAGTTTCCTGTGGACCTCTCCAAGACGGAATCCATCCGCTTCGGCGACGTGGTGATTCCTCTGGAAAAACCGAAAAAATGAAGCGCACCAAAAGAAACGCCTGTCGGGAGACAGGCGTTTCTTTGCGCCCAAAATTTTTTGGACAAACCCGGCATAGACCGGGACGGGCCTTCATAGAGTGGAGTAACCAAAGAAAGGGGGAATCTCCCTTGCCAAAAAACGAATTGGTTTCCCGCTACGAACAGGCCGCCGCCATCCTGCCCAGCCGCCTCCGCAAGGCGGCGCTGGCCCTCTCCGACCAGGAGAAGGCCCTGGCGGAGGAGATCCGCCTCCGGGCGGGGCGGCCTCTGGCGGTGCTGCTGCCCGCGGGGGAGCTGCCGCTGGAGGCGGAGGTGGAGCCGGAGGAGCTGGAAACCCTGTGCGACATCGCCACGGAGTTCTCCCGTTACGCTGCGTCGGAGTCCATCCGGGAGGGATTTCTCCCCGTCCGGGGAGGCTTCCGGGTGGGGCTCTGCGGCACGGCGGTGATGAAGGACAGGATGAATACAAACCTGAAAAACCTCTCTTCGGCGGTCATCCGGATCGCCAGGGAGCGGAAGGGCGTGGCCGAAGGAATTACACCCAGGCTGTTCCGAAACGGCGGCTTTGTCAATACACTGATTCTCTCCCCGCCGGGGGGCGGAAAAACGACTCTCCTGCGGGACCTGGTGCGCTGTCTCTCTCAGGGAGGACCGGACTATCCGGCGCAAAGAATTTCCCTCATCGACGAACGGGGGGAGGTGGCGGTGGTCCATCGAGGAGTCCCCCAGATGGACGTGGGGCCCCGGACGGACGTGCTGGACGCCTGTCCCAAGGCCCTGGGCATCCCCATCGTTCTCCGGGCCATGAACCCCCAGATCATCGCCGTGGACGAGATCACCGTCCGGGAGGACCTGACCGCCATGAGTCTGGCAGCGGGCTGCGGCGTGGGGCTGCTGGCCACCATCCACGCCGCCGACGTCCCGGAGCTCTTGCGCAAGCCCCTCTACCGGACCCTGCTGGAAAACCAGGTCTTTCGTCTGGCGGTCCGCATTCAGCGGGACGAAAAAGGACGGGCCTACGCCCTGGAGGAGCTGCCATGCTGAAGCTGCTGGGAAGCCTCTGCGTGGCCTCCGGGGGCGCGCTGGCCTGGTATGTCCAGCAGGCGGAGCGCCGCCGGGAACGGGACACGCTGTCGGACCTCCAGCGGGCCTTCCGCCGGATGGGGGAGGAGGTCCGCATGGCCCGGACGCCCCTGCCCGTACTGCTGAGCACCCTGGCCGAAGACTGCGAAGAGCCCGCCGCCGCCTTTTTCCGGGCCGCTTCCAGGGCCGCCGCGGTTGGGGAGAACCTCCCTGAGAGCTGGCGGGAGCATGTGGAGGCCCTGCCCCTCTCCGAAAGGGATAAGTCCGCCGTCTCGTCCTTGGCCCAGGACCTGCAAGGCGACGAAGAGAAAGTCTGTAAAGCAATATCCCATGTCATCTATACGCTGGCGAACAGCGCCGGGGAGGCGGAGCGAAAGCGGCCCGAGGAGGAGAAACGGGCCGCCGCGCTGTGGTTTTCCGCCGCGGCGCTGCTGGTGATTTTACTGATATAGGGGAACGAACGCATGGATGTGGATTTGATTTTCAAGATAGCGGCCATCGGCATCCTGGTGGCGGTGCTGAACCAGCTGCTGGTCCGCTCCGGCCGGGAGGAGCAGGCCATGATGACGACCCTAGCGGGGCTGGTGGTGGTCTTGATGATGATGGTCCAGGAGATCAGCGACCTCTTTGACCTCATCAAGACCCTGTTCAACTTTTAGCCGTGGAGCTGTCCGTTCAGGCGGCGGCGCTGTGCGTCGTGGCGGCGCTGCTGGCCCTGGTGGTGCGGCGGGGAAGCCCGGAGGCCGCGCTGCTGCTGACCCTGGGGGCCACGGCGGCGGTGCTCCTCTCCCTGGCGGGGAGCCTGGAGCGGCTGATGGGGTTTATGGGAGAGCTGGTGGAGGAGAGCGGCTTGTCCCGGGAGCTGTTTATCCCCCTGTACAAAACCGTGGGCATCGCCCTGGTGGTGAAGCTGGGCGGCAGCCTCTGCCGGGACGCGGGGGAGTCGGCCCTGGCCTCGGTGGTGGAGACGGCGGGGGCGGTCTGTGCCCTGGTCGCCGCCCTGCCCCTTCTTCGGGCGGTGCTGTCTCTGTTGATGGAGCTGATGCGATGAAGAAATGGATCTGCCTGCTGTTCCTCCTCCTGGCCCTGACGGGCCAGGCCCAGGCGGCGGAGCTGCCCAGGGACCTGACGGACGCGCTGCCGGAGGCGGCGGAGGATGTGCTGGAAATTGGGGATCTCTCCGGCCCCGAGGGCTTTTCTCAGGGATTGGCGGGAATCGTGGAACGCGTTTCCAAGGAGGTAAAAGCCGTCTTGCGTCAGCGACTCCGGGGAGCGGCGTCCATCCTGCTGGTGGCGGTGGCCTGCGGCGCGGTGGACGGCTTCGCCCAGGGGACGGGAAAGACCCCGGCTTTTCTGCCTATGGCGGGGGCCCTGGCGGTGACCCTGCTGACGGCGGGAAGCCTGGAGGACCTCATTGGCCTGGGGGCGGAGACCATTGGAGAACTGAACGTTTTTTCCAAGGCCCTGCTGCCCACCCTGGCGGCGGCCACGGCAGCCTCCGGGCGGGTGACCACCGCCACCTTCCAGCAGGTGACCACCGTGTTCCTGGCGGACCTTTTGATGGAACTCATCGACGGGCTGCTGCTCCCCCTGGTCTATCTGTACATCGGGGCTCTGGCCGCCGGGGCCTGCCTGCCGGAGAACCGGCTGGGGGCCGTCGCCGAGGCGCTGAAAAAAATCGTCACCTGGATTCTCACCTCCTCTCTGCTGCTGTTCACCGTGTACCTCTCCGCCGTCCGGGTCATCGCCGGGGCGGCGGACGGGGCCTCGGTAAAGGTGGCCAAGGCCGCCATTTCCGGCGCGGTGCCGGTGGTGGGGGGCATCATCGCCGAGGCGGCGGAAACCGTCCTGGCCGGGGCGGGGATGCTGAAAAACACCATCGGCGTGTTCGGGATGCTGGCCATCCTGGCCGCCTGCGCCTATCCTTTTTTGCAGCTGGGGGTGCAGTATTTGCTGTACAAGCTCTCCGCCTTCCTGGCGGCGGCGGTGGGCGCGCCGGAGCTGTGCAAGCTCATCGACGGGCTGGGCGGGGCCTTCGGCCTGGTGCTGGGCATGACGGGGAGCTGCGCCCTGCTGCTGCTGGTGTCGGTGCTCAGCTCCGTGGCGGCGGTGACGCCATGATTGGGGCGGTGCGGAGCTGGCTCACCTCCATCGCGGCGGTGACGCTGCTGCTGACCGTGGTCCAGACTCTGGTGCCGGAGGGAACCCTGCGGAAGATCTCCGGCTTCACCGGGGGGCTGCTGCTGCTGGCGGCGCTGCTCCAGCCGGCGCTGAAAACGGACCTGGGGCGGCTGCGGCTGGACTTCTCCGACTACGAGGCCGCCGTTGAGAAGCGGGCGGCGGAGCTGGACGCCGCGGGAAAAGAAGAGCTGGCGGCAATCATAGCCGGGAGGACCGCGGCATATATATCGGACAAAGCGGACGCGCTGGGGCTGGACGTGGGGGCCTGGGTGGAGACGGAGCCGGGAGCGGACGGGGAAACGCCCGTCCCGGCCTCGGTGGTTTTGACGGGCCCTTACTCCCAGGACCTGGCGGACTGGATCGCGGGGGAGCTTGGAATTCCGGCGGAGAGGCAGGTTTGGCATGAAGGAAAAAACTGAAGGAGCGCGAAAGATATGGAACAAGTACAAGTACGCGGCGCTGGTGGCGCTGATCGGCGCGGGGCTGCTGCTGTGGCCGGGACTGGGGAGCGGAGAGGCCGCCCTCCGGTCGGATCGGAAGGACCCCCAGAGCGTCAAGGGCGGCTGGGACCTCCAGACGGTACAGACGGAAATGGAGAACATTCTGGCGGCCATGGACGGCGTGGGTCAGGTGAAGGTGATGCTGACGGTGGACTCCGACGGGGAGCGGCAGCTGGCCCAGGACACCCTTTTGAGCTACAGCGGGGACACCGCCGCGCCGGAGGATTACTCCCGCAAGTCGGAGACGGTCCGCTTGGACGGCTCTGGGGGAGACGAGGCGGTGGTGGTGCGGACGACGTATCCCACCTACCGGGGGGCCCTGGTGGTGTGCCAGGGCGGCGGCAGCGCGGAGGTCCGGCTGGCGGTGACGGGGGCGGTGGCCGCTCTCACCGGCCTGCCTACCGACCGGGTCACGGTGGCAAAATGGCAGTGATTATTTGGAGGAGGAAAGGGTCTATGAGCGCGAGATGGAAACGGAACGCCGTGGTGGCGGTAATGGCGGTGCTGGTGTGCTCGGCGGTGGCGCTGAACTGGATTTACACCGGCCGGGAGGTTCAGGAGGCCTCCGGAGGGAAGCTGCTGGGAGAGGCGCAGCTGGTCT
>VSMY01000075.1 GCA_009773995.1 Oscillibacter sp. | reverse complement strand
CGATGGGGGTGACGATGCCCGTGGGGTAGTGGTGGGCCGGGGAGAGGTGGGCCGCCGTGGCCCCGGAGGCATAGAGCGCGTCCAGGCGCATGCCCTGGCCGTCCAGAGGGACGGGGCGGCAGTCCGCGCCCCACTTGCCGTAGACCTGGCGGATCTTGGGATAGCCCGGATCCTCCAGGGCGATGACCGCCTCCCGGCCCAGGAGCTGGGCCAGGAGCAGGTAGAGATACTCCGCTCCCGCCCCCACGACGATCTGTTCCGGGGATACCGCCATGCCCTTGAAGTCCCGGAGGTCCTGGGCGATGGCCTGCCGCAGGGCGGGGAGACCCTGGTGGGGCACCGGGGCCAGGTGGGCCCCCTCGGAGAGGACCTGACGGGTCAGCCGTGCCCAGAGGGCGGAGGGGAAGAAGGCGGGGTCCGCCCGGCCGCTCTTTAGGTCCAGCCGCCAGGCGGGGGGAGGCGCCTCCGGCGGGAGTTCGCCGGCCGCCTCCGCCGCCGGAAGGCGGGGGTCCACCGGGGAGACGAAAAAGCCCCGCCGGGGCCGGGCGTCCACGTAACCCTCCGCTACCAGCTGCTGGTAGGCCCCCTCCACGGTGACCACGGACACCCGCAGGTGCTCCGCCAAAGCCCGCTTGGAGGGCAGGCGCTCCCCCGCCGCCAGGGCGCCGCAGAGGATGTCGTCCCGGAGGCGGCGGTAGAGGTATTCATAGAGGGACAGGCTCCCCCGGGCCTCTAAATCATATGTCGGCATGACCGCGCCCCCTCTGACCTTATAAAAAATTCTCATTTTGGCTATTTCTATCATATCATAACTGCGCTATGATGGCAACATCAACCGACAAAGGAGCGAAGCGGAATGGAAAAGATTTTAAACCGGGAGGCGGACCGGGCGGGGGCCCGGATGCTGGCGCTGACGGGGCTGTTCGCCGCCCTGGGCTGCGTGGGGACGATGGTTTTGCAGGTGCCTTCCCCCACCGGCGGGTACATGAACCTGGGGGACGCGGTGGTGATCCTGGGGGCCTGGCTGCTGGGACCGGTATACGGAGCGGCGGCCGGGGGCGTGGGTCCCGCCTTGGCGGATTTGCTGAGCGGCTATGCCGTTTACGTTCCAGCCACCCTGGTCATCAAGGCCCTTATGGCCCTGACGGCGGCGCTGCTGTACCGCCGCCTGGGGAAGAAGGGGCTGCTGCTTTCCGCCCTGGCGGCGGAGGTCCCCATGGTTCTGGGCTACTGGCTGTTTGACGGGGCGCTGGCCGCCCTCTCCGGGGGAGGGGCCCTGAGCCTCTGCCTGACGGCCGGCGCGGCGGGTATCCCCAGCAATCTGGTTCAGGCCGCCTTCGGCGCGGCGGCGTCCACGCTGCTGGCGCTGGCCCTGCGGCGGAGCGGATACGTCCGGAAGCGGTTCCCCAGCCTGTAAGCACAGGAAAAACCGGGTCCTCCAAGGCGGTGCTTGGAGGACCCGGTTTTATAATACGAAAATAGGATGAAACCTCAGCCCAGCCCGTCCGGGGCGTTCCACCCGTCCCAGGGAGCGGACGGCTCCTCGGTCCCCAGGCCCACGCCGGAGGTCCGCTTGGCCACATCAAAGTAGCTGAGCTTGACGCAGATGCAATTGGGGACGTAAAAGAGGGCGACCAGCAGCTGCCAGAGGCCGAAAACGGCGTTTAGAATGAAAATGGGAAGCCCGAAATAGGTGGAGGGCACGGGGATGCCGTAGAGCACAGACATGGTCAGATCCCGGTTGATCTGGAAGATCAGCAAAAGGGTGGGAAGAGAGGCCAGGAGAACCCAGCCGATGTAGCTTAGATCCAGGACAAAGAGCTGGGATTTATAGCCCAGGGTCTGCCGCTTGCTCATGTCCAGGGCCTCCATCACGCCGAGGCTTGGGTCCTCGTAGAGGTTGTAGAAGGCGAAGCCGTAGCGGTAGGCGGCGATGACGCCGGGGATGATGAAGAGCAGGGACCAGAGAAAGACGAAGAGGCTGAATAGGATGTCCAGCAGGATCAGCTTTCCCACGAAGGAAAAGCCGTCGAACAGAGTCAGAAACTCCGCCCGCTCCCCCCGGCGGACGGCCATGCAGTACAGGGCGAAGCCTGAGGCCAGGACGGTGCTGATGAGGGAAACCAGGATGGAGAGGAAGATGCCGAAAAAGCCGGTGTCCACCAGGGAGGAGAACAGCTCCAGCACGATGATCAGCCCCATGTACAGGGCGGTCATGGCCTTGGGGGAGACCTGAGCGTCCCGCAGCAGCTCCGCCGCCTCCCACTTGCATTGCTTCCGGTCGATCTGTTCAAACGTCATAATAGGGCCTCCTGAAACGTGGTTGTGTCTTTATCCTAGTGTAGCACAGTCCGGGCCGGATGGCAAGCGGAAAACGGGCCCGCCTCCTGAGCGGGCCCGTCCTTTTCATGCCAATTCCCCCTGGGGCGCGTCCAACAGGTCCAGCTCCTGGAAAATTTGAGCCTCCAGCTCCTCGTAGGCCCTGGGCCCCCGGGAGCGGCGCATCCGGCCCCCCAGGCGCTCGCCGTTTTCAAAGAGGTGGATCAGGTAGAACCAGACCTCCTTCATCCGCTGGGAGGCCGGGGCGGCCTGTCCGTCGGGGGCGGCTTGGGCGTAGAAGTCCTGATAGGCTTGGTAGAGCTCCTGGGTGAAGGCTTGCAGCTCTTCTTTCGAAGCGGCGGGGCCGCCCCGGAGCCGCCGCAGAAGCGCCGGGTCCGCAATGGCTCCCCGGCCAATCATGGCGGCGTCCAGCGCGGGGAAGCGGGCCTCCAGGGCCCGGACGCCCGCCGCGGAGGTCAGGTCCCCGTTGTAGCACACAGAGTTTTTGCTCTCCGCCAGGGCCAGGGCGAACTGGTCCATGTGCACCGCCCCCCGGTACTTCTCCGGCCGGACTCTGGGGTGAACGGTGAGGCAGGCGATGGGGTAGCGGTTGAAAATCTCCAGCAGCCGGGGGAACTCCTCCGGCGTGTTGTAGCCCAGCCGGGTCTTCACGGAGACGGGGACCCTGGTTCCGGAAAAGACCTGATCCAAAAAGCGATCCAAGCGGTCCGGGTCCATCAGCAGGCCGGAGCCCTTCCCCTTGGCGGTGACGGTGCCGGAGGGACAGCCCAGGTTCAAATTGACCTCCGCGTAACCCATGTCCGCCAGGGCCTCCGCCGCCCAGACAAAGTCCGCCGCCTGTTTCGCCATCACCTGGGGGACCTGGGGGAGCCCTTCCGGGTTTTCCAGCTCCCGGCGGTCCCGGGGGGTGATGACATGCTGGTCCGTAGGCGAGATGAAAGGGACGAAATAGCGGTCCGCTCCGCCGAAATGCGCGTGCCACACCCGGCGGAAGACCCGCTTTGTGATGCCGTCCAGGGGAGCGAAGTCCAAGCGGGCAATCATCCCAGCTTCTCCTCCCACTCCTGGGGCTTGAAGCCGGTGAGGACGAAGCCGTCCCCCACCAAAATGGGCCGCTTTACCAGCATGCCGTCGGTGGCCAGGAGGGCCAGCTGCTCCTCCTCGCTCATGGCGGGGAGCTTGTCCTTCAATCCCAGGGCCTTGTACTGGAGGCCGCTGGTGTTGAAAAAGCGCTTCAGGGGCAGGTTGCTGGCCTGGTGCCATTGGCGGAGTTCGTCGGCGCTGGGGTTCTCCAGCTTGATGTCCCGGACCTCACAGGCGAGGCCCTTTTCGTCCAGCCATTTTTTCGCCTTCTGGCAGGTGGTGCATTTGGGATACCAGAGCATGCGCATTTGGGAATCCCTCCTTTCAGAGAATCAGCAATTCCTTGGGGGCCTTCGTCAGGTTCCGGCGGCCCTCCGTGGTAATCAAAATCACGTCCTCGATGCGGACGCCTAACGTTCCGGGAATGTAAATCCCCGGCTCCGCCGAAATCACCGCCCCGGCGGGAAGGGGCTTGTCGTTGGAGGAAGCGGCGTTGGGGGCCTCGTGGATTTCCACGCCTACCCCGTGGCCGAAGCTGTGGGTGAAGTACTCCCCATAGCCCGCCGCCGCGATGACGGCCCTTGCGGCGGCGTCCACGTCCTTGCCGGGGACCCCGGCCCTTGCGGCGGCGACGCCCGCCTCCTGGGCGGCCAGGACGGTCTTGTAAACCCGCTCCATCTCCTCCGTCACGGACCCAACCGCCACGGTGCGGGTCATGTCGGAGCAGTAGCCGCCGTAGATACAGCCGAAGTCCATGGTGACGAACTCCCCGGCTTGAATTTCCTTCTCCGAGGGCACGCCGTGGGGCAGGCTTCCGTTGGGGCCGGAGACCACGATGGGGTCGAAGGACATGTCCGACGCGCCGTAGTGCAGCATCAGATACTGGAGCCGGGCGGCGATCTCCTTCTCCGTCACGCCGGGGCGGACTTCTTTCAGGATGTCCTCCAGCGCCCGCTCGGCGATGCCCTGGGCGGCCTCCATGGCTTGGAGCTCCTCCGGGTCTTTGGCCTGCCGGAGCTTCAAGATAGGCTCGGAGGCGCCGACCAGCTCGCAGGGGGGATGGCCCTCCTCGTCCAGGGCCTTTTCCAGCCGCCGGAAGGACTGGACGGACATGGCCGCGTCCTCAAAGCCCAGACGGCGGATGCCCTTTAAAAACACCAGCTCCTTGAGCTGGTCCAGGAGACCCTTTCCGGGCTTTACCTCCCGGAGCTCCGCCCCGCCGAGACGGCGGGCGGCGGCCTCGGTGTAGCGGGCGTCGGTGAAAAATATCGCGTCCTTCCGGGTGATGAGGGCCGTGGCGTCCGCGCCGGGGGTGAAGAAGCCGGTGGCGTAAAAGCGGTTGGCCTCCCCGGTGAGGAGGACGGCGTCCAGGTGTTCCGCCTCTAAGGCGGCGGCGATGTTTTCGTAATGGTTCATTACTAAGACTGTCCTTCCTGGGGCCCCCCATGAGGGGGGTGATACTCGCCCTTCGGGCGGGGGAGATTGGAGCTCAGCGATGGCTGGTTCATTGCACCCCCCATTCTCTCTTTTGCGAAAAGAGAGAATGCGCCGTGCACGGTGGAAGAGAGAAAACGAGGGGCGCGGCTACGATACGGACTGTTTGGTACGCATGTCCCTGCCCGCGGCGTAGTTTGAGTGGGGGTTGGGTGGTTGATGCAAGGCCTGTCCGGCCCTCCTCGCTGCCGCTAACCTGGTGTTGGCGGGGGGAATGGTTGGCGCCTGTAGGGGCGGCAATCTGCCGCCCGTCCCTGGCTTACCAGTCGTGGCGGGTGGTGAAAATCCCGGCGTCCTCCAATGTGGATAGAATGGATTCGATTCGCTGAAAGCATTCCGGGTCGTCCAGGTTGTCGTCGTTTAGAATGCGGCGGATTCCCTCCAGAGCCCGCATGGCTCTGGATTCCGTTTCTGCGGCAATTTTCCGGATGGTTTCCCCGTCCTTCAAATACCGCATGGCTTCCAGGCCAATGGCCTGGGCCGCCAGCTCTTCCTGTGCGGTCAATTCCATAAAAACCTCCTTATGACATTTAATGAATGTCAACTGCCATTACAGGATACCATAAAATGGTCCAAATGACAATCACTAAATGTCAGGGATGGTTTTCATGTACAAGAATCGGGCCCCGAATGGGCGATACAATCTCTGCGGCACACAGGTGGCTGCTTTGCGCAAGGCCAAAAAGCCGAAGCTGTCCCAGCGGGGGCTGGCGGACATGCTCCAGCTGGGGGGACTGGACGTGGATAAGAACGCGGTCCAGCGCATTGAGAGCGGCCAGCGGTTTGTGACGGATATCGAGCTGAAAGCCCTGGCCCAGGCATTGGGCGTGACGGTGGAGGAATTGTTGGAACCGTAGGAGCTCCGGGAAACCGGAGCTCCTGTTGTTTATCCCTTGGGCGGGGAAGCCCCCGCCCGGTTTGGTTTATCCTATGGAGCCGCTGCCGCCCATGAGGGCGGTCATCTCCTCAATGCGCTCCAGCGGGAAGGGCGGGGCGCACAGGGGCTTCATGGCGATGCTCATCAGCTTCATGGGGTTGTCGTCCGCCGCCACCCGGTTGGAGCTCAGGCAGCCGCAGCGGCGGCAGCGGTGGACAACGGCCCACTCGCCCCCCTTGCGGACCCACACGGCGATGGGGTCCATGACCCCGCCGCAGTCCGCCGCCCGGTCGCCGGGCTCCACGTCCAGGTGGACGCTGGAAAGGCAGTTGGGGCAGTGGTTGCGGTGGTCTCCGCCCGCTCCCACCGGGGTGACCAGGCGGCCGCAGACCCGGCAGGTGAAGCTGTCGGTGCAGGGGTGGGTTTTGTAGTAGCCTTTTTCGTATAGCTTCCGTTTATTTTCGCGGTTCATGATGAAGTTTCCTCCTGAAGATGTTCCGAATCCTCCGGGAGGAATGGCGAGTGCAGATTTGCCAACCTCCCGGTTAAGCGGCACTCTCTGAAGCAAATAATTTCCGTTTCATAAGATACTCCGTTTCAAGAATAAAAGTTTGAAAGCCGGGACCTCAGCCCTGGAACCGCTCCAGCCGGGCGAGGATGGTTTCTCGATACTCCGCGTGATGGGGCATTCCGCCTCCCAGGCCGCCCCGTTTGGGCAGCTGGAGCTTGAGGAAGTTCCCGTCCCGGAAGGTGATGGAGCAGTTGACGGCCCCCATCATGCCCTTTTTGATTTCACAGCGCTCGATGCTTCCGAAGGGGAAGCACGCGCCCACGTCCTCCGCCACGGTCTTCCGCAGGTCCGGCAGCAGGGGATAGGCCGCCGTCAGGTACTTGCGCTCCTCGCACTCGGCCACCAGCAGATAGTGCTCCGTGACGCCGACGTACACGTCGAAGTAGGAGGTTTTCTTTTGGTTCACCTGGAGGGTGATGCCGTGAATCCCGGCGGCAAGGGTCTCCCCCTCCGGGGTGCAGTCCCCCAGGACCCGGCGCATGAGGGCCTCGTCAAAAATGCCCGCCATAGCTCAGGCCCTCTCCGCCGAGGCCCTCACGAACCCGTAGAATAGGGGGTGGGGCCGGTCGGGGCGGCTCTTGAATTCCGGGTGGAACTGGACGCCCACAAACCAGGGATGGTCGGGCAGCTCCACGATCTCTACCAAATGCCCGCTGGGGGACAGGCCCGCCAGGACCATCCCCTTGGCCTCCATCTCGGCGCGGAAATCGTTGTTGAACTCGAAGCGGTGGCGGTGGCGCTCGGAGATTTCCGCCGCGCCGTAGAGGCGGCGGCTCTCGGTGCCCTCCTTCAGCTCGCAGGGGTAGCGGCCCAGGCGCATGGTGCCCCCCTTGTCGGTGACGTTCACCTGGTCCGGCATCAGGGCGATGACGGGGTGCTGGGTGGTCTCGGAGAACTCGGAGGAGTGGGCGTCGGCGTAGCCCAGGACGTGCCGGGCGAACTCGATGACGGCCATCTGCATCCCCAGGCACACGCCGAAGTAGGGGACCTTGTTCTCCCGGGCATAGCGCACGGCCTGGATCATCCCCTCGATGCCCCGGTCGCCGAAGCCGCCGGGGACGATGATTCCGGCGCAGCCCGCCAGCTCTTCTTCCACGTTCTGCTCCGTCAGGGTCTCGGAGTTCACCCAGCGGATGTCCACCACCACGTCGTTGGCGGTGCCCGCGTGGTTCAGGGACTCCACCACGGAGAGGTAGGCGTCGTGGAGCTGGACGTATTTGCCAACCAACGCGATTTCCACATGTTTATGAGCGTTCTTCTCCCGCTGGACCATGGCGGTCCACTCCCGGAGGTCCGCCTGGGGAGTAATCAGGCCCAGCTTCCGGCAGACCACCGTGTCCAGGCCCTCCTTGGCCATCAGCAGGGGAACTTCGTAGAGGGTCTCGGCGGTGGCGTTCTGGATGACGCAGTCGGGCTCCACGTTGCAGAAGAGGGCGATTTTCCGCCGCACGTCGGCGGTGATGGGAGTGTCGCAGCGGCAGACCAGGATGTCCGGCTGGATGCCCAGGGAGAGGAGCTCCTTGACGGAGTGCTGGGTGGGCTTGGACTTCAGCTCCCCGGAGCCGGGGATTTCCACGATGAGGGGCACATGGATGAAGAGCACGTCCCCCTGGGGCCGCTCGGCCCGGACCTGGCGGATGGCCTCCAGGAAGGGCTGGGACTCGATGTCGCCCACGGTGCCGCCGATTTCGCAGATGACCACGTCCACGTCCTCGCTGGCCATGGCGTAGACCCGGCTTTTGATTTCGTTGGTGATGTGTGGGATAATCTGAACGGTGGCCCCCAGGTAGTCCCCCCGGCGCTCCCGGTTCAGCACGGACCAGTAGATCTTGCCGGAGGAGATGGAGCTGTTGCCGCTCAAATCCTCGTCCACAAAGCGCTCGTAGTGCCCAAGATCCAGGTCGGTCTCCGCGCCGTCCTCGGTGACGAAGACCTCGCCGTGCTGGTAGGGGCTCATGGTGCCGGGGTCCACGTTGATATAGGGGTCGAATTTCTGATTCCGCACCCGGACGCCCCGCTGCTTCAAAAGCCGCCCCAGGGAGGCCGCGCAGATGCCCTTGCCCAGGCCGGAGACCACGCCGCCGGTGACAAATACGTATTTCGTTGCCATACCGCTCTCCTATTCTTTCGTTCTGTCCGTCCGCCGGACCGTATATACCCTGTCATATTAACATTTGGGCCCCCGCTTGTCAACGGGGCGGGCGGGGCGAAAAAGAGGAGGACGGGAAATCCCGTCCTCCGCGCTTGTCTGCTCAGGAAGCCCTCAGCACTCCAGGCTGCCGAAGGCCACGCACTTGCCGCTTTTGCGGTCGAAGAGCATGATGTTGTCCCCGGAGATGTCCACGTGGACCTGGGTCCCGATGGTGAACAGGGCGCTGCCGAACACCACGCCGGTGAGCAGGAAGTCCCCGATGCGCACCTTGATGGTGGACTCCATGCCGGTGGGCATGGCGCCGTAGATCTCCCCGGAAAGGGCTCCGCTGTCCGCGATGCCGATGAACTCCGGGCGGACGCCCAGCACCAGGTCCTCGTTGGTCAGCACCGGCTCCTCCTGGAGGGAGAGGTCCTCCTCCTCCACCTTGGCGATGTGGTAGCGGAAGGTCTCGTCCTTGTTTCCCTTCTCCACGAAGCCCTTTTCCGCGGCTTTCTTTTTGTGCTCCTCGGCGAGACGCGCGTCGTGCTCGTCCCGGGCCTGGAACCAGCCGGGGAGGTCCAGGGGCCGGGCGGGCTTGAAGACCGCTTTTTTATCCCCCAGGATGGTCAGCTCCACGGCCCCGTCGGGGCGCTGGGTCCCCTTGGCCTCCATGAAGTTGATGGAGGGGTTGCCCACGAAGTCCGCCACAAACAGGTTGTTTGGGCGGTTGTAGACGGTCAGCGGCGCGTCGTACTGCTGGAGGACGCCGTTGTTGATGAGGCAGATTTGCGTGGCCAGGGTCATGGCCTCCATCTGGTCGTGGGTGACGTAGACGAAGGTGGACCCGGTCTCCACATGAAGGCGCTGGAGCTCGTAGCGCATTTCCAGCCGGAGCTTGGCGTCCAGGTTGGAGAGGGGTTCGTCCATGAACAGCACCGAGGGCTCCGGGGCCAGGGTCCGGGCGATGGCCACCCGCTGCTGCTGCCCGCCGGAGAGCTCCGCCGGGTAGCGGTCCATGAACATGCCGATTTTCACGATCCGGGACACCCGGCGAACGGAGAGGTCGATCTCCTCCTTCGTGAGCTTCCGGGTCTCCAGGACCGCCTGGCCGTCCCGGACGGCCTCGAAATTCTCGTTGAGGCCCTGGGACTTTTTCGCGCTCTCCGCCCGCTCCCGGAGGGCGGCGGCCTCGCCGGACACGTCCTTGCCGGATTCCAGGTGATAGCCGTAGAGCTTCTTGGCGGTGTACTGGGAGATGATGAGGGCGTCGATGAGCTTGATGTAGGCTTTTTTCTCGTCGATTTTCCCGGTCTTGTCCCGGCAGTCGTCCAGGACCTTCACCACCTCGCCGGGGGTCTCCAGAATCTCCGCCAGGCGGGCGGCGTTTCTGGCCTCAAAGTCCACCTTGGGCAGGGGCTCCTTGATGTTGGAGAGGCCGAAGGCGATGTTTTCGTACACGGTCATGTTGGGCCACAGGGCGTAGTTCTGGAAGAGGAAGCCCACCTTCCGCTTATTGGCGGGGATGTTGATGCCCAGCGCGCTGTCAAATACCACCTTGTCCCCGATAGTGATCCGGCCGCTGGTGGGGGTCTCCAGCCCGGCGATCATCCGCAGGGTGGTGGTCTTGCCGCAGCCGGAGGGGCCCAGCAGGGTGACGAAGGAGTTGTCGGCGATGACCAGGTCCAAATCGTCCACGGCGTAGAACTTGCCCCACCGCTTGGTCACGTGCTCTAATCGAATCTCAGGCATAGTTTAACCTCCAATTCCCTTGTCCAGGCTGGCGCCGGTGACCTTGTTGACCAGCGTGTTGCAGACCAGGATGGTGATAATCAAAATCAAGTTGATGCCGCTGGAGAAGGCGTACAGGCCCATCTCGTCGAAGTAGTCCAGGGTGGTGGAGAGGATGAAGCCCTGGGTGCACAGAAGCATGAACAGGCTCAGCTCCCGCAGGCAGGTCATGAAGGGCAGCAGGTAGCCGCTGATGATGGACGACTTCTGGATGGGGATGATGATGCGGGTCATCCGCTTGATCCAGGGGATGTCCTGAATGATGGCCGCCTCCTCAATTTCGCCGGAGAGCTGAAGCATGGAGTTCAGGGAGCTCCGGGAGGCGAAGGGGATGTACTTGATGGTGCCGGTGATGATCAGCAGGGTGTAGGTGTTGAAGAGGTTCACATACTGGTTGGAGAACAGGATAAAGAAGGCCACGCCCACAGCGATGGAGGGCATCAGATATGGGAGGAAGGCCACGCTGTTGACGTAGTTGGCCCACTTACTTCGCCGATTTTTCGAGACGGCGTAGCCGATCAGGGTGCCGATGGTGCCGGCGATGAGGGAGCAGCAGACGCTGACCCAGATGGTACCCTTAAAGGCCCGCCAAATGGTTTCGTTGTGGAGAATGCCCTTTTGCCCGTACATGCCGTTTTCCGAGACGTTCTCGTCCGTCACCCACCATTTGGTGGTGAGGTTGTCCGCGTCCCCGGTGTAGAGGAAGGAGTAGTCTCCGGGGTTGGGCAGGAAGGTCTCAAAGGCGAAGGAGACAATGGGGAAGATGCTGGTGAAGAAGGTGACGATGACCAGCGCCAGGGCGATGACGTACTTCCCCGCCCGGCCCAGGTTGATTTTGGAGATTTGGCCGGACTTGCCGGTGACGGTGGTGTAGCTCTTCCGGCTGGTGAGGGAGAGCTGGTTTAAAAGCATGATGGCCACGCCGAAGAACATCATGATGATGGCCAGGATGCTGGCCTCTCCGGTGTACTTGGAGTTCAGGGAGACGTACTTGGTGGAGAGGGTGGTGAGTCCCAGATAGTGGGGCACGGGATAGGAGCCCATGGAGCTGCCGAAGACCAGCAGGATGGTGGAGAGAATGGCGGGCTTTACCATGGGCAGGGTGACCTTGGTCATGATGCGCCATTTCGGGGTGTCCAGGATGGTGGCGGCCTCCTCCAGGTTGGCGTCCATGTTGCGGAAAATGCCGCCGATGAGGATGTAGGCGAAGGGCGCGTAGTGGAGCCCTAAGACCACCAGGCTGGGGAACAGGCCCTGGCACCACCAGAGGGGCATGTTGATCCCCGCCGTGGCCGCCAGCAGGCCGTTGGACGTGCCGGTGACGGCGTTGGAGTTGAAGAGATTCTGCCACACCACGGCCAGGGTCCACTGGGGCATGATGTAGGGGAAGATGAAGATGGAGCTGAGGTATTTCCGCCAGGCCAGGTTGGTTCGGGTGATGAGGAAAGCGAACACGCCGCCGAAGAGGATGGACACCACGCAGGTGCCCACCGCCAGCAGGACGGTGTTCAGCAGGGGAGTCCAGAGGTTCGTTTTCGCCAGGCGGCTGGTGAAAAGGTCCACGTAGTTCACCACGGTGTAGCCCGCTGCCTGGCCGGTGAGGTGGGCGTCGATGGTGCCGGGGTGGATCTTGAAGGTGTCCTCCACGATGGCGATGATGGGGGCCACGGTGGTCACCGTCAGCACGATGCCCATCAGCACCAAAATGACGTTGTGGGGCTTGGAGAAAAAGGTCTTGACCTTGTTGAAAAAAATGGTGGACTTGCTGGCCCGGAGGGCGGTGGGTTCGTTCATGGTAAGCTCTCCTCCTAACGTTCCGGGGTATTAAGAGAGGTCCGGGGCGCGCGTCCGCGCCCCCCGGACCTGCTTGGGCCGCTGTTCAGGGAATCAAAACTCTCGTCTCCCGTATCTCCCGCCGCAAACCAGCGCAGCGTTTGCGGCGGGAAGAGCCGGAGGAAACGGAGCGGCAGGAGGAATCGGCGAAGCCGGTTCCGACGTAAGCGTAGTTTTCGACGGCTTAGCCCGCGCTGTACTTGGTCAGCATCTCAACCCAGCTGCCCACGGTAAAGGCCACGTCGGCGCAGTACTCGGGGTCCTCCAGGACCAGCTTGCCGTCGGTGGTCCACCAGTCGTAGCCCCGGTCGTTCTTGGCCTCGAATTCCACGGTGGTTCCATCCTCGGCCATGCCGCCCTTGGAGTGGCCGTACTGGGCCTCGGTGCCCTCGGCCACGGTGGGGTTAGAGGAGTAGCCGCCCATGTCCTTGCCCCAGGCGGAGAAGCCGTCCACGGTCTCGGTCATGTAGGCGATGAAGGCGCAGGCGGTCCAGGGCAGGGGAGAGTTGTCGGTGACAAACAGGTAGTGGCAGTAGCCATAGCCTCCGATTCCGGTGTATCCGTCGTCATAGGCCGCCACATTGATGTTGTTCACGGAGACGGAGCTGGACTCCTCCACGGAGCGCAGCTTGGAGTACACCAAGAGGCCGAACTGGTCGGTGGCGGATTTGTCCACCAGGGTGTTGCAGATGGGGCCGTCGTCGGTCTGGGCGTTGTAGCTTTCCACCCACAGTTTGATCCAGGCCAGGGCATACGCGCCGTCGGCGCCAAGGCCCAGGTCGGCGGCCTCGGACTCCATGGCCTTGATGGTGGGCTGGAAGTAGGCCTGCTCGTCGGCGGAGAGGGCGTTGAAGGCGTCCTTCAGCCAGCCGGCGTAGGTGTCCGCGGTGAGCATGTACAGGAAGTTCTTGCCCACGATTTCGGAGTCGATGTCCATGTACAGCCCGTGTTCGCCCTCGGCCACGAAGTCCCAGCAGTTGTCATAGGACTTGGAGCCCGTGTTGTTGTACATAAAGACCTTGTTCAGGGTCTGGAGGGCCAGGTAGCCGGTATAGGCGTCGGCGGAGGTGCCGTTGGCCTCGGCCCACTCCTTGGGGATGAAGGTGTCCAGAATCCCGGTCTGGACCATCTTGCTCTCGATTTGGTTGCCGTCCTGGATCAGGGTCATGGCGAAGGTGCCGGTGTCCTTCAGGGAGTCGGCGGTGAGCTGGTCGAAGATTTTGTTGTTTTTGGGCTGCTGCCACTCGAACTCCATGCTGTAGCTGGAGTCGATGGACTGTAAGTACTCGATGAACAGGGGCAGGGCGCTCTTGCCGCGGCTGGAGTTGCCCACGCCGTAGAACATCTTGCCGTTGGACTCCTCGATGGCCTTTTTGGCCAGCTCCTCCAGGCTCATGCCTTCGGCCTCTTTGATGATCTTCTGGGTTTCGGTCAGGTCCGCGTCGTCCGCGGG
>VSMY01000074.1 GCA_009773995.1 Oscillibacter sp. | reverse complement strand
CTTCCACAGGGGCGGGCTCCTCGGCGGGGGCTTCCTCGGCGGGGGCTTCCTCGGCGGGAGCGGCCTCGATGGTGATGCGGCCCGCGGGCTCGCCGTAGGCTTCGGCGGTAACGACGCCCTTGAGCTCTTCCTTGATGTAGTCCATCAGGACCTCGTCCATGGGCAGACCCAGATCGTAGTTGCTCTTGGCGGAGGCGAAGGCGTAATAGGTGTCGCCTCCGGCGGCCATGAAGTCGTTGGTGGCGATGGAGTACTCGGCCTTTTCGTCAAAGTCCTTTCCGCCCACGGAGGTGATGGTCACCCGCTCGATGGAGGCGGGCTTGTGGTAGGTGGAGCCGGGATACAGGTCCCCGGCCTTGAACTCCTTGGCGGTGTCCACGGTGAACTCAATGCCGCTGACCTGGGGGAAGCCGCCGATGGCGGTGGGGGTGCAGTGGGTGGAGGCTTCCAGGGCCTCCAGCAGCTCGGCGCCGGTGACCTTGACGATGCTCAGGGTGTTGCCGAAGGGCAGGACGGTGTTCACGTCTTTTTTCGTGATGTCGCCCGCGGCGATGGGGGCCCGGATGCCGCCGCCGTTGGTCACGGCCGCGTCCACGGATTCCCCGTTCTTCTCAGCGCCCCAGACCAGGGCGTCGGTGATGAGGTCGCCCAGGTTGGTCTCTTCCGTGCGGTTGCCGGGGTCCTTGTCTCCGTTCAGCAGGACTTCGGTCTTGGCAAAGGCCGCGCCGTAGTCGTCGTCAATCTGCTTTTGGATGGCGGCGGCCCGGTCGGCGATTTCCTTCACGCCGTCCACGGCGATGGACTCTACGGGGACGCTGCGGGCAAAGGTGACTTCCTCAGAGAGGACCACCACGCCCACGTTGGCCAGCTTGGTGCCGGTGGAGGTAACCAGGGTCTTGCCCTCCTCGCCGTAGACCACGGGGGTCTCTCCGGTGATAACGGCGCCCTGGGGCTCCATGGTCTCCAGGGTCTCTCCGGCGGCCTCGGCCACCTTGTCGAGGGTGGAGTGGGAGTGTCCGTCGATCAGCACGTCGATGCCCTCCACGGCCTCCAGCAGGTCGATGGAGCGGTTGCCCTTGGACTCGTCGTCAATGCCCAGGTGGGCAAGGCACACGATGTAGTCGCAGCCCTCGTCCTCCAGGGCCTTGACCTCGGCCTCGGCGATGGCGAACATGTCCTTGCCCGCGGGGAAGGTCACGCCCTGGATCTTGGCGGGGTGGGCCTTGGTGGCGGTCTCGGGGGTGCTCAGGCCGAAGACGCCGATCTTCTGTCCGCCCTCGGCGGTGAAGATGGTGTGGGTGGTTTCGGCTTTTCCGTCCACCAGCACGTTGGCGGCCACCACGGGGAACTTGGCGTCCTTGGTGATTTCCTTGAAGTTGGGGTAGCCGTAGTCGAACTCGTGGTTTCCGATGGTGGCCGCGTCATAGCCCGCCAGGTTCATCAGCTCGATGGCCGTCTTGCCCTGGGAGACGCTGACGGTGGGGTCGCCCTGGATGTAGTCGCCGGCGTCCAGCAGCAGGGTGTAGGCCCCCGCGTCCTGGAAGGACTGCTTCAGGGCCGCCACCTTGGCATAGCTGCCGATGGCTCCGTGGACGTCGTTGGTGTGGAGGATGACGATTTGCCCCTCCAGGGGCTTCGCTTCCTCCTCGGCGCTGGCGGTGACGGTCAGGGAGAACATCATCACAAGCGCCAGCAGCAGGGACAGGAACTTCTTAGTCTGCATTCTTTTACCTCCTCTACGTTCGGGGGCGGATCAGCCGCCGCCCCTTCCTGATGCCATGATAACACACCTCGTCCCAAATAGAAAGCGCAAAATCTCCCCGGCGGGAAAATTTTTTTGCCACACTCCGGAAGCTGTGCTATACTGGTCCTGTTATCATACTGTGGAACGGAGGGATATCTATGCGCACACTCTTTAAGGGCGGCAGCATTGTCTCCGGCAAGGGCGTCCGTCGGGCGGACCTGCTGGTGGAGGGGGAGAAGGTGGTCTCCCTGGGCCGGGGGCTCAAGGCGGAGGCGGACCGGGTCGTCGACGTGGGAGGCTGCGTCCTTTTCCCCGGCTTCATCGACGCCCACACCCACTTCGACCTGGAGGTGGCGGGCACCGTCACCGCCGACGGCTTCGCCTCGGGAAGCCGGGCGGCCCTCCGGGGGGGAACCACCACCGTCATTGACTTCGCCTGCCCCAACAAGGGGGAGTCCCTGGCCTCCGGCCTTGCCCGCTGGCGGGAGAAGGCCGTGGGAAAGACCTTCTGCGACTACGGCTTCCACATGACCATCGACGACTGGAACGAGGGCGTCCGGGCGGAGCTGCCGGAGATGTTCGCCCAGGGCATTTCTTCTTTCAAGATGTACATGACCTATCCCGCCATGCTGCTGGGGGACCGGGACCTCTACTTCGCCCTGAAGGAGCTGAAGGCCCTGGGGGGCATCTGCGGCGTTCACTGTGAGAACGCCGGGGTCATCGACGCCCTGATTGCCGAGAAAAAAGCCGCCGGGGAGCTGTCCCCCGCCAGCCATCCGCTGACCCGGCCCCCCTATCTGGAGGCGGAGGCGGTTTCCCGGCTCCTCCGGGTGGCCCAGGCGGCCCAGGCCCCGGTGGTCGTCGTCCACCTCACCAACGGCGAGGCGCTGGAGGAGGTCCTCCGGGCCCGGAAGCGGGGCCAGACGGTCTACGTGGAGACCTGCCCCCAGTACCTGGCCCTGGACGAGAGCCTGTATTTTCAGGAGAACTTCTCCGACGCGGCCCGGTACGTCTGCGCCCCGCCCCTGCGGGACAAGGGGGAGGCAGACGCGCTCTGGAAGGCCCTGCGCCGCGGGGACATTCAGACCGTCTCCACGGACCACTGCTCCTTCACCCTGGAGCAGAAGGAGCTGGGCCGGGGGGACTTTACGAAGATTCCCGGCGGACTCCCCGGCGTGGAGACCAGGGGGGAGCTCATGTGGTCCCTGGGCGTTGCGAAGCGGAGGCTCAGCGTGGCCCAGATGTGCCGGGCGCTCAGCGAGAACCCGGCGAAGCTCTACGGCCTCTTCCCCCGGAAGGGGACCCTCCAGCCGGGGGCCGACGCGGACATCGTGGTCTACGACCCCAGCGGCGGCCACGTCATCCGGGCCGAGGACTGCGAATCCGCCGCCGGGTACAGCCCCTACGAGGGTTTCGCGACAGACGGTGGCATCCGGCAGGTTTGGCTCCGGGGCAGGCTGGCGGTGGAGAGCGGCAACGTGCTGTTTTCCGAGCCGGAGGGAACGTACATGGCCCGGGGGAAATGTATGTTATAACAAAAGACGGCGGACCCGGGAGGGTCCGCCGTTCTCTTCTCTATTCAGGACAGCGCCTCCTGGCTGAACATCACCGTCAAAGCGTACACATGCTCATAGCCCAGGGACTCATACTCCTCCGGGTGGAAGAAATACTCCGGGTCGTAGGAGGTCACCTCGTTCTTTGTCGTGTAGACCTGGACGGCCAGGGGAACTTCCTGCCCATAGATGATTTCCGTCCGGTTGGAGAGGAGCGCCGTTGTCCGGCTCATTCCCTCGGGGTTGTCCAGCTCCTCCGGGGAGCCGTGCTTTATCGCACTGAAATCCTTCTCAAACTGGACGGCCTCTCGGTACTCGCCCCGCAGGTCCTCAAAGCCGAAGGCCATGCGGGCCTTCTTCTCCCCTTCTTTCAGAGCCATGTTTCCTGCCGAGCGGGCGTGCCATTCGCCGTCCTCCAGTTCATAGACGACGGTCCGCACCTTCTTGGCCGTGCCGTCCAGCACCACGTCATAAAGATGCTGGTCCCTGTCTGCCCCCAGGAGCTGAGCCACGGCCTCCTCCTTCTCGTCGAGCTTGGCGGGCTCAATATACATAGCCGGGGCCGCCTCGGCGGAGCACCCCGCCAGCAGGGCCAGCAGGGTAACCAGGGCAAGGATTTTTTTCATCTCAGTTTCCCCAATCCACGTCGATGACCGTCCCATTCTGGAACTCCACGGTTTCGCTCTTCATGATATAGTCCGTCTTCCCAATCCGGACCTCCTGCTCCCCCACCTTGGTGGTCATGACCTCTTCTTTCGGCACCGTGGCGGTGCAGGTAAAGTACAGGTTCACATGGTCCGGGTCCTCGTGCCACTCCCCGTCGGGCCCCAGCTCCAGCCAGGGGGTGGCCTCCACGGATTCAATGCGCCCGTTCAGCCGGGCCCCGGAGGCCATCAGCGGGGAGGGCAGGTTCTCCTTGGCGTTCTCGTACAGCTCCGCCGCCACGTTCTGCACCCGTACAACATACGTGATTTCCATGGTGGGCACCTCGATGGTCCCGCCCCGGTTCAGGACGCGGACCGCGCCGTACAGGACCACCGCCAGAAGCAGGACCACGGCGATGATGTCGATGATGTTGAATTTCCCAATGCGGAATGCTTTCTTTTGTTCCATGCCAGACCTCCGATACGGGCCCAGGACCCGCCTTCTTTTGGATTCATGGGCCCGTTCTGGACAAGGCCCGGAAAATATTATATAATACCTTTCACAAAATCACAAGGGGATATTTGCCATGAAGGTCATTCATCTCATCAGCGGCGGGGACTCCGGCGGGGCCAAGACCCACGTGCTCAGCCTCCTCCAGCATTTAAACGAAACCATCACCGCCCAGCTGGTCTGCTTCCGGGACGGCCCCTTCGCCGACGAGGCCCGGTCCCTGGGCATACCCACCAAAATTATGGGGGGCAATCACATCTTTAAGATCCGGCGGGCCCTGGCGGACCACATCCGCCGGGAGGGCTTCCAGCTCATCCACTGTCACGGGGCCCGGGCCAACATGATCGGGGCCCTCCTCCGGGGAATCACGGGCCTGCCGGTGGTCACCACCATCCACAGCGACTATAAAATCGACTACATGGGCCGCCCCCTGGCCCGGTGCACCTTCGGCGTCATCAACACCTGGGCCCTGCGGCGGCTGGACTACCGCGTGGGCGTGTCCGACGCCATGGTGGACCTCCTCATCTCCCGAGGCTTCCCGGCGGACCGGTTTTACGCCATCTACAACGGCATCGACTTCACCCCCGCCCCGGATCAGGGGGACCGGCTTCCCTATCTCCGCTCCCTGGGGGCCGACGTGGACGAGACTTCCGTCGTCGTGGGCATCGCCGCCCGGCTGAACCCCGTCAAGGACATGTCCACCCTCATCCGGGGCTTTGCCGAAGCGTATAAATCTTGCGATAAACTACGATTGGTAATCGCCGGGGACGGCGAGGAGCGGGAAAAGCTGGGGAATTTGGCTCGGGAATTGGGCGTGGAGAAGCAGGTCACCTTCGCCGGGTGGATCAGCGGGGGCATGGACCGCTTTTACAGCGCCCTGGATATCAACGTGCTGACCAGCCTGTCCGAGACCTTTTCCTATGCCCTCACCGAGGGGGCCCGGTTCCACCTGGCCACCATCTCCACCGCCGTGGGGGGCATCCCCTACCTCATCGACGACGGGGTCAACGGCTATCTCTTTGAACCCCGGGACTTCCAGACCCTGGGGAAGCGCCTGGCGGCCCTGGGAAACGGCCCGGCCCTCCGGCGGGAGATGGGGGAGAAGCTTTTCGAGAAGGCTTCCACCCAGTTCTCCATTGAGAAGACCGTGGAGACCCAGCTCTATATCTACCGGGAAATCCTCCGCCGCCACGCTCGGCCGAAACGGGACCGGGACGGCGCGGTGATCTGCGGGGCCTACGGCCGGGGCAACGCCGGAGACGACGCCATTCTGGAGGCCATCCTGGGGGAGATGCGGTCCATCGACCCGGATATGCCCGTGACGGTCATCTCCAAGAATCCCAAGGCCACCCGCCTTTCCTACCGGGTCCGCTCCGTCAGCCGGATGGATCTGCCCGGCTGGCTGGGGGTCATGAAACGGGCAAAGCTCTATATCAACGGCGGCGGAAGCCTGATTCAGGACGTGACCTCCCGCCGCTCCCTCTGGTTCTACCTGATGAACATCCGGGCCGCCAAATGGGCGGGCTGCAAAGTCCAGATGTACGGCTGCGGCATCGGCCCGGTTACGCGGTTCAAGCACCGGAAGCTGGCGGCCAAGGTGCTGAACCGGAACGTGGACGTGATTACCCTCCGGGAGCCGGACTCCCTGGAGGAACTGAAGTCCATAGGGGTGGACAGGCCGGAAATCAAGCTGACGGCGGACCCGGCCCTGACCCTCTCTCCGGCGGCGGAGGAGAAGACGGACAGCGTCCTCCTCCGGGCGGGGATTCCGCCCCGCGGGGAGCGGTTCATCTGCTTCGCCCTCCGGCCCTGGCCGGGCTTTTCGGAGAAGGCCCCCGTCTTCGCCGCCGCCGGCCGGTACGCCTGGGAGCGGTACGGCCTCACCCCCGTCTTCACGGCGGTGGAGAAGGGCCAGGACCCCTCCGCCGCACGGGAGGCGGCGGCGTTCCTGGGGGATACGCCCCATTACTTCCTGGACGACGCCGGGGCCGCCGGGACCATCATCGGGGCGCTGTCCCGGATGGAGGCGGTGGTGTCCATGCGGCTCCACGCCCTGATCTTCGCCGCCGGGCGGGGCATCCCCCTGGCGGGGGTGGTGTACGACCCCAAGGTCTCCTCCTTCCTGCGGTATATCGGGCAGGAGAATTTCACGGACCTGGAGGCCCTGACGGAGGAGAACCTGAACGCTATGATTGACAAAGCCGCCGCCCAGGCCGGGGACAAACAAGCCCAGGCGGAGGCCGTCCGGAAACTCCGGGAGCTGGAGCGGGGCAATGTGGACATTGCCCGCCGCCTGCTGGAGGGGTAAATCAGCGGGAGCAAATGGCCCGCTGGGTGCTGATGGTGGCCAGGGTGTCCCCCAGCTGGACCAGGATGGCCGCCGTCAGGTCCAGCTCCTCGTCGCTCAGCCGCCCCGCGATGGCCACCGCCAGGGTGTTGACGGCGGTGGTCAGGGCCAGGGGGTCGCAGTCTGGATTTCTCATACTATCACCCGTGCATTCTATGCGGCGCGGCTTCGGGCTGTTCCCCCCTTGCAAAAGGAACGTATTTTCCGTACAATCAGGCCAAGCCTGAAAATAGAATGATATTACATATTTAGGAGGAACCAACCATGACCTATCAGGAAGTCCTGCAAGCCGCCCGTACCTGCATGGGCCCCCACTGCAAGTCCTGCCCCACCTGCAACGGCCTGGGGTGCCGGAACGCCATCCCCGGCCCCGGAGCCAAGGGCGTCGGCACCGGCTTCATCCGCAACTATCAGAAGTGGCAGGAGCTCTGCGTCAACATGGACACCATCTGCGAAAACAAACCCGTGGACACCGCCTTCACCCTCTTCGGCCGGACGGTGGACCTCCCCGTCTTCGCCGCCCCCGTGGGAGCCATGCAGCTCCACTACGGGGACAAGTACGACGACCTGGCCTACAACGATATTCTGGTGGCCGCCTGCGCCGAAGCCGGCATCGCCGCCTTCACCGGCGACGGGACGAACCCCGCCGTCATGGAGGGGGCGGCGGAGGCCCTGAAAAAGCAGGGAGGCCGGGGCGTGCCCACAGTGAAGCCCTGGAACATCGAGACCATCCGGGAGAAGCTGGCCCTCATCAAGCCCGCGAAGCCCTTTGCCGTGGCCATGGACATCGACGCGGCGGGCCTGCCCTTCCTCAAAAACCTCCAGCCCCCGGCGGGCAGCAAGACCGTGACAGAGCTGCGGGAAATCGTGGAGATGCTGGAGGGAACGCCCTTCATCCTCAAGGGCATTATGACCGTCCGGGGGGCGGAGAAGGCCCTGGAGGCCGGGGCCGCGGGCATCGTGGTCTCCAACCACGGGGGCCGGGTCCTGGACCAGTGCCCCGCCACCGCCGAGGTCCTCCCCGCCATCGTGGACGCCGTTGGGGACAACATGACCGTCCTGGTGGACGGCGGCGTCCGCTCCGGCCTGGACGTGTTCAAGGCCCTGGCCCTGGGGGCGGACGCGGTGCTCATCGGCCGTCCCTTCGTCAACATGGTCTACGGCGGCGGCGCCGAGGGCGTCCAGGTCTACGTGGACAAGCTGAAGGCGGAGCTGGCGGACGCCATGGCCATGTGCGGGGCCCACTCCCTGGCGGAGATCCGCCGGGACATGATTTTCGGATATTGAGGGGGCGAAAAAAGGCTTGCGCTTTGGGCAGAATCTGGTATACTGTATTTGTTAGAGTTTCGCCGCAAGGCAATTCAGATATGAGGTGATTCTATGGTCGGTGGAATTTCAGGCGTCGGGAGCTTCGGCATGGGCTCCGTGGGGGCGTTTTACCAGTCCCGGCTGTCGGAAAATATTCGGAACGCCCACGGCGCCCAGCAGGCCCGGCAGCAGGTTTGGACCGCCCGGAAAAGCTCCCCCGAGACCCCGGTGGAGCCGGTGAAGGCCGTGCGCCCCCTCTCCCGGAACGAGGCGTCCCTGCCGGAGCTGACGGCCCGGCTGGAAAACGATCCGGCGGCCATGGCCGGGCGGATGCGGACCCGGTACGGCGAGGTGCAGCCCGACGGGCTCTTTGTGGAAACCGGGAAAGAGGGCCTCTCCCCCGTGGACGGCTCCCGGAAAAGCGCCCTGGAGGGCGAGCTGGCCCAGGCCGAG
The DNA here is from genome assembly GCA_009773995.1 of Oscillibacter sp. GTDB lineage: Bacteria > Bacillota > Clostridia > Oscillospirales > Oscillospiraceae > Oscillibacter. The sequence goes on along the minus strand of VSMY01000074.1, from coordinate 5,142 downwards.
AACGCCCTGGGCCGGAACGACCTGGAGGGCGCGGAGGACGCGCTCTTAAACGGCGCGCCCAAGGCGGAGGATGCGAAGCTCCCCGGCCTTCCGGGCCAAGAGGAGAAGGACGCGGAGGACGAAAAGACCCTGGACGGCAAAACCGCCCAGGGGGCCGAGAGCGCCCAGGAGGCCCTGAAAGAGGGCGAGTGCGAGACCTGCGAAAACCGGAAGTATCAGGACGGGTCCGACGACATGGGCGTGTCCTTCCAGACGCCCACCAACGTCAAGCCGGAACAGGCGGCCTCCGCCGTCCGGGGCCATGAGATGGAGCATGTGGTCCGGGAGCAGGCCAAGGCCGACCGGGAGGGCCGGAAGGTGGTCAGCCAGAACGTGACCATGCACACGGAAATCTGTCCGGAGTGCGGCAAGTCCTACGTCTCCGGCGGCACCACCCGCACCGTCACCAAGGCGGACACGGACAACGCCGCCCAGCAGCAGGACCTGGCCCGGCAGAATCAGGAAGACCAGAAGCGCGCCCCCTTCTCCGCGGTGGCGTAATAGGGATGAAGCGGGGCCCCGGACGGGGCCCTGTTTTTATGGGAAAAAAGTTTGGAAGCCCCGGAACCTTTCCCCGGTGAAATCCGTCTATAAAGTTAAGAGCCCCGCTTGGAAGACGGGGCGGAAAAGGAGGATGCACGGATGAAGAGAGGACTTGCCCTGTTCCTGGCCGCCTTGCTGACGGCCCTGGCCCTCACCGGCTGCGGAGGAGGCGGCTACAGCGGAGGAAGCGACGGCGCCCCCGCGGTCAGCGAAATCCAGACGGCCTACGACACCGGCGGAGTGGACAACTGGAAATCCCAAACGATGGAGTTTGGCTTCGACGCTCCCGCCGACGACGCCGGGCCGGGCGCGGCCCCTGAGGAGGGCGAAAGCCAGGCCGAGAACCGCCTGGCCAACGCGAAAATGGTCTACACCGCCGAGATTGAGGCGGAGACCCAGGACTACGACGCCTGCACCGCCGCCCTGGAGGAACTGGTGGACAAGCTGGGCGGGTATCTCGAGTACGCCTCCGCCGACAGCTACGGCGACGGAAGCCGGAGCGCCAGCTACACCGTCCGGGTTCCGGCTAAGGAGTTCCGGGGCTTTTTGAAGACCGTGGGGGAAATCAGCCACGTCACCAGCCAGAGCCGGAACGCGGACAACATCAGCGAGCTGTACTACGACACGGAGAGCCGCCTGGAAACCCAGCGGACCAAGATGGACCGGCTCCTGGCCCTGCTTGCGAAGGCGGAGAACATGGAGGATATCATCGACCTGGAAAACGCCATCAGCGAGACGGAGTACCAGATTGAGCAGCTCACCGGCTCCCTCCGGCACTACGACTCCCTGGTGGACTTCGCCACCGTCGACGTGCGGCTGCGGGAGGTCCTGCGCCTCACCACGGTGGAAGAGGCCCCGCCCACCTTCGCAAGCCGCCTGGGGAACGCCTTTACGGACGGGCTCCACGGCTTCGGGGACTTCCTCCAGGACGTGGCCGTGTACCTGGCCTACAACTGGACGTGGATGGTCCTCCTGGCCCTCATCGTTCTGGCGGCGGTGAAGGCATCCAAGCGGGCTCAGGCCCGGCGGGCGGAGCGCTTTGGGGGACCCTTCCAGGAGCCCAAGGCGAAACGGGACGGCTTTTTCAAGCGGAAGAAGAAGGACGAGCCGAAAAACCCGGATGACAAACAGCCGTAAGTCTGGTATACTGAGGGAGCGGGCAAAGCCCGCTCCCTCGGTTTTTTCAAATACGCATAAGGAGGATGCTGATATGAAACTCACCTGGCTGGGCCACGCCTGCTTCCTGGTGGAGCACGGCGGCTATACCATCCTGCTGGACCCCTACACCGGCGTGGAGGGCTACCCGCCCCTGAAGGGCCGGAAGCTCCGGGTCCACAAAATTCTGTGCAGCCACGGCCATTTTGACCACAACGCCGCGGACCAGGCGGAAGTGGTTCCCTTTGACGAACCCTGCCCCTTCACGATCCGCACCGTGGAGACCTTCCACGACGATCAGGGCGGGGCCCTCCGGGGAAGCAACACGATTCACATCCTCTCGGCGGGCGGGTTCACCATCGCCCATCTGGGGGACCTGGGCCACCAGCTTTCGCCGGAGCAGGCCGAGGCCGTCGGGCCCCTGGACGCGGTTTTGATTCCCGTGGGCGGCTTCTACACCATCGACGCGGCGGGGGCCAAGGCCGTCTGCGAGGCTCTGGACCCTGTCTGTATCATCCCCATGCACTACCGCCACGCGCCCTATGGCCTGCCCAACGTGGGCGGGGTGGAGGACTTTTTGGCCCTGTGGCCCGAATACCGGAAGATGGAGATTCCGACCGTGGAGCTGGGCGCATACGCCTACGGCGTCATCGTTCCAAAATTTTGTGAGGAGACTTGATATGTACCGTACCATCCTCTTTGACCTGGACGGGACTCTGACGGACTCCCGGGAGGGCATCGTCCACTGTGTCCGGGAGACCATCCTGGGCTATGGAGACCCCCTGCCGGAGGAGGAGACCCTGCTCCGCTTCATCGGCCCGCCCCTCCAGGATTCCTTTATCCGCTTCTGCGGCTACAGCCCCGAGAAGGCGGCGGAGGCGGTGGAGCGCTTCCGCCTGGTCTACGAGCCCGTGGGCCAGTATGAGAACCAGGCGGCCCCGGGCATGGAGGCCGTCATGGGCCGCTTGAAGGCCCGGGGCTATACGCTGGCCCTGGCTTCCTCCAAGCCGGAGAACCTTTGTATTTCCATCTGCGCCCGCTTTGGCTTTACGCCGCATCTCTCCGCCCTGGTGGGCAGCCCGCCCCACGGGGACTGGGAGAAAGAGGACGTGGTCCGGGAGGCTATGCGCCAGCTGGGCGTGACGGACCCCGCCCAGGCGCTGATGGTGGGAGACCGGAAGTTCGACGTGCTGGGGGCCCGAGCCTGCGGCGTGGACTGCGCCGGGGTGGAATTCTTCGGCTACGCCCCGCCGGGGGAGCTGGAGGAGGCCGGAGCGGTGGCCGTGGTGAAAACCCCGGAGGAACTGGAGGCGTTTATTCTGGCCCATTGAGGCCCGGAAAACGGCTCGTAGGGGCGGATATTATCCGCCCGACTCCTCAAAGGTCCGGTTTTTCTGGAGGGACGGGCGGCAGATTGCCGCCCCTACACGCCGGTCCGCTTCGGGTCCATGGGAAACACCGTCAAATCCTCTCCCCCGCCCCAGAGGGCCAGGAAGACCTCCCCCTCGTCCCGGTAGCCTTGGCGGAGCAGGGCCCGGCGGACCCAGGCGTCCTCCTTCCCCGCCTGGCGGAGGTTGCCGGAAAGCAGCTTCCCGTCCATGACGAAGGGGGTCTGCACCTGGGACTGGGAGGGGTTCTTGTTCAGGTCCGCCGGGGTGGCGGGGCGGTCCGTTTCCTTGGGCAGGAAGCTGACGGTGCCGTTGTGCTCAAAGACGGCGGTCTGGAGCTGGCTCAAGTCGAACCAGCCGCCGATGCGGCAGTAGGTCAGAAACTCGTTCAGGTCCAGCTTGGCCTTTTTCAGGTTCTCCCGGTAGATGACCCCGTCCTCCAGCAGCACCAGGGGCCGCCCGGCGATGACGGCGCGGGCCTTCAGGGACCTGCAGCACAGGACGGAGATGGCCGCGGCCACCAGGCCGTAGACGATGATGGCGGTCAGGGGCTTGTGGGGCTCCTCCAATTCGGTTGCCAGCTCCGCGGCGGCGGAGCCGATGGTGATGCCCACCACATAGTCGAACATGGTCATCTGGGACACCTGCTTGGCCCCCATCAGCTTGGTGAGGAGGAACAGCGCCAGGATGGACAGCAGGGTGGTCAGGACGGTCATGCCGGTCTCTTGTAACATCTCAGTCATCAAAAACGCCTCCCATGGCAGATACTGTTTGGGACAGTATGCCTCGGGAGGCGCGTTTTTATGCGGGGCCGGAGCGGCCTTCAATAGAGTGTTCGTAGATGCCGATTTTCTCGTCCAGGTTCTCCAGATACTCGTCCCACCGGCGGCGCTGGTTCAGAACGTATTCCCGGTGAGCCCGGAGCATCTCCAGCCGCTCCGGCATGGTGCCTTCCCCGGCGTAGCGAAGCTCAGAATAGCGGCGGATGTCCTTCAGGGGCATCCCGGTCTCCTTCAGTCGGCGGAGGAATTGGACCCAGGCGACGTCATCCTCCCCGTAGTCCCGCCGCCCGCCGCCGTCCCGGGAGACCCGGAGGAGGCCCTTCTTCTCGTAATACCGCAGGGTGCTCTCCGGCAGTCCGGTCCGCCGGGACATCTCGCCGATGGTCATAGGGAACACCGCCTTGAAAAAAGTCTTGACATAAACCATGGTTTAAGGATTACGCTCCAGTTACAATTGATTTCAGGAGGTAACGCAAGCATGGAACAGACACGGTTTGAACGGGGCATGGAGCTGCTGGACAGGATCGACGGCGGCGGAGGCGAGACGGTCATACGCTCCCTGGAGGGCGTCGCGCCGGACCTGGGGCGGTACATCGCCGAGTTTGCCTTTGGGGACATCTACGCCCGCCCGGGGCTGAGCCTGGAGGAGCGGGAGATGATTACCCTGGCCAGCCTCCTCACCGCCGGGGGCTGTGAGCCCCAGCTGGAGGTACATCTTAACGCCGCCCTGAACGTGGGCCTTTCGCCGGAGAAGATTGTGGAGACGCTTCTCCAGTGCGTCCCCTATACGGGCTTCCCCAGGGTGCTGAACGCCGTCTTCGCGGCGAAGCGGGTGTTTGAGGAGCAGGGCAGAGCGCCGGGGCGGGCGGACACATAGGTCCGCCCCTACAGGGGGAGATTCGCCTCCGCCGGCGGGTCGCTCTCCACCGGCCCGTCGTTGGTATGTACGTTGATATACCGCCCCTTCAGCTTGGAGTGGAGGATGGTCTGGCTGGAGTACAGCCCCCCGTAGCCGGAGAGGACGTAGCTGACGCAGCAGGCCAGGGCGTAGTACAAAAGGCCCCCGCTTCCAAAGAGTTCGATGGCCAGGGCGATGGAGGCCAGGGGGCAGTTGGTGGCCCCGCAGAACACGGACACCAGCCCCAGGGCGGCGGCAAAGCCCGCCGGAAGCCCCAGCAGGGGCCCCGCGGCGCAGCCGAAGGCCGCCCCTGCGAAGAAGGAGGGCACCACCTCCC
>VSMY01000073.1 GCA_009773995.1 Oscillibacter sp. | reverse complement strand
CGGTCCCGCCGTAAAGCCCCTCCCCCAGCTCCGCCAGGAGGAGGTTCCCGTCCTCCGCCCCGTCCACGATGCGGCAGGTGAGGACCGTGGGTTCCTCGTCCTCCGCCAGGGAGGGCGCGTCCGCCGGGGCGGACGGGGTCTCCGCTGTGACGGGAGCCTCCGTCCCAGCCGGGTCCGGCTGCCCTTCCGCCTTCTCACAGGCCGGGAGAATCAGGCAGAGGGCCAGGGCCAGCGCGAATTTCCAGAGCTTCATAAAACCGCCTCCTTTTCCGGTTTAGTCGGAAGAGAAGGCGGTTTTGTTCCAGGGGTTATTCCTTTTTTTTCAGCCGCCGCAGAAGGGTCCCTGTCAGTCCCCCGGCCAGGGCGGCGGCGCCCGCTACCCAAACCTGAAACAGGGCGGTGTAGTTATAGAGGAGATACACGCAGGGCAGGGTCAGCGCCCCGCACGCCGCCGGATAGAGAAGCCGCCAGCGCCGGAGCCGGGTCCCCAGGGAACAGCCGCTGAAAAAGCAGAACAGGGGCAGGATCAGGAAGGGGTAAAAAATCCCCGTCAGCACCGGGAAATCCCGGGCGTCCACCAGCCGCAGCCCCGGAGGCAGCAGCAGCTCCACCGCCGCCGCCAGGAGAAGGTACGGGGCCAGCGTCTTCCAGGGCGGGTCCGCCGTCTCCAGCCCGGAGGATTTCCGGATGGCCTGGATATCCGCCTGCCACTCCAGGAAGCGGACGGCCCATTTCAGCACGCAGCAGAGGAGCAGCAGCCCCAGCAAACACAGCCAGCTCTCCCACATGGGAAACCACCGGCACCGCCACCCCGCCAGGGAAAAGAGCGCCGCCGTGGTCAGGAAATGGACCCCGGACCAGGGGAGGGTCCGACGCTCCAGGAGGAAGGGAATCTCCATGGTACTCAGCGCCGCCCCCAGAAGGCCCGACCACAGCATTTGGACCAGAGCCGCTGTCACCGGGCTTCCGTAAGCCTCCGCCATGGCTTGGGACACCATCAGCAGGGCTCCGTCCTTGGGCGCGGGGATGGAAAAGGCGTTTCCCAGCACAAACACCAGGCTCACCAGGACGATCCCCCAGGGAAAGCCCTGCTTCGCCCGCCGAAGAAGCTCCCGCCGGATGTCGACCGTCTCGCTCATATGCCCAGCACCTCCTTGATCTTCTTCACGTACCGCCGGGAGACGTAGGCCGCCACACCCCCCTCCAGGGTCACCCGGATGGTCCCGGACAAGCTCAGGTCCAAGTCCGTCACCCGCTTCCAGTTCACGATCTCCGAGTGGGACACCCGGACGAAGGTCCGCCGGTCCAGGCGCTCCTCTAATTCATACAGCCGGAGGCGGACGGTGTAAACGTCCCCGCCCAGCGTTTGGGCCCGGACCTCCTTGTCCTCCCCGTAGAACCGCAGGACCTCAGCCGGGTCCAGGGGGACGGCCTCAGCGCCCCGGAAGCCCGTCAGCCGCTGGGGCTCCTCCAGCCGCGCCAGCAGGGCCCGGAGCTCCTCCGTCTCCCCCGGAGACAGCACCTTTACCAGCAGCTCCTCCAGCGCCGGGTCCAGGGTCACGTCGATTTTCATGGGCCCCGCCTCCTCTCTTGCTGATTTCCAGTATACCCAAAGGGGTCCCCGCTGTCCAGCTCTCCCGGACCATCGGCGGCGGGCGGGGGACGGATGGTCAAAATGCCCAAAATCTGGAGGAGAAATTTTTCAAAATGCCCTCTTGACATTTGGCTCTGCGGCACTATAATAAGCATTAGATTAATGATATAAATTTTTGCTTATTCGGAGGTGGGCCATGACCAAGCGGGAACGGCAGCTTTTGAACTGGATTGAGGAAAACCCCCTCATCTCCCAGAAGGAGCTGGCGGACAAGGCGGGGATTACCCGCTCCTCCGTCGCCGTGCATATCTCCAACCTGATGAAGAAAGGCTATATCACCGGCAAGGGCTACATCGTCCAGACGGCCCCCTACGTCACCGTGGTGGGGGGCGTCAATGTGGACATCGGCGGGCGGCCGGAGGCGGCTTTGGTCGCACGGGACTCCAACCCCGGAGCCGTGAGCTCCTCCCTGGGGGGCGTGGGGCGGAATATCGCCCACAACATGGCCCTGCTGGGCCTGGACGTGCGGCTGGTGACGGCCTTCGGGGACGATCTGAACGCCCAGAAGCTGGCCGCCAGCTGCGGCGAGCTGGGCATCGACATCTCCCAGTCCCCCGTCATCCCCGGCGGGCGGACCTCCACCTATCTCTTCATCAACGACGAGCGGGGGGACATGGCCCTGGCCGTCAGCGACATGGAAATTTACCGGCACCTGACCCCCCAGGCCCTGGCCCAGCGGCGCAAGCTCCTGGACGCCAGCCAGGCGGTGGTCCTGGACACCAACATCCCGGAAGAGAGCATCGCGTGGCTGGCGGAGAACTGCGCCGCCCCCCTCTTCGCCGACCCGGTGTCCACCGCCAAGGCCGTGAAGCTGAAACCCGTCCTGGGGAAACTCCACACCTTAAAGCCCAACCGCCTGGAGGCGGAGCTCCTCTCCGGCGTGCCCATTACGGACAAGGAAAGCCTGAACCGGGCGGCGGACGCCCTTTTGGAAACCGGCCTCCGCCGGGTGTTCATCTCCCTGGGGGCGGACGGCGTCTTCGCCGCGGACCGCAGCGGCCGGGTACAGCTGCCCTGCCTCCCGGCGGAGCTGGTGAACGCCACCGGCTGCGGGGACGCCTTCATGGCCGCCATCGCCTGGGCCTATCTCCAGGGCACGGACCTGGAGGAGACCGCCCAGGCGGGCCTGGCCGCCTCCTCCATCGCCATGGAGAGCCGGGAGACCATCAACCCCCGCCTCAGCGAGGAGGCCCTCCGGGAACGCCTGGGCCAGGAGCCCGCCTGAGCACGTGCCCGCCGCCGGAACCCTATTGTCAATTATCCATTATCAATTATAAAGGAAGGTATCATCATGAACATGAACAAGTATCTGGACGTCGCCCCCGAAGTCAAGGAGGCCCTGGCCGCCGGGAAGCCCGTGGTGGCCCTGGAGTCCACCATCATCTCCCACGGCATGCCCTATCCCCAGAACGTGGAAACCGCCCTGAAGGTGGAGTCCATCATCCGGGAGAACGGGGCCGTCCCCGCCACCATCGCCGTCTTGGGCGGCCGCCTCAAAGCGGGCCTCTCCCCCGAGGAGATTGATTATCTCGGCAAGACCGGCGCGGGCGTGGCCAAGGCCAGCCGCCGGGATCTCCCCATCCTGGTGGCCCAGGGCCGGGACGGAGCCACCACGGTGACCACCACCATGATCATCGCCCACATGGCGGGCATCCAGGTCTTCGCCACCGGCGGCATCGGCGGCGTCCACCGGGGGGCGGAGACCACCATGGACATCTCCGCCGACCTGGAGGAGCTGGCCCGGACCCCCGTCATGGTGGTCTGCGCCGGGGCCAAGTCCATCCTGGACCTGGGGCTGACCCTGGAGTATCTGGAGACCCACGGCGTGCCCGTCATCGGCTACGGCACCGAGGAGCTCCCCGCCTTCTACACCCGGAAGTCCGGCTTCGGCGTGGACTACCGCATCGACACCCCGGCGGACCTGGCCAAGGCCTTCTATGTCAAGCAGGACATGGGCCTGGTGGGCGGCATGCTGGTGGCCAACCCCATCCCGGAGGAGTACTCCATGGACGCGGACGTCATCGGAAAGGCCATCTCCGACGCGGTGGACGAAGCCAAGGTCAAGGGCATCCACGGCAAGGAGACCACCCCCTTCCTGCTGGCGAAGATCAAGGAGCTCACCGGGGGCAGCTCCCTGGACAGCAACATCCAGCTGGTGTTCAACAACGCCCGCCTTGCCGCCAAGACGGCGGCGGAGCTGGCGGCCCTTGCCAAGAACTGAAACCTGTGTTAAAATGGGACGGCTGGTCTTCCAGCCGTCCTATCCTTTTGGAATGAGGTGTACATATGGATATGACCCTTCTCTCCTACACGTATACGCCGGAGGCCCATAACGACTTTATTTGGGCCGTCGTGGGCTCCCCCTGGGGCCTGTTGGCCCTCTGGCTGGTCCTCATCAACGTCATCACCTTCCTCGTCTTCGGCGCGGACAAGCTCCAGGCCAAGCGGAAGGAGAAAAAGGAGACGGTCCGCCGGGTCCCGGAGAAAAACCTCCTCCTCCTGGCGGCGGCGGGGGGCAGTATCGGGGCCCTCCTGGGCATGAAGGCCTTCCATCACAAGACCCTTCACAAGGCTTTCCGGTTCGGCGTGCCCCTCATCCTGGCCTTACAGATCGTCATTCCCTTCGGCCTGTGGCTGTACTTCGCCGTCATCCGGTGAGACGGAGGGACAACGTTTGCGCATAGATGGCTTTGCCGCCGGCGTTTTCTGCCCGGCAAAATGCCAAAAACCCCGGTTTCCATTTGTCATACCAGACAAAAAGCCACTTTTTAAAGCGGAAAACGTTGACAAACCCATGAGGGCTGTCTATAATACAAATCAACCCGGCGGCAGAGGGTTTTCCCGGCGCAAACGTTTGTCTGCGGGTTTTTTGAACAGGTGATGGAAGAAGCGGTTTCCGCCGCTCCTTCCCTTTTCTTTCGCCCGGAGGGGCGTTCATTCGGAGAGGAGCGAGTCCAGTGCTGCACCAATTGGATTATCTGCGGGAGGTCAACACCGTCTCCGTGCTGCTGCGGCTGACCCTGGCCATGTTCTGCGGCGGCATGATCGGCCTGGAGCGGGCCAGGAAGCACCGCCCGGCGGGCTTCCGGACCTACATGCTGGTGTGCATGGCGGCGGCGCTGACCATGCTTTTGAGCCAGTATGAGTCCTATATGCTGAACCACGTCTGGGCGGAGAGAGCCGCGGAAATCGGCATCCGCACCGACGTCAGCCGCTTCGGGGCCCAGGTTATCAACGGCATCGGCTTTTTGGGCGCGGGCACCATCCTGGTGACCGGGCAGCAGAAGGTGAAGGGCCTGACCACGGCGGCGGGCCTGTGGGCCTCGGCCTGCATGGGCCTGGCCGTCGGGGCGGGGTTCTACGAGTGCGTGGGCCTGGCCTTCCTGCTCATCTTCCTGGTGGTCCACCTGCTGCCCGCGGTGGAGCTGTACATCGTGGAGAACGCGAAAAACATGAACATCTATGTGGAGTTCCAGTCCCTGGACGACGTGGCGGAAATCATCAACCGCATCAAGGCCAAAGACGTGACCATCTACGAGGTGGAGGTGGACCACGGAAAGCAGACCCCCTCCCAGCACCCAAACGCCATCTTCTCCCTGCGGATGAACCGGCCCAACGCCCACGCCAAGATTTTGGCCGCCATCTCGGAGCTGGAAGACGTGTACGTCGTCCACGACATTTGATGAGGAGGGATGATCCATGCTGACGCTCTTTGACGGCCTGCGGGACGTGACCATCTGGTCCGTGGCCCTGCGGATGACCCTGGCGGTGGTCTGCGGCGGCATCATCGGCATCGAGCGGGAGTACAAGCGCCGCCCGGCGGGCTTCCGCACCCATATTCTGATCTGCCTCGGCGCGGCCATGACCACGCTGACCAGCCAGTACCTCTACCTGGTCCTGGGCCAGTACACCGACATGGCCCGGCTGGGGGCCCAGGTGGTGGCGGGCATCGGCTTCATCGGCGCGGGCACCATCATCGTCACCCGCCGCCAGCGGGTGAAGGGCCTGACCACGGCGGCGGGCCTGTGGGCGGCGGCCATCATCGGCCTGGCCCTGGGCGGCGGCTTCTACGAGGGGGGCCTCTTCGCCACCTTCCTGATTTTGATTGCCGAGCTGTTCTTCTCCCGGGTGGAATACCGGATGCTGCAAAACGCCCCGGAGGTCAATCTCTACATCGAGTACGGCGACAACAAGACCATGGACGTCCTCCTCCAGGAGTTCCGGGAGCACGGGCTGAAAATCCTCAACATGGGCATCATCCACTCCAAGTCCAACGAGGAGCACAACGCCTGCGCCATCTTCACCCTGCGCCTCCACAAGGGGCTGGATGTGGATCACCTCAAGCAGGAGATCCTCGCCACCGCCGGGGTGGTCTCCGTGCGGGAGCTGTGATACTTTCTTGAAAGGAAGCATCCAAAGGACTTTATCGCGCTCTAACGCCTGTTGTCCATTTGAGGTTTCCGCCCGGTAACGAACACAGCCGTTTTATTGAAATCGCAAGGGGCACGTTGTGCCCCTTCTTTTTGTCCTTGTGCGGAGAATATCCGTCTCCTCTTTGCGGACATTTTGTGAAAATGCACGATTGACAACGGGGCCGGGGCGTGTTAAGGTAATACCAAATTGGATATCGGCAAAGGAAATCCCCGGAAACAGGCCCTCGGGCCGAGGGACCGGGGACGGATGCGGCTCTGGAGAAGCCCGGAAACGGGTACCGAAGGTGCAAGGCGGCGCGTGGGAGCGCCCGCCGAATCTCTCAGGTAAAAGGACGGAGTGGAACGGCGCGGGGGATTTCCCCGTTTCCGTCCTCTTGTTCGGAGCGGCGCGGGGCCGTTCCTTTTATTTTTTCAGGAGGGAAACAACCTATGTTACAGCAAGTGCAAGCCACGCTTCTGCCCATTGTGCAGACCATCAACGCCTACCTGTCCGACTACATCCTGGTGGGCCTGCTCATCGCGGTGGGCCTGTGGTTCTCCATCAAGACCCGCTTTGTCCAGATCCGCTGCTTCGGCGAGGGCATGGGAAAGGTCTTCGGCAACCTGACCCTGGCCGGCGGCCGGCATGACAGCGGCATGAGCTCCTTCCAGGCCCTGGCCACCGCCATCGCCGCCCAGGTGGGCACCGGCAACATCGTGGGCGCCTCCGGCGCGATTCTTACCGGCGGCCCCGGAGCCATCTTCTGGATGTGGATCATCGCCTTCTTCGGTATGGCCACCATTTACTCCGAGGCCGTCCTGGCTCAGGAGACCCGGGTGAAGGATAAAGACGGCAGCATCCAGGGCGGCCCCGTGTACTACATCACCACGGCCTTCAAGGGGGCCTTCGGCAAGTTCCTGGCGGGCTTCTTCTCCATCGCCATCATCCTGGCCCTGGGCTTCTTCGGCTGCATGGTCCAGTCCAACTCCATCGGCTCCACCTTCCAGACGGCCTTCGGCGTGCCCTCCTGGATTGTGGGCGTGGTGCTGGTGGCCATCTGCGCCATTATCTTCCTGGGCGGCGTGCAGCGCCTGGCCTCCGTCACGGAAAAAATCGTCCCCATCATGGCGGCCCTCTTCGTCCTGGGCGGCCTGGTGGTGCTGGTGGTCCGGGCCAAGTACCTCCCCGCCACCATCGGCATGATCTTCAAGTACGCCTTCCAGCCCCAGGCCATTCTGGGCGGCGGCTTCGGCGCGGCGCTGAAAATCGCCCTGAGCCAGGGCGCGAAGCGGGGATTGTTCTCCAACGAGGCCGGCATGGGCTCCACCCCCCACGCCCACGCGCTGGCCAACGTGGCCTGCCCCCACGACCAGGGCGTGGTGGCCATGATCGGCGTGTTCATCGACACCTTTGTGGTGCTGACCCTGAACGCCCTGGTCATCATCTCCACCCTGTACACCGCCGACGGCCCTCTGGCCGGGGGCTACACCGGCTCCGTCACCGAGGTCATCGGCAAGGCCAACCTGGCCCAGACCGCCTTCGGCGTGGTCTTCGGGGAGAACCTGGGGGCCATGTTCGTGGCCGTGTGCCTGTTCTTCTTCGCCTTCTCCACCATCCTGGGCTGGAACCTCTTCGGCAAGATCAACATGAACTACCTGTTTGGAAAGAAGTCCATTGTGGTCTATACGCTGATTGCCCTGGTGTTCATCTTCCTGGGGACCCTGGCCTCCAACGACCTGGTGTGGGAGCTGTCCGACATGTTCAATAACCTGATGGTCATTCCCAACGCCATCGGCCTCTTCGGCCTGACCCGCCTGGTGGTCAAGGCCGTGAAGTGAGGCGGCGGCTCATAAAGATAAAGAGACAGCCCGAGAGGGCTGTCTCTTTTCGCGCTCAATCCTGGGCAAACAGGGCGTTGTAGTCCACTTGCAGGACCTCCGTCAGTTTGTCGATTTCAAAAACGGAGACGGCCCTGTGTCCGGTCTCAATATGCCCCACAATCGTCTCTGATAAATCGCAGCCGTTGACCTGTAGCTGGGCGGCAAGTTCCTTCTGCGTTAATCCCATCTGTCTCCGGTAATACTGAACCTTCGCGCCGATGTTGCGGCGCATGGGCGTACTGCGTTTCATAAAAATACTCCATATATATAGGATATACCTTGATGATATGGAGTTTTCTTGCTATAATGCCTACATATATGTAGAAAATTACGGTTTTGGAGGCAAATCAGAATGAAGCACAAATCAACTGCGTGCCAATTGAAGGACCGGGAAGCATGCCCCTTGGGACTTGCCATTGCCCGAGCCATCCGAGTTGCCCAGGATGAAAAGGACGCGGTGCGCCGTGTTTGTATTCTCCTGGACGTCTGGGATATCAGCATAGACCCCAGCGAGCTGGGGTCCTCCGCTCAGGCTTCCGGGTTCCGCTCCGGCGGCACTCCCTCCCCATAGGGCAGGAGGAACACCGGCACCCCCTCCGACGCCGGGGCGATGGCGTACATGGGCCAGAAGTAGGCCAGGCCCTCCTCCGTCAGGTAAAAGTTCTGGGGGTTGAACCGCCGCCGGAGCTGGCGCCGCCAGTCCTCCCGCCAGCGGCCCGCCCCGGCCCGCTCCCGGCGCTCCGCCTCCGCCGCCGCGTGGGCGAGGAGCTTTTTTTTCCAGGCCGTCCCGGCGGGAAAGAAGTCCTTCAGCGGCGCCGGGTAGCCCGCCGCCAGGTCCCAGGTGGCCCCCCGCCGGGTCGCCAGGGCCGGGCCGGGGCCCAGGGTCTCCCGGACCTCGGTGTAGAGGCTCCAGAGCCCGCCCGCGTTGTAGGTCACCCGGTAGGAAAGCTCCGCCCGGAAGGCGGGCAGGGGGCGGCTGGCCTCCAGGGCCAGGCGGTACTCCGCCGCCGCCTGGGGCAGGAGGCACTTTTCGCAGTAGCGGAGAAAGGCGCGGCACTGTAATTGGTAAAAGCGCCGGACGCGCCGGGCCGTCCGGTCCTTCCCCGTGGGCTCGGGGACCTGGGCCGCCGCCGTCAGCGCCGGCACGCCCTCCACCGTCCACTCCCGCTCCGCCGCGAAGGGCTCCGTCTCCAGGCTTTCCAGACGCTCTCCCACAGCCACCGCTCCTTTCCCCGTGTTTCTCCAGCCTATGCGCCGGGGGGAGCGGCGGTGACGGAGGCGGGCCTTTTTCCCGAAATTTTCCTCAAATGCCCCCTTTACTTTCACGCTCTGAAAGGTTAAAATAGGAGTGTTGAAAATGAAGACAGGAGGTCACAGCGTGAAGATCGGCAAGAAAGAAAAAAGCGGCCAGCTCTACAAGGCCATCTTACAGCTCCAGGACGAGGAAGAGTGCTACCAGTTTTTTCAGGACCTGTGCACCGTGGCGGAGCTTCGGAGCATGGAGCAGCGGTTTGAGGTGGCCTCCCTGCTGGACGACGGCATGATCTACAACGAGATTTTAGAGCGCACCGGCGCGTCCAGCGCCACCATCAGCCGGGTGAACCGCTCGCTGAACTACGGCACGGGGGCCTATGCCCAGCTCTTCGCCCGGATGAAGGACAAGCCGTCATGAGCGCCTACGGCGCCCTGGCCGCCAGCTACGACGGGCTCATGGCCGACGGGGCCTACCGCCGCCGGGCGGCCTTTCTCGCGCGGCGGCTCCGCAAGAGCCCCATCCCTGTGGAGACGGTGCTGGACCTTGGGTGCGGCACGGGGACCATCGCGTGCCTTTTGGCGAAGCGGGGATACGCGGTCGTCGCCACAGACGGCTCCGAGGAGATGCTGACCCAGGCGGCGGCCAAGGCCCAGGACTTGGAGCGCCCGCCCCTGTTCCTCCGCCAGGCCATGCCCAGGCTCCGCCTGGCCCGGCCGGTGGACGCGGCGGTGTCCACCCTGGACTCCCTGAACTACCTGACGGCGGAGCGGGATTTGAAAGAGACCCTCCGCCATGTCCGCCGCTGGCTGAAGCCGGGGGGCCTCTTTTTGTTCGACGTGAACACCCCCTATAAGCTCCGGCGGATGGACGGGCAGCTCTACATGGACGAGACGGAGGATTCCTGCTGCGTCTGGCGGACCTTCTTTTCGGAGAAAAAGCGGATCTGCACCTACCAGGTGGACCTGTTCCGCCTCCGGCCCGACGGGGCCTGGGACCGCTCCTTCGAGGAGCACCGGGAGCGGGCCTGGAGCGAGGAGGAGCTCCGGCGGTATCTCGCCGAGGCGGGCTTTTCCTCCGTCAAGCTGACGGGGGACCTGACGGACCAGCCCCCAAAGCCGGACGAGGACCGCTGGCAATTCGCATGCAGTTAAAGCGAGGAGTTTTTCAATGAGTGATCAGTTAATTCGGGCCATCTCCCAAGACGGCCTGATGAAAGTCTCCGCCGTGTCCACCCGGGACCTGACGGAGCGGGCCCGGCAGATTCACAAAACCCTGCCGGTGGCCACGGCGGCCCTGGGCCGCCTCCTGGCGGGGGCCTCCATGATGGGCAACGCCCTGAAAGAGGAAGCCGCCAGCCTCACCCTGCAGATTAAGGGCGGCGGCCCCCTGGGGACGCTGCTGGCGGTTGCCGACCACGAGGGCAACGTCCGGGGCACGGTGGAAAATCCCGCCGTCGACCTCCCCCTCCGGGAGGACGGGAAGCTGGACGTGGGAACCGCCGTGGGAAACCAGGGCGCGCTGACGGTGATCCGGGACCTTCGGATGAAGGAACCGTATGTGGGCAGCGTGGGCCTCCTCTGGGGGGAGATCGCCGAGGACATCGCCCTGTACTTCGTGGAGTCCGAGCAGATTCCCACGGCCTGCGGCCTGGGGGTGCTGGTGGACCGGGACCAGAGTGTCCTGGCGGCGGGGGGCTATCTGGTCCAGCTCCTCCCCGGCGCGACGGAGGAGACGGCGGAGGCCCTGGAAGCCTCCCTCCGCGCCGCCGGGCCGGTGACGGAGCTTTTGAAGGCCGACCCGGACCCGGAGGCCCTGCTGCGCTCCGCCCTGCCGGGCCTTCCGCTGAACGTTTTGGAGAAGCGCCCCATTGAATACCGCTGCGATTGCAGCCGGGAGCGGATGGAACGGGCCCTCCTCAGCCTGGGCCGGGAGGAGCTGCGGAGCATGATAGCCGAGCAGGGGGGCGCGGAGCTCACCTGCCGCTTCTGCGACAACGTCCAGAAGTTCTCCAAGGAGGACCTGGAGGCTTTGCTGGCGAGCTGCTGAAAGAAAATGGGGGGATTTTGGAAAACCCCATTGACAAGCCCGAATTCTGCTGATATACTAGGGAAGCCGCTTTGAATGGGCTTTGAAAAGTGCGCCCGGAGTTCGCCTCCGCCGCCGCCCCCGACAGCGAGCCCGTAAATGAAGGAGTTGAAACAAGCATGAACGCGATTATTGTGACCGGCGGCAAACAGTACAAGGTGGCCGAGGGCGATGTGGTCTACATCGAGAAGCTGCCCCAGGAGGCCGGAGACGCCGTGAAGTTCGACCAGGTCCTGGCCGTCATCGACGGGGACAAGGCCACCTTCGGCGCGCCCACCGTGGCGGGAGCCTCCGTGGAGGCCACCGTCGTCAAAAACGGCAAGGGAAAGAAAATCCGCATCTTCAAGTACAATCCCAAAAAGGGCTACCGCAAGCGCCAGGGCCATCGCCAGCCCTACACCAAGGTCGAGATCGGCAAGATCTCCGTCTGAGCATGACCAGCGTCACCTTCCACACGGAAGCGGGCCGGATTACCGGCTTTGAGGCCAGGGGCCACAGCGGCTGGGCCGAGGCGGGGGAAGACCTCCTCTGCGCGTCCATCACCGCCGCCGTCACCCTGGTGGAGGCCACCGTCAACGACGTGCTGGGCCTCGCCGCCGCGGTGCGGCTCGACGAGAAACAGGCGCTGGTTTCCCTGCGCCTGCCCGGAGGCTTGGGCCCCACGGCGGAGAGCACCTGCCAGACCCTTCTGACGGGGCTGATGCTCTACTTCACCATGCTCCACGACGAGTACCCGGAAAATATCGAAGTCTTAGAGGCGGATTAAAATCCCTGCCTCTGGAAACTCTTAGGAAAGGATGGTCCCTGACATGATTCGCATTGGTTTACAGTTCTTCGCCCACAAGAAGGGCGGCGGCTCCACCAAGAACGGACGCGACTCCAAGGCCAAGCGCCTGGGCCCCAAGCGGGCGGACGGCCAGTTCGTCCTGGCGGGCAACATTCTGGTGCGCCAGCGCGGCACCCATATTCACCCCGGCGTGAACGTGGGCCGCGGCAGCGACGACACCCTCTTTGCCACCGCCAGCGGCACGGTCCGCTTCGAGCGGCTGGGCAAGGATCGCAAGCAGGTCTCTGTCTACGAGGCTGAGTGAGCGTTTTAGAAGGGCCTGGACTTTCCGTCCGGGCCCTTTTTCGCTCTTCCCTTTTCAAGGGGGGATTGTTCCGGCCCTTGCGGGCGGGGAGGATTGCAGCTAGATGCTAGCTGGTCCAATGCACCCCCCATTCTCTCTTTTGCGAAAAGAGAGAATGCGCCGTGCACGGTGGAAGAGAGAAAACGGGGGCGCGGTTGGAGTGCTTCCGGTTTCACGAATGTCTCCAGCCCGCGGCGTAGTGCTAGCGGGGGTTTTGGTGGTCGTCGAATCGACTTTCTCCTCTTTCCGCTGCCGCTCACCTGGCGGTGGGGGCGGGCTCTGCCCCCGATGGCTTACAGGCGGCCTAGGGTTAGCCCTATGGAGAGGCCGGAGCGGAAAACCGCTTCATCTTCTAAGCGCATGACTTCCAGCTTCTGTGCCAACAGTGCGCTTAGCCGCTCCCCCTGCTCCGCTGTTAAAGTCGACCGGAATGCCTCCCAGCCCTCTTCCATACCGAAGATTGCCCGCCGGTATTCCGCCGTCTGGAGATACCGGGAAACCTGATTTTCTTGGGCGTGGAAATAGAGGGCGTCAATAAGAGACTGCACAGAATCACCCCTTTTGATGCGCATCGTTTGGATATATTTTAGTATACTCATACCAGGACGAATTGTCAAGAGATATCAGGAGAAAGTATGAGCAGTTTTTCTGAGAATTTAAAGATATGCAGAAAGCGCCGCCGTGAAAGCCAAGAGGTTGTCGCCGTGCGATGCGGCATTGCGGGCGGCACTTACCGCCGCTATGAGTCCGGAGAACGGGAGCCGAGCCTCTCTATGTTCTGCGCGTTTGCCGATTACTTCGGCGTGACCCTGGACCAACTGGCGGGGCGTGAACCGCTACCGTTTGGGGAAGACTAGCGGCAGCGGAAAGCGGCGCTTCGGCCATTCAGTTTTTGCCCATCCCCGCCCGCACTACGCCGCGTGCTGGAGACATGCGTATCAAGCGGTCTGTACTCCAGCCGCGCCCCCGTTTTCTCTCTTCCACCGTGCACGGCGCATTCTCTCTTTTCGCAAAAGAGAGAATGGGGGGTGCAATGGACCAGCCATCGCCGGTATCCATTCCGCCCCGCCCGCAAGGGCGAGTACAAGCCCCTCTTTTGGGAAAAAGGAGATTCCAAATGCCATCAGGATTTATTGACAAAGCCCGCATCACGGTGCGGGCGGGAAACGGCGGCAGCGGCGCCATCACCTTCCACCGGGAAAAGTACGTGGCGGCGGGCGGCCCCGACGGCGGCGACGGCGGCCGGGGCGGCTCCATCATCCTCCAGGTGGACGACCATATGTCCACCCTGATGGACTTCCGCTACAAGCGCAAATATTCCGCCGAGAAC
>VSMY01000072.1 GCA_009773995.1 Oscillibacter sp. | reverse complement strand
CTCCTCCACCGTCTGGACAAACTCCGGCTCGTTGGCGTGCCGGGTCTTCACATGCTCGATGACACTGGAAAGATAGGTGTTCATGTAAACATCCTCCTCTAAAACATAAGGTATCCGCAAATCCCCCGAAGGGGTGTTGTCTTTAGTGTAACATTTACGGCGAAAATAAACAAGGGTGGAATCCAGAATCCGGCGAAATTTTTTTCCGATATTTCAGAAAATGCCGGAAAACCTTTGTGCACAATGTCTATAAATAGCGTCCGTGCCGGGAACGGGCCGCCGGAAGCTTGCTTTTCCTGGGAAAGCTCCTATAATATCGGTGAAAGCCCGTCCGGGCCTTCGGCTCTCCTCCCTGATTTCCAAAAATCTGGAAACCCTTGTGCCGCAGCAGGCGCAACCAACGGTTGACAAAGTTCCACCCGCCGCGTTCTTGCTTTTTTCGGCGAAGCGGGCTAGCATAAGGCCAACTCAAGAGAAAGCGAGAAGATTGCATGAAGACATTTTCTGAAAAACTGCTGGAGCTCCGCCGCCGGGAGGGCTTATCCCAGGAGCAGCTGGCGGACCGGCTGGGAGTGACCCGGCAGTCCGTCAGTAAATGGGAGAGCGGCGCGGCCGCGCCGGAGCTCTCCAAGCTCGTCGCCCTGTCGGAGCTGTTCTCCGTCAGCGTGGACTATCTGGTGAAGGACCGCCTGGAGGAGCCGGAGCGCCCCGCCCCGGAGGCTTCCCCTTCCACCGCAAAGCTGGAGGAGCAGGTGGAGGAAATCACCCGGTACTTCCGGGCCTGGACCTGGGAGAGCAAGACCAGGCTTTTCGGACTGCCGCTGGTTTCCATCTGCTTCTCCTTCTATCCCCATATGATGCGCAATCGGCGGACCGCCAGGGGTATCATCGCCATTGGAAACATCGCGGTGGGCGTGGTGGCCTTGGGGCTCCTCAGCGTGGGCGTTTTCAGCCTGGGAGCCTTCAGCGTGGGGGTCCTAGCCCTGGGGGCCCTGGCCTTTGGCCTGGCGGCGCTGGGGCCGGTGGCCATTGGGCTGCTGGCCTTCGGCCCGGTGGCGCTGGGCCTGTGGTACGCCGGAGGCGTGGCCGCCCTGGGCGGAAAGATCGCCGTGGGCGTGGCCGCCGTCGGGGAAACCGCCGTGGGGTATGACGCCGCTGGAAAACACGTTCTCCTCTGGGGAAGCGGCCTGACCCAGCCGGAGGTGGAGGCGTTCCTTCTGGAGCACTGCCCAGGCCTCTGGAAACCGCTTTTGAAGCTGCTGTCCTTCTTCGGGGCAAACATCAAATGAGAATGACGCGTGGAGGCCAACCCTCCGCGCGTCATTTCTTTCCCAGGACCTCCCGGCGGACAAAATCGAAGGCCGCGTCCTCTCCCTCATCCCGGAGGATGATCAAAATCCTTTCCAGCAACGCCGCCGTGTTGGGGTGAAGCAAAAGCCGCCGCCCCTTTCCCCGCTCAAAGAACTTGTAGGGATGTCCGGCGTCAAAATTCTCCCCCTGATAGACCTTGCTGGCGGCCAGCCGGTCGCAGAACATCTCCGCCACGTACTTGGGCGGCATCTCCACGCCGCCGATGCCGCTGCCGTCCATCTGGTAGTCCGTCCAATATTCAAAATGGTGCCGATTCCGCCCCTTGTGGTGGAGCCAGGCGGCGCTGTAGCCCTCCTCCCGGCGCTGCTGGTCATTGGGGCTGTGGTCCCCCTGGAAGTACTTCACCCCCGGCCAGAACTCCACCGGGGAGTACTTGGACAGGTCGTGGGTCAGCCCCTGCCAGTAGAGCCCCAGCCGGAAGCAGTGCTTCCGCACCAGGGCACGGTGGCGGTTTACGGTTTTCAAATGGCCCCAAAAGTCCACACTACCTCTCCCTTCCGCGCGGTACTTCCAGCGTCCCCAATGCCTGTTTTTCCTATTGTACCACACTCGGCGGAAAAAGACGAGGAAATTTTGCATGGAATCTCCGGCGGCGCAAACACTAATTTCCGTCAAAAGAAACGGGGGGATGGGATGGACGCCGCGATTTTCGACTGCCCAATGGAATGGGTGCGTTTTCTCCCGCCCGGCGTGCGGCCGGTCCGGCGGGACGGAGAGCTGACGGAGCATATCTGGCCCCTGCTGGCTCTGACGCCGGAAGGCTGCCGGGCGCTGACGGAGGGCCGAGAGACCGGCGGGAACATTGTCTGCCGCCTCCTGCTGGCCCCTGGAGAACTACAGGCCCTTCCTCCCCGCCTCCAGGCGGAGACGGTGATTTCCTACGGTCTCTCCCCTCGGGACAGCCTTACCCTTTCCAGCCTGAGGTCGCCGGTGCTCTGCGTCCAGCGGGCGCTTCCCCGGCCGGATGGACAAATCATTGACGCACAGGAATTCCCGCTTTCGTCTCTCCCCGGTCCGGCGGAAGTTTTGCTGCCCCTTCTGGGGCTTCGCCTGTTGCAGGTGCCACTGACAGAGCCGCCTTTTTTATGGTAAGTTTTAAACAATAAAAATGGAGGTGCTGTCATGGCTTGGTATGGTTGGCTGTTTTTACTGGCGGTTCTGGCAGTTCCGGCAATCATCTGCGGATTTCTCTACACCGATAAGAGCGGAGCCACGCCCTGCATCGGCTGCGGAGAATGCGTCCGGACCGGAGAATGCGTGCTCTTGAAAAGCCGGAAGGAGACCCTAAGCAAAGAGCCCCAGGATTCCCTTTAACAATCCCAAAAGCGGACCACAGAAACATTTGCGCAAAAAGCACGCCGCGGAACCTGTTCCGCGGCGTGCTCTTTTTTCACCGCTCAGCCCTTGACGGATCCTGCGGTAACACCCTTGATGATGGATTTTGAAAGGAAGATATAAACCACCAAAACCGGGAGAATTGCCAAGAGGATAAACATGTACACCTTGCCCAGGTCAAACTTGGAGTAGTCCGCCGCCCGGAGCTGGGCAATCATGATGGGCACCGTTTTCAGTTCCGCTTTGTCCAGCAGCAGGGCGGGCAGAAAGTAATTGTTCCAGGACTCCACGAAGGAGAAAATCATCTGTACCGCCAGGGCCGGCTTCAGCATGGGCAGGATGATGCGGTTGAAGGTATAGAATTCTCCGGAGCCGTCCACTCGGGCGGCGTCGATAATCTCCATGGGCAGAGTGCTTTCCATGTACTGCTTCATGTAGAAAAACACGATGGGAGCGGCGATGCCGGGAAGAATCAGGGGCAGATAGCTGTTGGTCAAATGGAACTTGTAGCACAGCTGCACAAAGCCCGCGGCACAGACCTGCTTGGGAATGACCATCACCGCCATGATAAAGGTAAAGGCCGCCCGTTTCATCCGGAATTCATAGGCGTGGAGGCCGTAGGCCGTCAGGGCGGAGAAATAAGTGGTCAGCACGGAGGTGCAGAGCGCCACGACGAAGCTGTTCAGCATTCCCCGGGGAATGTTGATGGAGGCGTCGTTCCAGGAGTTCCTCAGGTTTATCAGGAAATTTCCCTGGGGAAGAAAGCGGAAGCCACCCTGTAGGTCCGCGTTGCTCCGGCTGGCGTTGACAATCAGCAGATAAAAGGAAAACAGGCACAGCACGCTCAGGAAAATCAAAATCGCGTAAACCACGGCCCGGGTGGCCGCCAGCATGGCCCGAGCCCGGCGGCTCTCGGAGGTATTCCCTTGTTTCATCTCTTCCGCCTCCTCACTGTTCCCGCTGCCGGGTCAGGGACTTGAACACCAGGATGCTGAGCAGGGCGGTGAGGATGAAGACCACCACGGAAATGGCCCCGGCCATGCCGTAGTTTTTGCTGGTGCCCAGGTAGTTGTTCAGGTACATAATCAGCGTCGTAGACGAGCGGTTGGGCGTGCCCAGGCCGTTGGTGAGGACCTGAGGGACGTCGAACATCTGGAGGCCGCCGATCAGGGCCGTGATAATGGTGTACACCAGGATGGGCGTCAGCAGGGGCAGCGTCACCCGGAAGAAGGTCTGGAGGGAGCTGGCTCCGTCAATGGTAGACGCCTCAAAGAGGCTCTGGTCAATGCCCATGATGCCCGCCATCAGCAGGATCGTGGTGTTGCCGAACCACATCAGGAAATTCATCAGGCAGATTAAGCCCCGGACGGTAAATTTGACGGCGAAAAAGTCAATCACATGGTCCGACCAGCCCAGCTGCATCAAAAGCTGATTCACCGGGCCCACGTTGGAAAACAGGGTGTAAAACAGCATGGAGAAAGCGGAGGCCATGATAAGATTGGGCAGATAGATGACCGCCTTGAAGAACGCCTGTCCTTTGATCCGCAGCCGGTAGCTGGTGAAGAAAATCGCCAGCAGCAGGGCGACAATGATTTGAGGCACCGCGCCCCCCACCCAAAGGGCCACGGTGTTGCCCGCATACTTCAAAATGTCCACGCTGCCGCTGGAATCGGGCGTAAACAGGGTAACGTAGTTTTTCAGCCCCACGAAGTTCGGCCCCACCTGGGTCAGGCCCTCCCGGTAGTTCTCAAAAAAGCTGTTGTAGACGGTCAGCACCTGGGGGGCCAGGTGAAAAATAGCGTAAGCGATAAAGAACGGCGCAATGAAGATGTAACCCCACTTGGCATAGCTGACGCCCTTCCGGCGGAGCGGCTGCTTTCCCATGGCGGATTCCTCCTTCTGTTGAAAATCGACGGGGATAGGGGCGGCCGGGGCAGGGCCTTTCCCCTGCCCCAGCCGGCGATTTGTCCCGTTAAGGGGTCCTTATCCGGTTTTACGGGGTAGTGATGCTGGGATACTTCTCATTGACATATTTGTAGAAGTTGCTCATGGCCTCTTCCTCGGAAACAGTGCCCTTGCAGTACTCCCGCCAGTTGGCCTGGAGACCCTCGTTGAGGAGCTGATCGTAGATGGTCTGGTTCTCGAATTTAATGTTTCCGGCCATTTCGACAAACATGGCGGTGTCGTTCTGTCCGCCCAGGAACGCGTTTCCGAAGTTGGGATCCTCGGCGAATTTGGCGTTGACAGCCTTGTTGTTGGAGAACTGCGCCTCCTTTTCCACCAGCAGGGAGCAGACTTCCTCGTCGTTGATGAAGGTGTTCATGACATCCGCCAGCATAGTGGGGTTATCGGAACCGGAGGCGGCCAGCAGCCAGGTGCCGCCCCAGAAGTGGGCCTGGGGACCCTGGCAGATGGCCCAGTCGCCGGAGCAGCCCTTTTTCGCGTCCTGCGCGTTGCCCATGGAGAAATTGAAGTACCACGCGGGGCCGAAGTAGCACATGGCCTTGCCGGAGGCGAACATCTGGGCGGTGCACTCGTCGGACCAAATGTCGCAGTCCTGGGTGTAGCCCTTGTCGGAGAAGTCCTTGGCCTGTTTCATCCAAGCCTGGATATTCGCGTCGATCTGGAGTTGGTTGTTTCCGTCTACCCAGGGAGAGGAGACGTTGTTGGAGAACACCCGGTAGGTGGCGGCCTCAGAGGCGGTCATGAGGTAACCCTTCGCGGCGGCCTGCTCGGCCACGGCGTTGAACTTGTCCCAATCGGAGACGGCGGCCTGGACCTGAGCGGGATCGTCGGTGCCCAGCACGTCCTTGGCGATGGACCGGCGGTAAATCATAGCGGCGGGGCAGCACTGGAAGGACACGCCCTTCACCACGCCGTCGGCGTCGGAAGCCGCCTGAACCGTATAGGGATAGGCATTGGAGAAATCGGTCACGCCCAGGGCGGTGATATCCTGGGTAGCGCCGCTGTTGGTGTATTTGAGGATGTAGTCGGCCTCGGCCAGGAACATATCCACCTTGTCGTCGGCCGCAGCCCCGGCCTGGCCCATCAGAGCCGCGTCCAGTTTATCCTGGTAGGCGCCGTCGGCGCTGGGGGTGATGATCCAGTTAACGGTAATCCCCTCGGGGACCTGATAGTACTTTTCAAAGAAACCCTTGTATTCCTCGTTCCAGGCATAGATGTTAAACACCTTGCCCTCCTCGGCGGGAGCGGGGTCGGAGGTGGATGCGCCGGCAGGGGGCGCGCTTTCACCCGAGCCGCCGCCGCAAGCGGCAAGCGACAGCGTCATAACAAGGGCAAGAAGCAGGGCAAACAACTTTTTCATCTTAAAAATCCTCCTTTATGAAATGTGAAACGCTTAATAGGAACGGTGCAAAGTGAACCGCGCTTCCAGCGCGGGAATCACCAGAGTCGCATTCCCTGTGACTGCGTCACAGGGAACGGAAGCCATGGCTTCCAGCAAAATTTTCTCAGACAAGCCGCAGGACGGACTTTCCTTCCCGCAGCGCACCGGGGATCAGAAACCGGTCCGGCAGGGCGGTCCGGGGCTTCTCAATCAGTTCAATCAGCTTGGATGCGGCGGTCCTCCCCAGCACGTCCGTATCCTGATAATAGGTCGTCAGCCGGGGATGGATGACGTTGGCCAGATGAATCCCGTCGTACCCGGTGACGGAAACGTCCTCCGGCACCCGCAGACCCATCTTCTGGATGGCGTTGAGCCCGCCGATGGCGGAAAAATCATCCGGCAGCAAGATACAGGTGGGCGGTTCCGGCAGCTCCAGCAGCGCTCTGGTCAGCTCCCCGCAGCGGTCCGGATCGTGATACACCCCCTCAATTACATACTCTTCCGGCGTCTCCACCTCCAATTCCTCACAGGCCCGGTAGAAGCCGATCAAACGGTTCTCCGTGACGGCGGTGCGCTCTCCGTGGATAAAAGCGATCCGGCGGTGGCCCATCTCATAAACATGACGGACCAGGGCCTCCGTTCCGCTGACGTTATCGGAAACCACCGCCATGCGGTTGTTAAACACATGGTCGATGGTCACCACCGGCAAAGAGGAATCCACCAGCTCCAAGACCTGCGGATCGCTGAAATCCACACAGGCGATGATGACGCCGTCCAAGCTGCGGTAGCGGCAGTGCTGGAGATACGTCGTCGGCTTATTCCCGGCGTGGCGGTTGATGAAGGTAATGTCGTATCCCCTGGCCTCGGCCTCCTCCTTCAGGCTGTTCAGAACGGCGGAGAAGTACTCGTGCGCCAGGCCGCTGCGGCGCTCATCCACAAAGAGCACGCCGATGTGATAGGTGCGGTTGGTTTTCAGGGCCCGTGCGGCAGAGTTGGTCAGGTATCCCATTTCGTCCGCAGCCCGAAGGATGCGCTCCCTGGTCTCCCTGCCGATATCCTGTTGTCCGTTTAAAGCCTTGCTGACGGAAGCAACAGAGACCCCGCAGCGCTGAGCAATATCCTTCATGGAGACCATCCCGGCCGACCACCTCCTTTGTCCCGGAAGTTCCTTAATCGTTTTCGTAAATCTAACATACCCGATATTTCCAAAAAATGCAAGGGGATTTTTTGATATTTTACGCAATTCCGACGCATTTTGTAGAATCGCCTGAATTCATTTACGAAATTTTAGTCATTCCGCTTGCGAAAATTTACTTAACTCTCTGTCAAATAATGACTCTTTCTTCGTTGCAGAGTATTTATCTATACAAAATGTCGTGAATTGTAAAAAATTAGAAAATAATGCTTGCATTTTTGGAAAAAATCCGATATTGTATAAAGGGTATATTGGATATAATGACAACTTAATCGTTTTCGACACGGCAGCTCAGCGGCCGCCTACAACGACACAGGAGGTATTGGCCTATGCAATTCGGATACTTTGACGCCCTCCGGCGGGAGTACGTCGTCACCTCGCCCCGGCCTCCCCTTCCCTGGATCAACTACTTGGGCAGCGAGGATTTTTTCACCCTGCTCTCCAACACGGCCGGGGGCTATTGCTTTTATAAAGATGCGCGTCTGCGCAGGATCACCCGTTACCGCTACAACAACTGCCCGCCGGATCAGGAGGGCTTCCACATCTACATCAAGGACGGGGATACGGTTTGGAATCCCGGCTGGCAGCCGGTGCAGACCGAGTTAGACGCCTACTGCTGCCGTCACGGCCTGGGCTACACCCGCATTGAAGGGGAAAAGAACGGCCTTTTCGCGGCCCAGCGCCTCTTCGTCCCTCGGGGTGAACGGTGTTTGCTGATAGAGCTGTCGGTAAAAAACCGCTCGGAAGAACGGAAATCCCTGGAGCTCTTCCCCTTTGTGGAGTTCTGCCTCTGGGACGCGGTGGACGACAGCACCAACTTCCAGCGCAATCTGTCCACCGGCGAGGTGGAGGTGGAGCCCAACGCCATTTACCATAAAACGGAATACCGGGAGCGCCGGAATCATTACGCCGTTTTCTGGGCCGACCGGCCCTTCCAGAGCTTCGACACCGCACGGGACGCTTTCATGGGGCCCTACGGCTCCCCCTCCGCGCCGGAGGCGGTATCAAAGGGCGTCTGCACCGGGTCCGTGACCCAGGGCTGGGCCCCGGTGGGAGCGATGCAGTTCCACATGGACTTGGAGCCGGGAGAGGAGGAGTATCTGCTCCTGGGCCTGGGGTACATCGAAAATCCGGAGGCAGAGAAGTTTTCCGCCCCCGGCGTCATCAACAAGCGGCGAGCGCATGCACTGATGGACCGCTACCGGACCCGGGAACAGAGCGAGGCCGCCTTCCTGGCGCTGGGCCGGTATTGGGCGGGCCTGCTCTCCAATTTTGAGGTCCGCTCCCCGGATGAAAATGTGGACCTCATGGTCAACACCTGGAACCAATACCAGTGCATGGTCACCTTCAACATGAGCCGCTCCGCCTCCTACTTTGAAAGCGGCACGGGCCGGGGCATGGGCTTCCGGGACTCCTGCCAGGACCTGCTGGGCTTTGTGCACATGATCCCGGAGCGGGCCAGGGAGCGGATTTTGGACATCGCGGCTACGCAGTTTCCCGACGGCAGCGCCTACCACCAATACCAGCCTCTCACCAAAAAGGGCAATCTGGCCGTAGGCAGCGGCTTTAACGACGACCCCCTCTGGCTCATTGCCGGAGCAGACGCCTACCTGCGGGAGACAGGGGATTGGAGCATTCTGGAGGAGCGGGTTCCTTTCGACAACGACGAAAGCGCCGCCGCTCCATTGATGGAGCACCTGCGGCGCAGCTTCCGTTATACGGCGGAGCATTTGGGCCCTCACGGCCTGCCCCTCATCGGGCGGGCGGACTGGAACGACTGCCTGAACCTCAACTGCTTCTCCCGCTCCCCTGGGGAAAGCTTCCAAACCACCGGCCCCAGCGAAGGTCCGGCGGCGGAATCGGTATTCATCGCCGGTATGTTCGTCAAGTACGGCCGATGCTACGGGGAGCTCTGCCTCCGGCAGGGGCTGACGGACGAGGCGGAGGCATGCTTCCAGGCGGTGGAGGACATGGAAAAAACCGTCCTCACCTCCGGCTGGGACGGCGCTTGGTTTCTCCGGGCCTATGACGCCTTCGGAGCTCCGGTAGGCAGCCGGGAATGCGAGGAAGGTCAGATTTACATTGAGCCGCAGGGCATGTGCGTCATGGCGGGCATCGGAATCGAGACCGGGCAGGCGGCCAGGGCCTTGAAGAGTGTGGAAGAGCGGCTGGATACCCCCTTCGGAATCGTGCTTCACCAGCCTCCCTATACCGGCTACCGGCTGGAGCTGGGGGAAATCAGTAGCTATCCGCCGGGATATAAGGAAAACGCGGGCATTTTCTCCCACAACAATCCCTGGATTACCTGGGCGGAGGCCAAGCTGGGCCACGGGGACCGGGCCTTTGAGACTTACCGGAAGCTCTGTCCGGCCTACCTGGAAAACGTCAGTGAAATTCACCGCACGGAGCCCTATGTGTACAGCCAAATGGTGGCGGGAAAGGACGCGGCCGTCTTCGGCGAGGCCAAGAACAGCTGGCTCACAGGCGCATCCGCCTGGAGCTTTACCGCAATCTCCCAGGCCATTCTGGGCATCCAGCCGGAGCTGGACGGACTGCGGATCGACCCGTGCATTCCCTCCGGCTGGTCCGGATTCACCGTCAGCCGCCGCTTCCGGGGCGCGGTCTATCAGATTGCCGTGGAAAATCCGAAAGGCGTGCAGCACGGAGTGAAAGAACTCTATGTAGACGGCGCACGGCTGGAGGGAACCGTGATCCCTCCAGCCGGAGCGGGAAAAACCGTATCCGTCCGCGTCCTTATGGGGTAACGCTATGGGATTTCGACAGGATTTTGTTTGGGGCGCCGCTTCCAGCGCCTATCAGATTGAGGGTCACTCCCGGCTGGACGGCGGCGGGGAGTGTATCTGGGACGCTTTCTGCCGCCGCCCGGGAGCCATTGCAGACGCAGGCGACGGGTCCGTCGCCTGCGACGCCTACCACCGCTTTGAAGAGGACCTGGACATCCTGGTCCAGCTGGGCATCCGGCACTACCGCTTCTCCACCAGCTGGGCCAGGGTGGACCCTTTGGGCGACGGGAATTGGAACGCCGGGGGCCTGGCTTACTACGACCGGGTGGCGGACGCCTGCCTCGCCCGGGGAATCACGCCCTGGGTGACGCTTTATCACTGGGAGCTGCCTCAGGCGGCGGAGGACCGGGGCGGCTGGCTCCTTCCGGAGACGGCCTCGTCCTTCGGACGCTTCGCCGGAATGATGGCGGCCCATTTCCGCGGCCGCGTCCGCCACTATTTCACGCTGAACGAGCCCCAGATTGTTTTGAGCCTGGGCTATGCCCAGGGATTGCACGCGCCGGGAAAGCGGTACGATCTTCCCCGGCTGGCACGCTGCTGGAAACACTTGATGATGGCCCACGGCCTGGCGGCCAGGGCCGTCCGCAGAGCCGATCCCGCCGCCCAAGTGGGCCTGGCCTCTACCGGGCGGCTCTGCTGGCCCCATACTCCGGAGGACCGGGCGGCGTCCACAAAAGCGGCCTTCGCCATGCCGGACGGGGACTGGATGTTCACCCATCCCTGCGGGCTGGATGCGGCGTGCTTTGGCCGGGTGGAACCGGAGGGTCCCCGCCTTGCCGCGCTGATGGACGCCATCACGCCGGAGGAGTGGGAAATCATGCACGCCGTCCCCGACATGATCGGCGTCAACTCCTATAACGGGCATGAAATCGCCGCCGGGCCGGACGGAGAGCCCATATACCTCCCCCGCTGTCCCGGCTTTCCCAGGACGGCGCTGAAATGGCCCGTCACGCCGGAGATTATGGAATACGGCTACGCGGACCTCTACCGGCGATACGGCCTGCCCCTGTACGTCACGGAATGCGGCCTGAGCTGCAACGACCATATTTTCCTGGACGGCAAGGTCCACGACCCGGACCGGATCGATTTCCTGTCCCGCTATCTGGACGCCCTCCAACGGGGCGCGGAGCGGGCCGACATCCGGGGCTTCTTCCACTGGTCCCTGACGGACAATTTCGAGTGGCACAGCGGCTATGGCGAGCGGTTCGGGCTGGTGTATGTAGACTACCCCAGCCAACGGCGGATCCTGAAGGACAGCGCCTACTGGTACGCTAACACTGCCGCGGGCGCCCGCTGACCACGTCCCGCCGCCGTCTTTCCCCTTGGGCCATCCGATTTTGGGACACGAAGCTGACGGCATACAGGCCCCCATCCACCAGCGGTTTTATCAGGAAGGCTGGAAGCCCCAGGCAGTCCACCAAAAGGTACATTAGTCCGCAGTTTGCCAGCAGAATCGGAATCAGAATCTTCAAATAGCCCCCCAGGTGATAAGCGCCGCCAAACACCATATGGCGGTTGACATTGTAATTCACCGTCCCGGAAACAACGCGGGCCAGCACCGCCGCCGGGACGCTCCGGCCCAGAACCAGGTAATACAGCAAATTAAACGCCAGATAGTCCACCAGGAACGCCAGCAGCGAGGAGAGCAGGAACCTGGGAAACCGCCGGAACAGGACGGAGTATATCCGCATACCGTCCCGAAGCGGGCGGAAGTGAGAGGCGTTGTCGGAGTCCTCCGAATAGATGGTTTGGATTTCCAACTCCTCAACGCCCGCCGGAAACAGCGCCGCCGACTGAGCCAGCATCTCCATCTCATACTCATAACCCTCGCCGGGCAGCTCCAGCAGGCCGGGCAGACTCCGCTCCGTCAGCGGAATGCCCCGCAGGCCGGTCTGGGTATCCCGCAGCCGGATCCCATACAGCAGACGGAACAGCGCTCTTGTCAGTCCGTTGCCCGTTCTGGATCGGGGCGGCATCCGGGACACGTCCCTGGCCCCTAAAATCAATCGCCCTTGATGTGGTGGCGGAAGCCCTAGGGCTTCCGCCCCCCCGAGGATATGCGCCCGCCGGTGCTGCCCGTACCCGGAGGGCGGTACGACGCCCACAAAACCCCGCGCCGCCAAATAGGCGATCCCGGTCTTTAAAGCCCTTCCCTTGCCGCGGTTTTTCTCATGGCGCAGCACCACCGCAGACCCCAGGTCCTGAAAGACAGGCTCCGCCGCGGCAGAACTCCCATCGTTCACCACCACCACAGGAAGGCCCGCTTCTCTCAGCTGCCGCACCAGGCCGCTGAGACCCCGGCCCGGCTCATAGGCGGGAATCAGGACGCCGAGCCGGGCCGGTCCGCCTGTTCCGGCTCCTTGTTCTCTTCTGTTTTCCATGCGCCATCTCCTCTTTTCCGCCACAGCAGCAGCAACAGCAGCAGCGCGCCCGCCGCGCTGACCGCCATGCCCTCCTTCAGATATGGATAACGAAGTGAAATCGACGTCACACCCTCCCCCACCACCGTCAGGTGATTGCGGGAGGAAACCGCCCGGCCGCTTTCAAAGTTCCCGTGATAGGCCAGGGTCGTGTTGACCTCAGAACGCGGAGAGTCCACAGTGATCCGCTGTCCCGAGATTTCCACCTTTAGCGGAACAATCTCCCTCTGGGGCAGCAGGTCGGGCGGCAGCTCCATGGCATGGCTCAGCAGCCGCTCTACCACCGGGTCCTTGGTCAGGCTGAAAAAATAGGTGAGGTTCAGGCCAATCAGAATCAGATTGTCGTTTTTTACCGTGCCGTAGAAGTCAAGCTCCAGCCCATTATCCAGAACGGTTCCCCAGCACTGGTCCAGCCCCTCCAGATACACGCAGTCCCAGTCGGCGTGCTCGGGCGGAAACAGGTCCGTATTCAAAAGGCCGTCAATGGTATCCAGCTCCGGGTATCCGTTGGAGAACGAAATCGGGTTGCACACCACGCCCAGGAAGCTTTGGTTGTGAGTCTCCCGGTCCTCTGGAATGCCGTCCGCGGCGATGACCACCCTGACTCCGGATTCGCTCAGCCGCAGAACCAGCTCCTCGGCGGCCTGCCGGTCGTCATAGGTGAAGCTGGAAAGAAGGATCATGGAATAGCGGGACAGCTCCTCAAACGTGTAGTCGTTCAGATTGTCGGACTCCGCCTCTTCCATAGCGGGAAATCCCAGGGCGGTGGCGGCGGCTCCCGCTCCAATGCCCAAGTACCGATAATCCGTCACCGTTCCCCAGTTTCCCGAAACATCCAGGTGGTACAGCCGGTAACCGTCGTTGAACTCCGCCAGCCGGTATCCCACGGCAGCGGCGGCCCTGTCCAGCCGGGCCTCTCCGTCCTCCTCCTGCCACATGGAGGAAAGCCGAACCAGCACCGTGTCGTTTCCAAGCTCCTCGCAGCGGTCGAACAGATAGTAGTACTGCCCGTTTTCCAGGGCACGGTTCAGCTGCACAATGTTGGACGCGGTAGCGGACGCTTCCCAGCCCGCGCCAAAGGTAGCCGGTACGGGGTTATTCCAGGCGGAAACCAGCCACGCGCCGGTGGCCGAAAGCCTGCTCAGGTCCATCAGCGCCATGCGCTGCTCCGTAATCTCCTGAGCGGCGGCGATCAGTGTCTGCTCCTGGGCCCTGTTCAACCGTTCCTCCACCAGTTCCCCGCTTTGCGTGCCCCTTACCAGACCCAGGGAGGGGACCACATCCAGGCAAAGGAGAAGCAGAAGCAGACAGGCCAGCGGGCGGCGCAGCGTGTTCCAGCGCAGAAAGCCGTACAATATCAGGCAAAGGGCGATGGAGATAAAGCGCAGCATCCACAAATACCGGCTGCCTGGAAGGACCTTCAGCACCGGATACATGGAAGAGGACGTAGCAAGGCAGATGAACAGCGCCGTCCAGAAGGCGGGCATGTCGTCCCTGCGGCT
>VSMY01000071.1 GCA_009773995.1 Oscillibacter sp. | reverse complement strand
ATCTGGGCGGGGCGCGGTTCTGGGCCTCCTGCGTCTTCGGCTGGGCGCTGACGGGGGCGGCCCTGGCGGTGTGGGGCAGAGCGTGGGCGGCTCAGCCCCGCTCCTTCTTCAGCCGCCGGATGTCCTCCCCGAAAAAGGGCAGAACCTGATACTCCCCCTCGATGCGGGAGACAATCTGGGGCGTGTAGCGCCGCCCAAGGTCGTCCAGTTTCAAATTCGTGCTGAGGATGGCGGCCCGCCGGTTGATGACGCGGGTGTTGACGATGGTGTACAGGGCGCTCTGGACGAAGGGGGTGGTCATCTCCGTGCCCAGGTCGTCCAGGATCAGAAGATCGCAGTCCAGCACCCGGTCCACGTCGGCCTCCAGGGCCTCTCCCGCCTCCCGGCCGAACTTCCGGGCCTCGAAGCGGTCGAAGATATGGGCGGCGGTGTCGTAGACCACGGAGAAGCCCTCGGCGCCGACCTCCCGGGCGATGGCGGCGGAGAGGAAGGTTTTCCCCAGTCCCGGATCCCCGGTGAGGAGCAGATTCCCGCTCCCCGCGCCGAAGTCCGCCGCGTAGCGCTTGCAGGTCCGGTAAATCCAATCCATATTCTCCCGAGGGGAGACCCCCAGGGCCGGGTCCTCCGTTTCGGAGTACCACTCCAGAGAGAAGGTCTCAAAGCTCTGGTTTCCCAGGTCCAGCATCCGGCTGAGCTCCTTTTGCTGCTCCCGCGCGCAGTAGGCCCGGAGGCACCGGCACATCCGCCCCTCCCGCCAGCCGGTATCCCCGCACAGGGGGCAGGCGGGCTTGTCCTCCAGGCAGTCCGCCGGAAGGCCCAGGTCCGCCAGCAGCAGCCTCCGCTCCTCCTGGAGGCCGAGATTCTGCCTCTTCAGGGCCTCCACCGCCGTCCGGGGGTCCGTCCCCCTCCGCAGGGCCGTGGAGAGGATGCGGCTCATGGTGGCCCGGAGCTCCGCGTCGATCTCCCGAAGGCGGGGCTGGCGGAGAAAGACGCTCTCCCGCCGGTCCCGTGCCCGGTCCTCCCGGTCCCGCTTGTCCTCCTCGAACCGCCGGAGGGCCCGGCGGACAATCTTCCCGTCATAGGCCATGGCTCACCCCTCCTTCTCTCGCTGCCGGATGTACTTGCGCATCCAGGCGTTGCCCCCGGCTCCGCCGGAGGCGGTCCGGGCGGCGGGGGCCGCCGGAGCCTGGGGGCGCTTGTCCCCCGCCTCGATTTCCTCCACGGCGTGGAGTCCCGCCTCGTGCCAGCGGCGGAGAATGCCGTTGCAGTAGCTCCATTTGAACGCTCCGCACTTGAGGACGGTCTTGTCATAGGCCAGGGCGGCGGCCTCCGGGGAAAAGCCCCACTCCAGCCACTGGAGGAGGTATTTTTCCTCGGACTCCACCGGGGGCCGGTCCCCCAGCCGCAGGGCCCGCATGAAGCCCGGCAGGGCCCCCTGCCGCCGGTTGTAGTCCCGGAGGTACGCGGCGGCGGCGGCCTGGGTGTCCACGCCCCGGCGGGCCCAGGCGTAGCCCTCCCGTTCAATTTGGCGAAGGGTGGGCTTCCGGCCCGGCCCGAGGCGGGCGGCGGTGCGCTCCGCACAGTGGCAGACCAGGAGGTAGATCACGTCGGAGGGGAGGCCCAAGTAGTCGTACAGCCCCAGGAGGACGGAAATATCCGCCGTAGTGAGGCGCTTGCCCAGCCTCCGCTCCACCTCGGCGGTGAGGCGGCGGAAATCCTCGCTCTCCTCCAGCTTCCCGGCCACCTCGTCCTGTTGGTAGACGGGGGGCTCGTCGGCGGGCGCGGGGGGAGGGCCCTGAGGAGCGATGAGCCCCAGGTCCCGGAGGACGGCCTCCGCCGCCTCGATGCGGCCCTTGTCCCAGCGGAGCTCCCCCGCAAGAGACCGGGGAGGCGCGTCGCCATGGCGGCGGAGCAGGGCAAGATACAGCAGGGCGGCGTCTCCGCTCCCCCGGTCCAGGAGGCGCTTCACCGCCTGGGCGGAGAGGGTGACGGGGTCGTCGGGGGCGTGGACGAGGACGCTGGGCATAGCGGCGCCTCCTTTCTTATGTAAGCCTTGCTTTTCGGCAGAAGATATGGTATCGTGTCCGTAGGCGCCGCACAAAAGCGGCAGGCGGGAGGTCACGTTTCCCCGAAAGGGGGTGACTGCATGCGGATTACCTTACATATCGGAGCCTATTCCCCGCAAGGGGGATGCGACATCTCTAAGCGGCAAAGCCGCTAAGAGCTGTCCAAACGGTAACGATTGTCGTGAAACGCAGAAACCGCCACCCTGCACGGTGACGGTTTCTATTGATTAGAAACTAGCTGCCTCAATGGGCCGCCCGCTTGCCGCGGCGCCTGCCTATATTATAGCCCAGGGCTCCCCCTTCTGTCAAGCCCCGGGCTGTTTCAGGTCCGCCGTTTTTACGGCGGGCTTTTCACTCTCCCCTTGACAGCCCAGGCTCCATCGCCTATGATAGGCTCTGTCAAAACATCAAGAGAAGGAGCCCCCTTGTTTATGGATATGGAACTGCAAGCCATGTATCAGGCCCTGGGCGTCGGCCCGGCCGTTTACCGCTATGGCGAGGCGGCCCTGGAGCGCCTCCGGGACCGCTTCGCCGCCATCGACCGCACCGCCGAGTACAACCAGGCCAAGGTCCTCCGGGCCATGCAGAAAAACCGGGTCAACGCCACCCACTTCGCCGCCACCACCGGCTACGGCTACGACGACGAGGGCCGGGACAACCTGGAGCGGGTCTACGCCGACCTCTTCCACACGGAGGCCGCCCTGGTCCGGCCTCAGATTACCTGCGGCACCCACGCCCTCGCCGTGGCCCTGTCCGCCAACCTCCTGCCGGGGGACGAGCTCCTCTCCCCCGTGGGGGCCCCCTATGACACGTTGGAGGAGGTCATCGGCATCCGGCCCTCCCGGTGCTCCTTGAAGGAATACGGCGTCACCTATGCCCAGGCGGACCTCCTGCCGGACGGCGGCTTTGACTATGAGACCATCCGAGAGAAAATCAACTCCCGGACCAAGCTCGTCACCATCCAGCGCTCCAAGGGCTACGCCACCCGGCCCAGCTTCTCCGTGGCCGAGATTGGGGAGCTCATCGCCTTCTGCAAATCCGTCAAGCCGGACGTGAAGGTGATGGTGGACAACTGCTACGGCGAGTTTGTGGAGACAAAAGAACCCTCGGACCTGGGGGCCGACATGGTGGTGGGCAGCCTCATTAAGAACCCCGGCGGGGGCCTGGCCCCCATCGGTGGGTACATCTGCGGAACGAAGGAATGCGTGGAACGCTGCGCCTACCGCCTCTCCGCTCCGGGCCTGGGGCAGGAGGTAGGGGCCAACCTGGGGCTGATGCCCGCTTTCTACCAGGGCCTCTTCCTGGCCCCCACGGTGACGGCGGGAGCCCTGAAGGGGGCGGTCTTCGCCGCGAACCTCTATGAGGGCCTGGGCTTCCCCTGCGTGCCCGGGGCGTCGGAGGAGCGCCACGACATCATCCAGGCCGTCACCCTGGGGAGCCGGGAGGCCATGCTGGCCTTCTGCCGGGGGATTCAGGCCGCCGCGCCGGTGGACAGCTACGTCACCCCGGAGCCCTGGGCCATGCCGGGCTACGACAGCGAGGTGGTCATGGCCGCCGGGGCCTTCGTTCAGGGCAGCTCCATCGAGCTCTCCGCCGACGGGCCCATCCGCCCGCCCTACGCCGTGTATTTCCAGGGAGGGCTCACCTGGCAGCACGCGAAGCTGGGGATTTTAATGAGCCTCCAGAAGCTGGTGGACGCGGGCCTTGTAGAGCTGGCGGAGTGAGGAGGATACTATCATGAGACTGCAAAGCGCGATTTTCGATATGGACGGGACCCTGCTGGACTCCATGGGCATGTGGCGGACCCTGGGAAGCGCTCTGGCGCGGAACCATGGGACGGTTCCTCCGCCGGGGCTGGATCTCCGGGTGGCCTCCCTGGGCCTCTGGGAGGGCACGGCCTATTGCAAGGAGGTCTGCGGCCTCCCCGGCACGGTGGAGGATCTGGTGCAGGAGATTTGGGGACAGATTGAGTCCTTCTACCGCCATGACGTGCGTCCCAAGCCGGGGCTGGTCCGCTTCCTCTCCATTTTGAAAATGGAGGGGGTCTGGATGTACGTGGCCACCGCCACGGACCGCCCCCTGGCGGAGGCGGCGCTGAAAACCGCGGGCATCGACCAGTACTTCCGAGGAATGATCACCAGCCGGGAGGCGGGCCAGACCAAGCGGGAGGGGCCGGAGATCTACGAGCGGGCCCTCCGCCGCCTCCGGTCCACTAAAAAGGACACCGTGGTCTTCGAGGACACCCTCCACGCCCTGCGGACCGCCAAGGCGGCGGGCTTCCGCACGGCGGCGGTGTACGACGAGTCGGAACCGGACCAGGAGGAACTGCGCCGCCTGGCGGACTATTACATCGAGAGCTTCGAAGAAATGACCTTGGAATTGTGAGGAAAGCGGCGCGCTCTCCGGTGCGCCGCTTTCCGGCTGCTCCGGGCCTTCAGGGGGCGGAAGGGGCCTTTCAAGTGACTTCCGGGCCGCCGGGGGCGGCCGGTTCCGGCGCCGGACGGGCGCTTTTTTGGTACGTTTCCAGCTGGCGCGTCAGGTATTCCTCGGCGCTGCGGTCCGGGTGGGCGTCCAGCCAGCCGGAGAGGGAGCAGACGCGGGCCGGCGCAAGCCGCTTGTCGGGCAGTTCAAATATGACGATTTTCTCAGACGCGGAGGGCATCGTTTCCCAGGGCTCGGCGTTCAGCGCGGCGCTCCAGAGCGCCTTCAGGGCGGGGTAGGCCTCCGCCAGCGGGGGCCGTTTATACCGGAGCTTGCGGCAGCAGTTTGGGCAGATGTTCCGCTGGGTCTTCCTCCGGTTTGTGATGCTTTCCCGATACGGCTTGCCGCAGCTGCCGCAGAGCCAATAGAACAGGTGCGGGCTGTTGGGCGGGAACATATCCGGCTCCAGAGAGCCGTTCAGATCCGGATGCCAGTTCTCCGCCAGCGCGGGGCACGTATCCTTAAAATTGGGCTCCACCCGGGTGCGGACATACTGCTGCAAAATCAAAAGCTGATCCCGCATGATGTTGATGCTGGGGTAGGAGTCCCGCAGGGGGAACAGCTTGCGGAACAGCTCGTAAAGAAACTGGTCGTATTCCGCGCACCGTTTGGCGGTCAGCTTGAAGACCGGCACGGAGATATGGATCATCAGGGGATGGTCCGGGGGCGGCGGGGCTCCCTCTTCCGTAATGACGAACACCCGGTAGTACTGCGCCAGCGCGTAAAGCTTGGCCGTGTCCGCACGGATCCGCCGCTGGTTGTGATAATACCGGCTGTTGTACTCGAGGGCGGTCCTTTGGCTGGGGAGGAGGATATCCACGCTCCTTTTCGTGTACGGGTCCTCCCGGCCGCTTTGGAGGTCGGGGGCGCACTTTGCCAAGTAAAAGCGAATCGCCTGTTCCGCGAAAGAAGTCCTCCGCCGTTCCTGGCAGACGGGGCAGCCGCGGCCTAGGCTGGTGCGGTTTGAGACATTGGCGTGGTACGAGTGCCCGGCGGAGCAGCGAAACCACAGCTTCCCTTTGTATGAGGAGCAAATTGTTTTCCCGGTGATTCCTCCGTTCTGCTCGTCATCCAGCTCTCTTGAGATGAGCGGGAAGCGGGCTTCCAGGCAGTTGAAATCCGTCACTTCTTGGCTTCTCCCCTTTCCGCAGTTGGGGCACAGCAGCTTGAAGCCGCGGTCCGAGAGGCGGACGGGCTTGGGAAAGGGGTAGCGGCACTTCGGGCACCTCAAATAGAATTGCTTGTGGGTAGAGGGGAGATATTCCCATATGGGGCGGCCCTTCCGTTCCTCATCCCACCAGTCCGCCGCTTCCGGCACGGCGGCGCCCAGATTATAAAAGGGCGACGGCCGCTCCCCCTTGCAATAAGGGCAGAAGGTTTCTTCCTCTCTTTTCTTGATCACGTTGTAGCTCCCTTTTTGAAGGCGGATCAGATGGTTGGGATCCTGAGGCCAGCTGGCGCCGCAGACGGGGCAGCGGAATTTGTATTGCTTTGGCGAGGAATAGGGGACCTCGGATGCGGGAAGGGAATTTCCCTCCGTGTCGTAGAGGGAGAGGAGCAATTGCTTCCCCTCCTGTCTGCACCACGCGGCAAGGGAGAGCGCGCCTTTTTTCATAGATGAAGCCTCCTGTCGCTGCAAAATTTGTGAAGCGGCGATTCCGCGTCACATAGTATCAACTATAAAAGGACCCGGCCCATCTGTCAAATCACAAAAATGGGCCGGGCCTTTATCAAACTTGGGCGGCGATTGGGGCGGTCAAAATGAAAAAGCCCTGGAACCATGCGATTCCAAGGCTTTTCCTCTGGCGGAGAAGGAGGGATTCGAACCCTCGAGACCCTTTAGGGGCCTACATGATTTCCAAGAATTTTACAGCATGTATCATGCTAAAATAGCACGGATATTGCTTGAAACTGGCAAATGCGCCCATAGACTTCATATGGTTACACGCTGGTGTTAGAACGAATATTAGAACGGGCCGGGGGCCCCTCCCAAAAACGAAGTTGGGAGGGGCCCCTTGGCCTTTAACTTATATCCGGTGTCACCCACTTATGAGCCAAAGAGAGTTTCTGAAAACATCACCTCAATCATCTTGAGGGCCTTTTGACGGTCCTTTTCTGGCAGACGCTCGAAGTATTTATCAATTTTGAAGGTTTCAAAAAAGCAATGTTGGCCGGATTCCCGCCATTCATCAAATAAAGCGTCTTGCTCCCATTCCTCAATTTCTTCGTCAGTTACTCCCTGCTCCATTTGCCTGATACGCTCGGCCTCAGCTTCATCTTTCCGGCGTTCTTTCTGGCGTCTAGCTTCCTCTACTATTGCGGCATGTTCGTTTTCAGATAAACCTCTTCTTCCGCTAGTGTCCTCCTCATAACCCGCCAGGTATCCCAGGGACACATAAAACATTTGGGCCATTTTGTGAAGTGATTCATGGTCCGGCTCATTCTTGCCTGTTTCCCAGGCGCTCACGGTTGTTTGACCGACTCCCAGCTTTTGCCCAAGCTCCTTTTGATTCAGGCCAGCCTCCCGGCGTAGTGCTCCGATACGGTTCTTTACCATAGCCATACCACCTTTCCTGTTTAAGATAACATGACTGCTGCTAAAATGCAAGAAGAAAACCACAAATAATGCTTGACAGCATAATAAGTGCTATGATAGTATTATAGCATAAATTATGCTATAAAGGAGGTGCTACCCATGTTCGCAATTCACGCAAGACCCGTAGACGCTAAGGAAGAGCCTGTTTTCTCGCTGTGTGACTTCTGCTTACATCCAGAGTGCTGCGACATTTGCCCGGTTTCCTTTGAAGCTGCTTCCCCGCTTACGCTTGGCCCTGCTCCCGTATCCACCGGCAAGGCCCGATAGAAGCAGAGGCGTGTTCAAGGAAAACGGAGTTGCATACCGTACCCCCGTCCCGCCCCTGCGTTCGCTTTCGGTCGTCGCTTGGGCCATATGCGAAGCCAGGTTATCGGTAGACGGTTGACCTCCCTCCGCTTGGATACCGGCGCCCCTGCGCCCAGCTTTCCGGGAGCTCCGCACTTCCGGTAGGACCCACTTGACAAAGTAACACTTTTCACTCAAACGGAGAAACCGCCGTGCATCTTTCGGGAATGGGAACGCCGAACGTTTATGCTCATAATATCGGATATCTCCGCCGTTATGGTGAGAATGTTTTTCGTGTGTCTATCATGAACACGGTTCGCCTTCCGGGCTATGAGGAACGAAATCCAAAGCCCAAGCCGAAGAAAAAGCGTGGTGCGGTCTCAAATGACGTAAAGCTGCAAAACAGCCTTTCCCGCTCCAGGAAAATAGTTTGGGAGTTGGCGCAATGTAACGCCTGGGAGCATTTTGTAACGCTCACCCTTGACGCAGAAAAAATGAACCGCTATAGCTTGGAAGACATTTGCAAAAAATTGGGCAAGTGGGTCAATAACTACAATAGCCGCCGGGGAGCATCCATTAAGTATTTGCTGATTCCCGAACAACATAAAGACGGTGCTTGGCACCTGCATGGCCTGTTGATGGGTCTGCCAATGTCCCACCTGCGCCCCTTCTCGCTGAACGAGCGGATACCTAGAAGAATCAAGGAGCTGCTACGGTCTGGCCGTCAAATTTACGATTGGCCCGTTTATAGGCAGAGCTTTGGCTATGTAACTGTAGAAGCTATCCGGGACCCTATGCGCTGCGCTTCCTATATCACGAAGTACATCACAAAAGACCTACTGCAATCTAGCGTGTCTTTAAATGCCCATGTTTATTATTGTTCCCATGGGCTAAAGCGGGCGGAGCTGCTGCGGTTTGGCCCTGTGGTCAAGGAGCTGGAAACGCCGGACTTTGAAAATGAGTATGTGCATATCAAAACCTTCTCTTCTTTTGAGGAGGCCATGAGTTATTTTGAAAATGAGGAGGACAAACATGGAGAAGAAATTACTGACCGCCTCGGAGGCGGCGACGGTGCTGCGTATCAGCAAGAGCAAGGTCTATCAGCTTATCCGGGAGGACAAACTGCCCCATATTTCCATAGGGGCCCGGCAGATCATCCCGGAGGATGCGCTGAACCACTGGCTTGACCATGCGCTGACAGGAGGTTGAAATATGAGAGGGACCGTTACCAAGAAAAAAGACCGCTGGTATATCTGCTACTACACGGGCGAGAAGCTGCCCAGTGGACGGCCTAAACAAAAGTGGGAGGGCAGTTGGCCCACCAAGAGCGAGGCGGAGCGGGTGCTGCGCTCCCGTATCAGCGACCTGGAAAGCCGCTATGAACGAAAAACCGACAATTCCACCATGACGGTGTTTCTCCGTCATTGGCTGGAGGTTTATTGCAAGCCCCGGCTGGCCCGGAATACCATCAACGCTTACACAATCAATGTCGAAAAGCATATGGTCCCCTATATCGGGGAAATCCAGCTAAACCGCCTGACTCCCCGGGACATTCAAAAGCTGTATGAATCCTTGCGGGCGGCGGGCCTGTCCGGTAACTCCGCCCGCCATGTTCACAACAACCTCCACCGTGCGTTGCTGTGGGCGGTAAAGCAAGAACTGATTCCCCGCAATCCTGCCGACCTGGTAGACCCTCCTCTCATTGAGCACAAGGAGCGGCAGACGCTGACCCCGGAGCAGATTCCCAGGCTTCTAGCGGCCTGTGAGGGAAGTTTTATCTGTCTGCCCGTTACCTTAGCCGTCACCCTGGGGCTGCGCCGTGGTGAGGCCCTGGGCCTCCAATGGGACGATATCGACCTTGCGAACAAAACCGTGACCATTCGCCACTCCGTCACCTGTGATAAGGAAGGTTTCACGCTGGGGTCCCCCAAGACCAAGAGCAGCCGCCGGACGTTGATGCTCCCGGAGGCTCTGGTGGATGCGCTTCAAAAGGAACAGAACAGCCAGAGGGAACGGGCCCGCTTTATTGGCCCTGGATTCAATCCGCTACGCTTGGTTTGCTGCCGGGAGGACGGAAAACCTATCACTACAAATGCTTTGCAGCATTGCTTTAAAGATGCTCTGCGGGCCGCCGGTTTGCCGGACATCCGGTTTCATGACCTGCGCCACACGAACGCCACGCTGATGTTGCGAAACCATATCCCTGCGAAAATCGTATCTGCCATGCTGGGTCATTCCGGTATCGGCATCACCATGGACCTATATTCCCATGTCACGGTGGATATGCAGGGGGGCGCTGTCCAGGTAATCAACCAGCTATTGAAATGACCCATGTTAGAACCCGTATTAGAACAGGAGGCGCAAAGCAGCCGGGAGGGCCTCTTGAAAATGGACAGCAAAAAAGCCTTGTACCCACTGCGGTACAAGGCTTTCGCTTTGGCGGAGAAGGAGGGATTCGAACCCTCGAGACCCTTTAGGGGCCTACATGATTTCCAATCATGCGCCCTCGACCAACTAGGCGACTTCTCCATCGTTGTCGATTGCTCCACCGGTATGATCTTGACGTTCTTCCGGCAGCCAGTCCAGTGAAGAACAGTAGTTATTATACCAGAGGATTTCCCAAAGTCAAGCCCTTTTTCAATTTTTCTCAGGCGGCTTCTTTTCCGGCCCGGAAAAGAAAGACCCCTCCTCCCTCCTTGACAAGGTAATCGTTTACCGATATAATATGAGCGCGCGACAC
This sequence comes from Oscillibacter sp., assembly GCA_009773995.1. GTDB lineage: Bacteria > Bacillota > Clostridia > Oscillospirales > Oscillospiraceae > Oscillibacter. The sequence continues at coordinate 3,953 of VSMY01000071.1, read as the reverse complement.
TCCGGGAGGCGGGCCGCTTTGGCCCGGCCCCGAAAAAATATGAAAAGGAAAGGATTGGACGACTATGATCTATTCCACCGAAGTGCAGAACATGTGCCCCGTCGCCAAGGGCGCGTACCACGGTCCCGCCCCCATCCCCGAGGAGGGCAAGTGGGTCCAGGCCAAGGAAATCAAAGATATCTCCGGCCTCACCCACGGCGTGGGCTGGTGCGCCCCCCAGCAGGGCGCGTGCAAGCTGACCCTGAACGTCAAGGACGGCGTCATTGAGGAGGCCCTGGTGGAGACCCTGGGCTGCTCCGGCATGACCCACTCCGCCGCCATGGCCTCTGAAATCCTCATCGGCAAGACCCTGCTGGAGGCCCTGAACACCGACCTGGTGTGCGACGCCATCAACACTGCCATGCGGGAGCTGTTCCTCCAGATCGTCTACGGCCGGACCCAGACCGCGTTTTCCGAGGGCGGCCTGCCCGTGGGCGCGTCCCTGGAGGACCTGGGCAAGGGCCTCAGGAGCCAGGTGGGTACCATGTTCGGCACCAAGGCCAAGGGTCCCCGGTATCTGGAGATGGCCGAGGGCTACGTCACCCGCATCGCCCTGAACAAGGACGACGAAATCGTGGGCTACGAGTTCGTGAACCTGGGCAAAATGATGGACGCCATTAAAAAGGGAACGGACGCCAACGAGGCCCTGGAAAAGGCCAAGGGCCACTACGGCCAGTTCGACGGGGCCGCCAAGTATATCGACCCCCGTCACGAGTAAGAAAAGGAGGAATTGAGAAATGGCTCTGTTTGAAAGCTACGAGAGAAGAATCGACAAGATCAATTCCGTCCTGTCTCAGTACGGAATCAAGTCCGTGGAGGAGTGCCGGGAGATCTGCCAGGCCGCCGGCTTCGACCCCTACGAGATCGTCAAGGGCATCCAGCCCATCTGCTTTGAAAACGCCTGCTGGGCCTACTGCGTGGGCGCAGCCATCGCGCTGAAAAAGAACGTCTCCACCGCCGCCGAGGCCGCGGAGGCCATCGGCGAGGGCCTCCAGGCCTTCTGCATCCCCGGCTCCGTGGCCGACGACCGCAAGGTGGGCCTGGGCCACGGGAACCTTGGCGCCATGCTCCTCCGGGACGAGACCAAGTGCTTCGCCTTCCTGGCGGGCCACGAGTCCTTCGCCGCCGCCGAGGGGGCCATCGGCATCGTCCGGAACGCCAACAAGGCCCGCAAGGAGCCCCTCCGGGTCATCCTGAACGGCCTGGGCAAGGATGCCGCCCAGATCATCAGCCGGATCAACGGCTTCACCTATGTCCAGACCCAGTTTGACTACGGAACCGGCGAGGTGAAGGTGGTCAAGGAGTTCCAGTACTCCGAGGGCGAGCGGGCCAATGTCCGCTGCTACGGCGCGGACGACGTCCGGGAGGGCGTGGCCATCATGCACCTGGAAGGCGTGGACGTGTCCATTACCGGAAACTCCACCAACCCCACCCGGTTCCAGCATCCCGTGGCGGGCACCTATAAGAAGGAGTGCTACGAGCAGGGGAAGAAGTACTTCTCCGTGGCCTCCGGCGGCGGCACGGGCCGCACCCTGCACCCGGACAACATGGCCGCCGGTCCCGCTTCCTACGGTATGACTGACACCATGGGCCGCATGCACTCCGACGCCCAGTTCGCCGGGTCCAGCTCCGTCCCCGCTCACGTGGAGATGATGGGCTTCTTAGGCATGGGCAACAACCCCATGGTGGGCGCCACCGTGGCTGTTGCGGTTGCCGTGTCCGAGAGCCGGAAGTAAACCGGACCTTCGCCGGAAATCTCCGGCCTGTGAAAACGAAAAACAGGAACCGCGTCCCCCGGCGGAAGACCGCCGGGACGTGGTTCCTGTTTTTTTCGCTCCGGAAAAGGCTGTCCGGGAAGCGGGAGCCCTTTCCCGCCGTCAGCCGCCGCTCCCTCCGCAGGGGCGGTAGACCGAGGTCAGCACCCGCTCCACCACCGGGGCGTCCGGCTTTTCCACCCGGAGGAGAATCTGTTCCCCGGCGATGCGGCCCAATTCCTCCACCGGCTGGACGATGCGGTCCACCTGGTCATAGTAAAATTCATAGGCCCGGGTATCGTAGTCCACAAAGCTCACCAGCTCCAGGTCCTCCCGAGGGCGGATGCCCTTCCCCCGGAGGTAGGCGATGGTAACGGAGGCCATGAGCCCCTGGCAGACCAGGATGGCGTCGCACCCCCGCTCCAGCAGCCGGTCCAGGCAGGGCGGGGCGCTGTCCTCCATGGAGTCGCCGTAGAGAATGAGGTCTTCGTCCTGGGGGAGGCCGCAGTCCGCCATGGCGGTCCGGCAGGCGGCAATCCGCTCCTGGGTGGTGGAGAGCCGGGGCAGGCCGCCGATGACCCCAATCCGCCGCTTCCCCTGCGCCGCCAGACGGCAGACGCTGCGGTAGATGGCCTGGAAGTTGGACACGGAGACGGAGGAGTACTTTTGGCTGTCAAACGTCCGGTCCACCAGGACCACCGGGAACCCCGCGGGAATCAAGCCGTCCAGCCGGCCGAAGTCGTCCATGGTGCTGGCGATCAAAAGCCCGTCCACCAGCCCGGCGGTGAGGAGGCGCAGGTTCGTCTCCTCCCGGTCCACGTTCTCCTTGGTGTTGGCGATGATGAGGTGGTAGCCCTGGGCGGAGAGGTAGTTTTCCGCCGACTCTATGATGGTGCCAAAGAACTTATTGGAAATATCGGGGACGATGAAGCCGACGGTCTTCTTTTTCCCCGTGCGGAAGCTCCGGGCGGAAGCGTCGGGGGTGTAGCCCAGCTGCCGGATGGCCTGATAGACCTTCTCCTTGGTTTCCCCGGAGACATAGCGGGTGGAGTTGATGGTATGGGAGACGGTGGCGGTGGAGACCCCCGCAAGGCGCGCCACGTCGCTGATGGTGACTTTCATTGATCGAATCCTTTACGTAACAAAAAATCGCTTCTTGCGTAAGCGGTTAACTTGTAGTATAAGACAGCTTTTGATTCCCGTCAAGCGTTTTTGACGCTTTTTGACAGGAAAATTTTTCCCTTGCCAAACCCGCCGCCCCATGGTATACTCTCCTCCGGCAGGTGCCATCACCCTGCCCGCCCCGGCTTGGGGCAGACTAAAAAAATGGAGGAATTTCATCATGTCCAAGACCCGTTACAGCACCCGGAGGCTGGCCCTGGCCGGTCTCATCGCCGCCATTTACGCGGCGGCCACCCTGATCCTGCCCATTCCTCAGTACATGGGCGTCCAATTCCGCCCGGCGGAGGCCCTGACCGTGCTGCCCTTCCTGTTCCCGGAGGCCATTCCCGGCCTGGCGGTGGGCTGCTTCCTGGCGAATCTGGCCTCCCCCATCATGCTGGACTGGATCTTCGGCACTCTGGCGACGCTTCTTGCCGCCCTGTGGAGCCGGAGGATGCCCAACGTGTACTTGGCCGCCCTGCCGCCGGTTCTTTGCAACGCGGGGATCGTGGGGGCGGAAATCGCCTGGCTCATGGTACGGGACGGCGGGGCCTTCTGGCCCGCCTATGCCCTGAACGCCCTGACCGTGGGCCTGGGGGAGCTGGCGGCGTGCTGTCTCCTGGGGGTGCCCCTGACGAAGCTGCTGGGAAAGACCCTGGCGGCCCAGGGCACGCTGGAGACCCGTTGAGACGAGAGAAAAGGGACCGCGAAAGCGGTCCCTTTCCTTATGCCCAGTCGAAGTTTTCCCTCCCGGCGCCGATTTCAAAGTGGTACTTCCCGATGCCCAGGTCCACGCCGGAAAACGCGCCGTTGTCACAAGTCAGGGAGACCCTCCGGCCCTCTCCCCGGACGGTGAACGCCTGCCGGTTCAGCGCCGTGGGCGCCAGGAGGAGAGCCTCCACGCCCCTGGCAAACCACTCCGGGGCCGGGCCCTCGTAAGCGGCCACCTCCTCCGGTTTTTTGGACCTGTGGGGAACGCCCTGGACCGCGCCGTAGCCC
>VSMY01000070.1 GCA_009773995.1 Oscillibacter sp. | reverse complement strand
CCCTGCTCCTGGCCCTGAAGCTGCTGGGGGGGGATGTGGTCTCCGCCGTGGGCATCTGCGATTTGAACGAGAATACCGTGGCCCGCTGGGCGGCGGAAATGGGCCAGATTTCCTGGCCCTGGAACTACGGGGCCCTGCCGGAGGCGGAGGCTGTTTCTTCGGAAAATCTGTTTGACTGCGACGTGTTTGTATTCGCCGCCGCCAAGGCCGTCCCGGCGGTGGGCGGCGGCGTGGAGGACGTGCGCATGGCCCAGCTGGAGGCCAACCGCCCCCTGGCGGAGTCCTTCGCCCGGCGGGCCAGGGAGGCGGGCTTCCGGGGCCTCTTTATCGTTCTCAGCGACCCGGTGGACCCCTTGTGCCGGGCGGCCTGGCGGGCCTCCAACCTGGGGCCGGACGGGGAATTGGACCACCGGGGCCTTTTGCCGGAGCAGGTCCAGGGCTTCGGCCTGGGGGTGATGAACGCCCGTGCGGCGTACTTCGCCAAGGAGGACCCCCGCTTCGCCGCCTTCCTCACCGGGGGCCGGACCTTCGGTCCCCACGGGAAGGGACTGGTGGCGGCCGACTCCATCGAGCGCTACGATGACGCGCTGTCTCAGGAGCTGACCCGCCTGACCCTGGAGGCCAATCTCCGCATCCGGGACCTGGGCTTCAAGCCCTATGTTGCCCCCGCCGTGTCCTCCGGGGCCATGCAGCTTCTTTTGACCCTCCGGGGAGAGTGGCATTGCTCCTCGGTGCCCCTGGGAGGCATATGGTTCGGGTGCCGGAACCGCTTCACGCCCTGGGGGCTGGAGGTGGAGACCCTGGAGCTGCCGGACGCCCTCTTCGCCCGCCTCCGGGAGACGGAGCGGGCCCTCCACGAACTTTCCTGACGACAGGAGGACGCTATGGAACGGGAATTGACTCTGGTCACCGGCCCCGGCCCCCCGATGGGGCGGCTGGGGGAAACTCTGCACGCCGCCCTGGCGGGGCGGACGGTCCGGCGCGCCAGGGCGGGGGAATCCCTGGAAAACCGCCGGCTCCTCTTCGCCTTCTCCCTGCCGGAGAGCGGGGTCAACCCGGACCTGTACGGCCTCCTGTCCCAGCTGCGGGACCATCCCGGCTGCCTCCGGGGCAGCGTGGGGAGCGCGGTCGTCGACGGGGCCGGGGACCTGTACACCAAGGCGGCGGGGCGGGACCTCCTCTTGGCCGCCCATCTGGCGGGCTGCGCCTTTCCGGGGCGGCCCCTGGCGGAGGCCACGGGGAGCCTCCAAAACTTCACGGTCCAGGCCCGGAACGCGGGCTGTGATTTGCACGCGGCCTACCGCCTGGCGGTCTCCGGCCTGGCGGAGCGGGTGCTGGACTTCGCGCCCCTCCGGCGGGCGCGGCCCAAGGTCCTGGCCCTCCACGCCTCCAGCCGGGCCACCTCCAACACCCTGGACCTCTGGGGCCGGGTCCGGGCGCGGATTGAGGGGGACTGCGAGGTCCGGGAGATCGGCCTCCGGAACGGGACGCTGGAGGACTGCGCCGGGTGCCCCTACACCACCTGCCTCCACTTCGGGGAGCGGGGGGGCTGCTTCTACGGCGGCGTCATGGTCCAGGAGGTGTTTCCCGCCCTCCGGGAGGCGGACGCGGTGGTCCTCCTCTGCCCCAACTACAACGACGCCCTCTCCGCCAACCTCACCGCCGCCGTGAACCGCCTGACGGCCCTCTACCGCACCGCCTCCTTCGAGGATAAGGCGGTCTTCGCCATCGTGGTCTCCGGCTACTCCGGGGGGGACATTGTGGCCGGCCAGGTGGTGTCGGCCCTGTGCGTCAACAAGGGTTTCCGGCTCCCGCCGGGGGCCATCCTCATGGAGACCGCCAACGACGCCGGGGCGGCCCTCCGCCTTCCGGGCGTCGGGGAGCGCCTGGAGCGGTTTGCGGAGAACCTGCTGGAGCAGCTGAAACTGTAACCAGATTTTGAACTCTGGAGGGTGCGCCTTGCGGTTTTCCACAGGGCGTGGTAAGATGGGGATAACCCATTAAAAAGGAGTGCCCCGATCTATGAAAAAAATCTTCCTGCCCCTGCTGGCCCTTCTCTGCCTGATCCTCCCGGTCCGGGCGGCGGACTTTTACGACCTCCCGGCGGACCACTGGGCCGGGGAGGAAATCCGGCGAGCCGTGGACGCCGGGGTGGTGAACGGCTACGGCGACGGCTCCTTCCAGCCCACGCGGGACGTCACCGCCGCCCAGTTCTGCGCCATGCTCACCCGCTCCTTCCTCGCGGAGGAGCTGGCCGCCGCCCCGGAGGGGAAGTACCAGGCCATGACGGCCTGCCTCCCCGTTCTTGCGGGCACGTCGGTGGAGAAGACCTGGCGGGACCTGGGGAAGCGCTGGGACCGCTACGTCAACGAGCCCTTGAGCCGCTATGACATGGCCCAAATCGTCTACAACCTGTCTCTCCAAAAGAAGGTGTTCCAGGAAACCATCCACCTCTCCACCTCGGAGATCACCGACTGGGACGAGATTCCCGACGGATACCTCAGCGCCGTTTTCACCTGCTGGGGGCACGGTATCCTGAAGGGCCGAAGCGACGGCCGCTTCGCCGGAACGGACACCCTGAACCGGGCCCAGGCCGCCGTCCTCTGGTCCCGGCTGGACGAGCTTCTGAACGGCCCCTATGAGATCCCGGAGGACCCGGACGCGGGGGTGGAGGTAAAAGAGATGCCCGCCTTCGGTCTCCAGGGGGACGAGACGGTCCAGGAGATGATGAACCGGGTGAACCGGGAGACCCCCCTCTGCAAGGAGGGCCGCCTCCCCAACGGTAAGTCCCGGACGGAGGAGAACATTCAGGAACTCCTGGAACTGGTGAAGCAGGGCTGTCCCGACGGCACGGTCTGGAGCGACACCATGCGCTATAACTATCTCGCCCCCCAGTTCAGCCCCACCCACGGCTGCCTCTCCTTTGGCCTGGCGGTCAGCGACTTCGTCTTCGGCGAGGAGTCCCCCGTCACCCAGCACCGCCAGCTCCCCGCCCCGGCCGTGGGAGATGTGATCTACATTCAGTTTGACAGCGTGGAGCGGGTGCTGATTCTCACCGGCATAGACCGGGAGGAGGACACCTATACCGCCTGCGAGCTGGAAAAGAACGGAAAGGTGGACTGGGGCCAGTGGGGTCCCCTCTCCGGCCTGGTGGACGCCGGGGACTTCACCACGGTCTACCGCCGCTGGAGGTAACGGAGAACCGTTTTCTGCAAGGACAAAGGGGCGCTTATCTTTCCGATAAGCGCCCCTTGCGATTTATACAGCCCGCTCTTGAATGATTCCCAAAATCCAGTTTACCCAGCCCACGACGGTGGAGGCCCGCCGCAGATAGGTGCTGTCGGCCTCCACGCGATAGAGGCCCGATTGCCTCATAATCTGGACGACGGTCCGCCTATCCGGCATTTCCCGCCAACGCAGGCACAGCTCCAGGGCGTCGCGGAATACCCTGTGCCGCAAAATCTCCGCCGCAATGGCCAGCTGGCGCTCCCTGTAGCCCATCCCCATGACCCGCCGTCCGGAATCGGAGAGCCAAAACAGGATATTGCCCTCCGCGTCGCAGCCCTTTTCGATGAACCCCAGGTAGCGCCCCGCGTCCGCGTAGTAGTTGGTCTGCCGCTCGTCGAAGGCGTATTCCGACGTAATGTCCTGCTTTGTCATGGGACGCTCGTTCAAAAGCTCCATCAGGTTCACCACGCGGGACATCCGGTCCGCTTGGGGGAAGGGGACGCCCGGCTCCTCCGCCGGGGGCACGGTTCTTAGAAGGTCCTCCACGTCGGACTGCCGGATCTCCGTGGCGACGACGTAGTTTTTCTGCTTGACCAGCTCCAGGGAGCTGTAATTTCCGGGGTCCCGGAATTGATACTGGTACAGGTAGAACGTGCCGTTTGAAAAGACCAGGAACACGGTCTTCACCGGCTTTGCCACCCGCCCGCTCCAAACGCGGAAGGGGTAATACAGCTGCCGGACGAGGAAGTCGCCGGCCAGGTCCCGCTTCGCCTCAAAAAGGGAGAGGAAGCGGGGCCCCTCATAGGCGGCGTCAATCTCAATCTGGGAGTTGCGCACCTCCACGGACATCGGGCCGCGGGACGAGTCAATGCGGAACGCAAAGCCGCCGGAGCTCATGCGCCCGCTGACCGTGGGGGCAAGGGGGCCGGGCTCCTCCAGGAAATCGTTCAGGATTCCGCAGTTATACGCGCAGTTCAATGCGACGGCCTCGCTGACAAGAAACCGGGGCGCGAGGCTCTGAAGCGCCGGGGGAATAAAGGCCCGCTGAACGTTTCCGCCGGGCTCTTCAAAGTCGTGATAGGCCGCGAAGGAGGAGATCACGTAGTCCCCCCGGCTGACCGGCAGAATCGCCAGGCCGTTCTCCGCGAAGACGGCGGGGAGGTTCACCCTGTGGTCGAACTTGGTCATCAGCCTGGGCTCCCGGAACTCCTTGATCTGGGCCGCCGATATGGAAAACCAGCCCTTCCGCCCGATCTCCTTGAGAATGCGGTACTTGTCAAACAGCTTCTCCCAAGCGGCGTCATTCACTCCCATAGTTTCGGATCAGCACCTCCTCCACCGCCCCCCGCCGGCTGGCGTCGGCGTTGATGGCCCGCTTCGCCTTCACCACGATGATTTCATAGTCTTTATACAGGTCCTTGATGAAGTCCGTGGCGGAGTTGGAGAGGACGAATTTTACGCCCCGCCGCGTCAGATCGTCGCAGCACTGCTTCAGCCTGCGCTGCTCGTTTTTGTCAAAGCCCCCCTTGCTGTAGCCCGTGAAGCTCGCCGTATCGGAAACGGGGTCATAGGGGGGATCCAGATAGGCCAGCCCCCCCGGTTCGACCCGGTCCAGGGTCCTGGCGAAATCCTCATGGAAAAACGTGACGCCGCCGGCGGCGAAATAGCGGTTTACCGCCCGCAGAACCGGCTCGTTTACAATGTTGGGGTTTCGGTAGCGCCCGAAGGGCGTGTTGAACTCCCCGGCGGAGTTCACCCGGAACAGCCCGTTGAAGCAGGTCTTGTTCAGGTAAATCAGCCTGGAGGCCCGCTCCACCTTCGACATGGCCTGGTAGGCCGCCCGGTCCCGGTCCAGGTCCCTGATTTTATAAAAGTACTCCGAGGTGTTTTCGTGCCGCTTGAGGTCTTCGATCAGGGCCTCCACGTCGTCGCGGATCACCTCGTAGACCGCGATCAGGTCCCCGTTCAGGTCGTTTACAATCGCCCTGGAGGGCTGAATGGAAAACAGCACGGCCCCTCCGCCCAGGAAAGGCTCGCAGTAGGAGGAAATCCGCTTGGGAAACAAGGGGACGATCTCGCTCAGCAGCTGGCGTTTTCCGCCGACCCACTTCACCACCGGCGCCGCCAATGGATTCTCCGCCATCCTTCCCGCCTCCTTTTCCACAGACTCAGCCGATTCCATTATAGCAAAACCCGCCGGTTTTTCAATACCCCCTTCATAAATTCCAGGCCCGCAATCCCGTTCAGGGCCCCGAAGGCGGCGTTTACCCTTGCAAACCCCCTTTCCGGGTGCTATGATATCCTCAGCAAATGACGAAAGCGGGGACATGACATGGCAATCATCGGCATTGACCTGGGCACCACCAACTCCCTGGCCGCCGTGTGGCGGAACGGGCGGAGCGAGCTCATCCCCAACGCCGCCGGGGACTTCCTGACCCCCAGCGTGGTCAGCGTGGACGAGGACGGCGGCGTCCTGGTGGGCCGGGCGGCCCGGGACCGGCTCATCTCCCACCCGGAGCGGACCGCCGCCCGGTTCAAGCGCTTCATGGGCACGGCCAAGACCTTCCGCCTGGGCAGCCGGACCTTCACGCCGGAGGACCTCTCCTCCCTGGTGCTCCGCTCCCTGCGGGAGGACGCGGAGGCCTATCTGGGAGAGCCGGTGGAGGAGGCGGTGGTCAGCGTGCCCGCCTACTTTGCCGAGGCTCAGCGCTCCGCCACGAAGCGGGCCGCCGCCTTGGCGGGTCTCAAGGTGGAGCGGCTGGTAAACGAGCCCTCCGCCGCCGCGGTGGCGGGCCACATCGGCCAGGGAGAGGAGGACAAGGTCTGCCTGGTCTTCGACCTGGGGGGCGGCACCCTGGACGTGTCCCTGGTGGAGCGGTTTGGAAACGTGGTCAGCGTCACCGCCGTCAGCGGGGACAACCGTCTGGGGGGCTCCGACTTCGACCTGGCCGTGGCCAGGGGCTTCTGCGAGGACTGCGGGCTGGACTTCGACGGCCTCACCCCCCGGCAGAAGGAGCTGCTGCTCCGCCAGGCGGAGACCTGCAAGATGGCCCTGACCAATCAGGAGATGGTCATTATGTCTGTGGACGACGGCTCCGTCTCCGCCGCCCTGACCCTCTCCAACGAGTGGCTGATCCGCAAGTGCGGGGCCCTCTTCCGGCGGATGACGGCCCCCATTCAGCGGGTCTTCCTGGACGGCGGCGTCTCCCCCCAGGAGCTGGACGACCTGGTGATGGTGGGGGGCTCCAGCCACATGCCCGCCGTCCGGCGCTACATCGCCCGGACGCTTCAGAAGGAGCCCGTCCGGGACAGCCGCCCCGACACCGCCATCGCCCTGGGGGCGGGGATCTGCGCCGGGATGAAGGCCCGGGCGGGGGACCTTCGGGAGCTGGTCCTCACCGACGTGTGCCCCTTCACTTTGGGGGTGGCCCGCTACAACGAGAGCCAGCGGGACCGGGACCTGATGAGCCCCATCATCGAGCGCAACAGCGTTCTCCCCACCAGCAAGATGGGGATTTACTACACCGTCCGGGACGGGCAGGACAAGGTGGACGTCCGCGTCTTCCAGGGGGAAAACCGCTACTGCGCGGACAACACCCTGCTGGGGGAGCTTCGGGTCCCCGTGCCCCCGGCCCCCAGGGGACAGCAGTCCGTGCGCATCCGCTTCACCTATGACATCAACGGCCTTCTGGAGGTGGAGGTGGTGAACGAGGCGGGCCACGCGGAGCGCCTGGTCCTCCAGAACAAGGACATGACGCCGGAGGAGGCGGAGCGCCGCCTCCGGGAGCTGTCCCGCCTGAAGCTCCACCCCAGGGAGCAGGAGGAGTACCGGGCCATGGCGGCACGGGGGGAACGGCTGTACGCCGTCACCGTGGGGAGCCTCCGGGAGCGGGTGGGGGAGCTGCTGGACTGGTATCAAAGGGTCCTCTCCACCCAGGAGACCCTGAAAATCGCCAAGGCGACCAAGCGCCTGGACCGCTTCTTCGACCAGGCGGAGGCCTATCTGGGGGACGCGGCCCTGTCCCCGCCGGAGCCCTTCGCTGACAATGAGGAGGAGGACCTGTGAGCTGGCCCTGGAACGAGCTGGGCCTCCCCGGCCCGGCGGAGCTTTCGGAGATTCGGCGGGCCTACGCCCAGCGCCTGAAAACCACCCACCCGGAGGAGGACCCGGAGGGCTTCCAGCGCCTCCACGCCGCCTATCAGGAGGCCGGCCGCCAGGCCCGCCGGAGGGCCGCCCAGGCGGAAGCGCCTTCCGCAGAGCCGGAGCGCCCGCCGGAGCAGGAGGGCGGGGCCGCCTCCGATTGGAATTACGAGGAGCTTCCGGAAGAGAGGGCGTTCTCTCCCAAAACGCCGGAGGAGAAGCCCCAGACCCCGGATTGGGACTATGACGCGCTTCTGGAAGAGGAGGAAGCCCCCGCCGGGGAAGCCGGGGAGGGAGCCCCTCCCGCGTGGGACTTCGAGCGCCTCTTCGCCGAAGGGGAGGAAGAGGCCCAGGAGGCCCGCCGCCGGAGGCTGGAGGACCTGCGCCACAAGAATTGGACCCGCTATGCCCCCCAGGCCCGCCAACAGCGGGAGCTGGACGAGGAGGACGCCTGGCCCGCCGTGCTGGCGGCGGTCCGGGCCCTGGAGCTTCTGGAGCGCTCCGACGCGCCCCCCGCCCAATGGCGGCGGTTTCTGGACAGCTCCATGTTCCTCAGCGTCCGGGCCGACATGGACTTCGTCTTTCTGCTGGAGGACTTCCTGGCCCAGCGCCCGGACCTGTCCCCGGAGATCCGCCGGGCAATCTTTGACGCCTACGAGGCCCAGAACGCCTCCAAATACCCGGCCTACAAGCCCCTCTACCGCCTTCTGGGGGTGAAGCGGGCGGACGCCCGCCGGGCCGCCAGGGCGAAGAGCGGCTGGCGGAACGCCTGGCGGAGCTATCCCCTCTGGCGGAAGACCGTCGTCGCGGTCTGCTTCACCATCCTGGCGGTGTTCCTCTCCATCGGCGTCGGCGTCAACCTGCAAACCGCCCAGGCCGAGCGCGCCGCCCAGCGGGCGGCGGAGCGCTGGGCGGAGACGGCCCCCCAATGGCTGGAGGAGGACTTCGGCGAGCCCTTTGTTCACGCCGTGTCCGGGGACATCTTCGCCCCGGCGGCGGACCCAGAGCGGTACTTCCGCGCCTCCCCCTATGGGGAGCGGTCGGAACACTGGCCGGGCTACCAGACCAACTACCCCCACATCCTGGTGGGGCGGGCCCTGGAGGACTTCGCCCAGGAGCGGGAGCTGGACCTGGACTTTGCCTCCTACTCCCACGAAACCGGCGACGCGCCGGGGGCCTACCTCTTCAACCTCCCCCTGCTGGGGGCGGAGGAGGACGTGGCCGCCCTGGGGGCGCTGCTGGAGGACCTCTCCCGGCAGGACTGGTATCAGGTTCCCCAGATCAATCCCCAGAGCGAGGAGGCGTATCTGGTCCGGCAGCCGGTGCAATACACGGTCTTCCTCTGCCACCGCGGGCTGGGCTTTTACGAAGCCCCGTCCCAGGAGGGCTTTGACACGGAGGAGGCCCTGTCCCTCTACGCCCAGGCGGGTCCCGCCCTCTGCCGCTGGATTCTGGAGCAGAGCGGCCTGGCGGATAAGCACCTGGGGGAGGGGACCTACGTTCTCCAGGACCGGGAAGCGGTGGAGCTGGGAGACGGGACCTTCTTCCAGGTCCACGGCGTGGACAAGGACACCGGAGAGACAGAGGTCCAGTACCTCCTGTCCTCCGGCGGCGGGACCCTCTTCTGCGTCCCCAGGGAGAAGATGGAGGGAATCCGCTCCGTCATCGACCTGTACCGGGGCACGCCCCGGACTCTGGAGCTGGACACGCTGGGCCTGGTCATGGTGACGGACCAGGTGCCCGGAGAATAGCGCAGACAAGGGCGGACCCTTCCGGGTCCGCCCTTGGGCTTGCTTATTGACAGATAAAGGCGTGCCAGCCGCCCGCCTCCCGTTTCTCCCGGACGGTTACGCCGTTTGCGGTTAGGGCGGCCTCCACCTCCGCCGCCCGGCCCTCGATGATGCCGGAGCAGAGGAAGGTCCCGCCGGGGTTCAGCAGTCCCCGGACCCTAGGGGCCAGGGCGATGATCACGTCCGCCACGATGTTGGCCAGCACCAAATCGTAGCCCCCGCCGATTTGTTCCGCCGCGGCCTCGTCCGTCAGGAGGTTCCCCACCAGGACGCGCAGACGCTCCGGGCCGATGCCGTTCAGTCCGGCGTTCTCCTCCGCCGCGGTGCGGCACTTGTCGTCGATGTCCACCGCCAGGGCGGACCCGGCCCCCAGCCGCAGGGCGGCCACGGACAAAATGCCGCTGCCGCAGCCCAGGTCCAGCACCCGCTCCCCGCCCCGGACCAGCTCCTCCAGGGCCGTCAGGCACAGCCGGGTAGTGGCGTGGGCCCCGGTGCCGAAGGTGAGGCCGGGGTCCAGGTAGAGGGGCGTCCGGTCTCCGGGGTCCGCCTTCTCCCACTGGGGGATCACCAGCAGCCGCTTCCCGATCTCCATGGGCTTGTAGTACTGCTTCCAGTTGTTCTCCCAGTCCGCGTCCTCGATATTCTCCAGGGTCATCAGCAGAGAGCCCAGGTCCCGGCGCTCCCGCTTCAGGTCCTCCAGGGCGATGCGGACCTCTCCCAGCTTGGCGAAGCCCGCCTCCCGTGCCTCCAGGTAGAAGGTGATGCGGGACCGGCCCGCCATGCGGCGCTCCAGGTCCTCGTCCACGTAATCCCAATACTGGTGATTGTTTTCCAGGAAGTCCTGGAACTCTTCTTCGTCCTCGATCATCACGCCGTCCACATCCAGGGAGGACAGCAGGGCCTGGACCGTGTCCAGCCCCGCGTGGTTCGTGTCGATGTGCACTTCCAGCCAGCGCATGTGTCAAACCGCCTTTCTCATCTCAACGGCTCCTGCCCACGAAGAACAGGGCCATGACCCCCGCCCCGGTGTGGCTGCCGATGACCGGCCCCACATAGCTGATGCGGATATCCTTGGTCCCGAAGCGGCGACGGATCTCCTCCGCCAGGAACTCCGCCTCCTCGGGGCAGTCCCCGTGGCTGATGAAGACCGGATAGCGCTCCGGGTCCACGGCGGTTTTCTCCATGTGGTCCGCCAGGGCCAGCAGGGAGGCCTTCCTCCCCCGGCACTTTTCCATGGGGATGAGCCGCCCCTGATCGTCCACGTGAAGCACGGGCTTGACGGAGAGCATGGTCCCGAACAGCGCCGCCGCCGCGCTGACCCGGCCCCCCCGCTTCAGGTGGTTCAGGTCGTCCACGGTGAACCAGTGGCAGACGTTTCCCTTGGCCCCCTCGGCGAAGTCCAGGACCTCCTCCAGGGTCTTCCCCTTCTTCTTCTCCTGGGCGCAGAGCCAGACGAAGAGGCCCTGTCCCATGGAGGCGCAGAGGCTGTCCGCCACCCGGACCTTCCGCTCCGGGAAAGCCTCCTCCAGCTCCTTGGCCGCAATGACGGCGGACTGGTAGGTGGTGGAGAGGGCGGAGGAGAAGCACAGGCACAAAATGTCCTTCCCCGCCTCCAGAATGGGCCGCATGGCGGCGTCAAACTCCCCCACGTTGACGGCGGAAGTGACGGGCATGGCCCCGCCCCGGACCTTGCCGTAAAACTCCTGGAAGCCGATCTCGCTGCCGTCCAGCAGATTCCGGTACTCCCGGCCCTCCAGCTCCAGCCGCAGGGGCAGGACCGCCAGGCCCAGCTCCTCCGCCAGGTCCGCGGGGAGGTCGCAGCAGCTGTCGGTCATGATGACATAGTCAGACACGTTCACTCACGCTCCTTTTCTTTTTTGCCCTTGGGCTCCGGCCCCTTCCGCTCCCGGAGGAGGGCCACGCAGCGGCTCCCCGCCACGCCGGCGGCGTAGCTCAAAAGGGAGAAGTGGATGGCGGCGTCCGCCAGGGCGGCGTCGTCCAGCTCCTGGTCCCCCAGCCGGGCGGCCAGCTCGCCGGCGGTGATGTTCAGCGCCTTGTCCAGGCTCTGGCGGAAGGCGTCGTAGCCCTCCTTTACCGGGCGGTCCTGGAGCTCCTCCCGGATGAGCAGATCCATGTCCCGGGTGGACATGACCCGTTTCAGCACGCAGATGACGGTGAAATAGGCCAGGTGCTCCCGGCCGTACTTCTTCCCCTCGGCCCGGGGGGCCAGTCCGCTTTTCGTGTAGTTGTTCACCATGGCGGCGGTGAGGCCGTCGTCCCCGTCGAAACGGATCACCTGCCGGTCCATGTAGGAGAGGACCTGGTCCATGTACAGGGAGAAGTCCGGCAGCTGGTCCCAGTCCACAGGACGCTGGTCCCGGAGGCGGGTCTGAAGGTCGGTCAAATCGTTCATGAGTTGTCCTTTCTTCGGGAAGGAAGGGTTTCCTGCACCATTTAAATCATAAGTTTTCAGAACTTCCCACGGGTTTTGAAGACTTGCTCAGGCTGCAAAATTTTTTGATAGCCTGAGCCGCCCGGCGGGGCCGGACGGCTCGCAATGGTTATTGTAACACCAGGACGCGGTTTTGTAAACCACATTTTGGAGGATTGGAAAACATATTTTTGGAACCGCTCAAATCTTGCGGTCCCTGTCGAAATCTGGTATACTGACGGTGCTGCCCTCCTACACCGGCAACAGGAAGGAGGTGAATGGATTGACGACGATCCTCGTCAGCTTTTTTGTGTCGGTCGCGGCAGGCATTGCCTGCTACTACATCTGCAAATGGCTCGACCGGCACAGCAGGGGCAGCTAAGCCCAAAAAGGACCCCCGGAGAGGTGCCACTCTCCGGGGGTCCTTTTTGCTGCGGTGAACAGATTGAACTCCTCGTCAGTTCTCTGCACTGAGTAGTATAGCACACTTTCGCGCAGAGCGCAAGAGGCATTTTTCACTTCCCCACGCAGAACCGGGAGAAGATCCGCTCCACGATCTCCTCCCTGGCCGTCCGGCCCGTCAGCTCCCCGATGGCGTCCAGGGCCTCCTCCGCGTCGGTCAGGGCGGCGTCGGGAGTCAAGCCGCCCTCCAGGGCCTCCAGGGCCCGGCGGACGGCGGCCTGGGCTCTGCCTGCGGCCTCCTCCTGCCTCCGGTCCGTGAGGAGGCTCCCGGCCTCCTCCGGCGCCCCGGCGGGGAACAGGGCCGCCACGGCCTCTTCCAGCTTGTCCAGGCCCTCCCCGGTGACGGAGGAGACGCAGAGACAGGCGGCGGGGTTGTTGGCGGCGTCCTTTTGAATCAGCCCAATGGAAAAGGCATGGGGCCCTGTGAGGTCGCACTTGGACTCGATACAGAGCCAGGGCTTCCCGGTCCGGGCCACCTGGTCCAGAAGGAGGGCCTGCGCCTCCAGATAGGCCCGGTTCTCCGGGCAGACCTCCACGGCTCCGTCCATCACCAGCAGGATCAGCTCCGCCTCCTCCATGGCCCGGCGGGAGCGCTCCACCCCCAGCCTTTCCACCCGGTCCTCCGTCTCCCGGAGGCCCGCCGTGTCGATGAGCCGCAGCAGCACCCCGCCGCAGAGGACGGACTCCTCCACCGTGTCCCGTGTGGTTCCCGGAATGTCGGTGACGATAGCCCGCTCATAGCCCGCCAGGGCGTTCAGCAGGGAGGACTTCCCGGCGTTGGGCAGGCCCACGATGGCCGTCCGCACGCCCCGCTTTAGGATCTTCCCCCGTTTGCAGGTGGAAAGCAAAGCCGTCAGGGCCCCCTCCGCGCCCCGGAGGGCGGCGGCGATCTCCTCCGGCCCCGCATCCTGAATGTCCTCGTCCGGGTAGTCCACCACGGCGTAAAACCGGCTGGTCACGTCCAGCAGGGCCTCCTGAATGGGCTCCAGCGCCCGCCGGAGCCCCCCGTCCAGCTGGGCGGCGGCGTTCCGGGCGGCGGCGGCGGTCTCCGCGTCGATGAGGTCGATGACCGCCTCCGCCTGGGTCAGGTCCAGCCGCCCGTTCAGAAAGGCCCGCTTGGTGAACTCCCCCGGCCCCGCCTGCCGGGCTCCCGCGGCGAAGAGGGCCGCCAGAACCTCCCGGAGGACCACCGGGGACCCGTGGCAGTGGAACTCCGCCGAGTCCTCCCCGGTGTAGCTGTGGGGGCCGGGGAAGCGCACCGCCAGCCCCCGGTCCAGCGCCCGGCCCTCGCCGTCTAAAATCTCCCCCAGAACCATCCGCCGGGCCTCCAGCTCGCCGAAGGGCCGGACGGAGCGGAAGACCCGCCCGCAGAGGCTGAAGCAGTCCGGCCCGGAGACCCGGACGACTCCGATGGCGGAGGGCGCGCCTCCCCCGGAGGCGATGGCGGCGATGGTGTCCATAGCATTCTCCTTTCATCGACGGGAAGGAAGGGTTTCCTGCACTATTAAAATCATAAGTTTTCAGAACTTCCCTCGGGTTCTGAAAACTTGCCCCTGCTGTCAAACCACATTTTGACAGCAGGGGCGGGCTGTCCGCCCGCCCCGTCCATTTATATTCTCTGGCTGTAGCGGTACAGGATGACCGCGAACTGGGCCCGGGTGAGGGTCCCGTTGGGGGCCAGCGTCTTGTCGGCGCTGCCGCTGATGATGCCGTTGGCCAGGGCCCAGGAGAAGGCGTCCCGGGCCACGGCGGGCACGGTGCGGCTGTCGGTGTAGCCCGCCAGGCTGGTGGTGTTCCGGTTCGTGCTGCCGGAGAGGCGGGCGCAGCGGTACAGGGCCGTCACCAGCTGGTGGCGCTTCACGGGGGCGGTGGGGGCGGAGCCGTCGGCAAAGCCGCCCTGCACGGCCCAGCGCCGGGCCGCCTCCATGCTGCCGGGGTTGGACCCGGTGAGCCGGGCCAGCACCATCCACAGCTGCTGGTGGCTGATGGTCCCGTCGGGATTGAAGCGGCCTGCCGTGCCGTTCATGTAGCCCATCTGGTTCGCCCAGTTGATTTCCCCCGCCGCCCAGTGGCTCATGGGAACGTCCCGGAAGAGCTGCTGGGACGCGTCGGTCCGGGGTG
>VSMY01000007.1 GCA_009773995.1 Oscillibacter sp. | reverse complement strand
TCCAGTCCTCTTCCTTCGTAAACAAGGCGGACGTGGGCGGCACCTACAGCGGCGTGTGGGTCCAGGCGGTCAGCCGTTGGGTCACCACCATCTACGGCAAGAAGGTCCCCGCCCCCAAGCTGCCCAGAACCGGCTATTGATCCCGCAGCCAGGAGGCCCGTCGTTCGGCGGGCCTCCTATACATTATAAATATACCACTTGCAAAGGAGAAATGTCTATGCTGAAAATTGTCGCAATCGGAAACCTGACCAACGACGTGGAGCTGAAGACGCAGGAAGACGGCAGACCCTACGCCATCCTGCGGATCGCCTCGGACCGGCGCTACCGGACCAAGGACGGAGTCCAGCTTACTGATTTTGTTTCCATCAAGGTCCGGGACCGGCTGGCGGAGCGCTGCGCCGCCATGGCCTATAAGGGCTGCAAGCTGGCCGCCGCCGGGGACTTCGAGACCATCGTCTTCGACGAAGACCCCTCCCGCCAGCCCGGCTTCCTCATCAAGTCCAACGATGTGGAGATTCTCTCGCCCAGGAGGGCGGTTTCCGCCGCCATGGCCGCCGGGGCCAAACGGGAGTCTGCCGCCTGCGGGATGCCTGAGAGTGAAGTTGTCGCCTGATGCGGAACACCGGCACAGAATACGACAGCGCCAGCTGCGAAGCCAGGGTGCTTCCGGAAATGGCGGAGCTGCTCCCCCCTCTCACGGGGGAGCAGCTTGCCGCCCTGGAGGCGGACCTGCTGAAAAACGGCTGTTACTCGCCCATCATCGTCAATGAGGACATGGTCATCGTGGACGGGCACAACCGCCAGAGACTGTGCGAGAAGCACGGGATTCCGTATAAGATGGTGGTGTTCTCGTTTGAGGATCTGCTGGAGGCCAAGCGCTGGGCCGTCGAGAATCAGCGGGGCCGCCGGAACCTGGACAAGTGGGAACTCGGCAAGATCGCCCTCCGGCTGAAGCCTGATATTGAGGCCAAGGCAAAGGCGAATATGTCTGCCGGAGGCGGCGACCAAAAGAGTGAAGATGTCAAATCGGGTTCGGCAACATTGCCGAACCCGATTTCTTCCGTGGACACCCGCAAAGAGCTGGCGGAGGCCGTTGGCCTGGGAGAGCGCACCATGGGCAAGGTCATGCAGATCGACGAGCACGCGCCCTCCGCCGTAAAGGAGGCCCTGGACAGCGGGGAGTTGTCCGTGAACCAGGGCTACAACATCACCCGTCAGGTCCAGGAGCTGCCGGAGGAGCAGCGGGAGGAGGCCGCCGCCCAGGCGGTGGAACTCCTGAAAGCGAAAAAGGAGGTCCAGGCCATCGACGCCGAGGCGGACCGGAGAGGCAAGATCGCTTCTCTGTTCTGCAAGGCGTTCGAGCGGGCCGTGCTGCTGACCCCCACGGAGGAGAACGTCCGAATCTGGGTGGAAAACACCCGCATGCGGCCCGACGAAATCGAGGATTCTGTCAAAGAGGCCCGTGAGCTGGCGATTGTGTTTTCCGCCATCGCCGACATCCTGGAAACGATGCTGCCGGGAGAGTCTGAAAATGGATGAGCGTATTTCTGTTCGCCAGTGGCAGGAAACATACAGGTCGGGAAGTTTTGACTTTTCCAGTTATTCTGATCTGTTCAGAATCGGATGGTCTTATTGGGAATGCTCAGACAAGTCCCTGGCCAACCGCACAAAGAAATTAGCCAAGGTACTCATGGGGCTCACTTGCCCTTATATTCTGGACAACTTCTGTGTCTCGTTTAGAAATCGCGCGTATGATGAATTGCATTTTCGCGCTTTGAGCGAAAACGACAGCCACAAGTCCTTCTGGGTCACGCTGGACGAACCCGGTCAGCGCAGAAGGTGGTCGCTCTTTACAGGCCGGTATGGCGCCGAAGGACCGGAATTTGACAGCCAGAATGTTCGAGACATCGTCAGATACATCAACCTGTTAGGTCCCGAATTGGAGCTGGACGCCAAGCCCTTATTTATCGTGGAGCGGAGAGCTGTTGAGCTCTATGCGCACAGGTGTTGTGGAGAGCCCCGAAAACTTCCCATCTACCAGGAAGGAGCGCATCACTACAGCTACACATCTTTTAAAGATGGCCAGCAATATATGGTCATGACCTCCGCCAACGCGGAGGATGTTCCTCCCGGCCTTAAGTCAGAAAAGATCAAGGGCATCCACGTCTGGCCCGTGGCTGGGACCGAAAAAGAGCGGCCCCAGCCTCAGCAGAAGCCTCACAAATCTTGTAAACGGAAGGAGCAGGAGCGATGAGCCACACAGAAATCTCTGTCCGGGAGTGGCAGGAGCGGTTCAGGACCGGGACCTTCGACAGTGATGAGCAGGCCGGGTGGAAGGATTTCTATGGCCGCATGAACAACCGCAGACTCCCTGTGCTTACCCGGCTCGTTATGGGAATTACCGATTCGTTTATCCTGGATCACTATTATCTGTGGTTTAAGGAGAATACCCCGGCAATTGGTCCCCTCTATGGCGATGTGCGCTTTATGCCCCTGGACGAGGACGCAGAAAAATATTTTTTGGTTTCTCATAACAGCCCCCACGAACGGGCAAAGTGGGCTCTCATTACAAAGCGATTCGGTTATGGAAGCCCGGAATTTGAGTGCGGGAACATCCGAAGCATGATTCGGTACATCAACCAACTTGGCCCCGAGCTGGAACAGGGGATCAAGCCCATTTTCATCGCGGAGAGATTCGCTGTCGAGGTGTATACCCTTATTTGCGGAGAGCATTCATGCCCTTACGTTTATCGGGAGGGAGCGCATCGCTACAGCTACACATCTTTTAAAGATGGCCAGCAATATATGGTCATGACCTCCGCCAAAGCGGAGGATGTTCCTCCCGGCCTTAAGTCGGAAAAAATCAAGGGCATCCACGTCTGGCCCGTCGATAGAGCTGAGAAAGAGCGGCCCCAGCCTCAGCAGAAGCCCCGCAAATCTCGAAAACGAAAGGAGCCGGAACGATGAGCCAAACAGAAATTTCCGTCCGCCAATGGCAGGAGCGGTTCAAGGCCGGAGCCTTCAGCAGCCCGGACCATGATACCCAATGCAGGGCGGGCTGGTACGACTGGTTCTGCCAGGACAAAGCCCTCGCCGGGCGGCTGAAGAAGATTGCCAAGGTGGTTATGGGGATCACCTCTCCCTTCATCCTGGACAATTACTATGTCTGGTTTAAAAACAATCTTCTGGTTTCCGGTCCCCTGTACGACGACGTCCGCTTCGAGCCGCTGTCCGGGAACCGGGACGGCAAATATTTTCTGGTCGCTTTGGACTATCCTCCCGCAAAGGCAAAGTGGGCCCTGTTCACAGAGCGGTACGACTTCGGCGTCCCGGAATTTGTGTGCGCCAATGTGCGGGAGATGATCCAGCGTGTCAATAAGCTGGGCGCGGAGCTGGAGCGGGGCGATCCCAGCCCGCTGATTACAGAGGAAAAAGCGGTTGCCGCCTACATCGCCAGCCAGCCGGATCTGAAGGAATTCACGGACCTGCACCGGATCGACGGCCACACCTACAGCATTTTTCTGGCCAGGGAGAATCGCAAAGAGCTCATCCACGCCGCCCTGGCCCCGCTCTGCGCCCCCGTCGGATTCCAGGCGGAGCAGGCGGTGCAGATCGACGGCATCTACGTCAGCCGCCATAATCACGAGGTGACAGTCACCCCGGATTTTGACCACAGCGGGAAGAAACGCCCGAAAAAGAGAGGAGGAAATGAACGATGAGCAAAGAATATCCCACACGGGCGGCGGGCCCTCCCAGCAGGCCGGTCCTGCCCCCGGAGGCGGAGGATGAGATTCTGACGGCGCTGTTCACCAACATGAAGATCAGTTCCGGCGAGATCGCCGCCATCCTCAAAAAACACGACGTGTCCTGCGACACGGAGGTCCTCCAAGACCGCTACCGCAAGCGCCTGGGCCAGCGGCTCATGGCCAGCATCCGGGACGAGTGCGGCCAGCGGGAGGTCCTGGCACGCGGCAGCGAGTACATCGTGCTGGAGTGCTGCAATGACCAGCAGGTCCTCAAGGCCATCCGCCGCCGTATCCAGAGCCAGGTCAACGGCCTGGACGTTTCCGCCGCCAAGGTCGGCGGGCGCATCCATGTGCTGGACCGCTTCCTCGCCCGTTTCAGGAAGGCGGGATAACCGTGGGCCTGAGAGATATGCTCCAAGCGATCCGGGAGTATCCCGCCGTTTGCACCCGCCTGGAAGCAGCGGAACAGGAATTGCGTCAGACGCGAACGGCTCTGGAAAAGAGCGAACTGGAGCGCCAGGGCCTCAGCGGCAGCTACAGCGAGGCCAGGCATCGGCTCCGGTTTGCCGAAAAACGGGCAGAGGCAATGAAATCAGTTCTGGACACTTTCTGCCCGAAGCTGGACTCCTTGGAATCCATGCTGCGGTTTTATGAAACGATCTCCCCCAGCCTGGACCCCCAATGCTTCACCCTGTACCGCATGGCAAAGGAAATGACCGGCATTGATCCTTGCAGCTATTTCGCCTACGAGGACAGCCGTGGCCAGTTCGAGGAGGCGGATGGCCGTCAGCTCCTGCGCTGGCTGACCGCCGCCCATTTCGGCGCGGTGGATTGGGAGATCGTGACCGGGACCTGCTACGAGGAAGCTATCCTGCGGGAGGTGGATACCTCCACGCCGGAGTACAGGGCGTTTGAGGAAAAGCTGTACCGGAAGGCGCTGGAGCGCATGGGCTTCGGGGACCTGCTGGCCCCGGAAGAAACCGTAAAATCTAAAGAAATCGAGGTGACTGCTATAGAAGGACAAACCACGGAGCTGAAGCTCTACAGCCCCCTGTATGCCGAGCTGTTTGAGGCAGACCCGGATGAGGAGTCCGGCTGCGACCCTCAAGTTTTGGGGGGCTATGAGCTCACCGGCTATCAGGACGCCATCCGCCAGGGCATTGAGGATGAGCGACTGCCGGACGAGGAAGAACGGGGCCTCATGACCTACTTTGACGGCTCGAAAGCCGTAGATGAAAAAGTTGTTTCCATCTCCATAGACGTTGAGGATGTAGACGGTGAGCTGCGCGGCGTCGCTGTCTGTCAGCTCAAGGGCAGCCTCAGCCCCGGTGAATTGGAGGAGCTGAGGGAGTTCTGCACAGGGCAGTATTCGGACGGCTGGGGCGAGGGCTATGAGCAGCGCCCCCGCAAAACGGAGGGCGGCGAGCTCTATGTCCACTTCTGGCAGTACGACGGCTTCTTCATCCGCACGAAAGAGGAGCTGGAGGCGGCGAAGGTCCCCGTCCGCTCCCGGCCTCGGAGAGAAGGCATCGCCAGATGAACAACACGGTAGAACTGAAGCTGTACAGCTCCCTCCAGGTAGAGCTGATTGATCAGGGCCGGGAGCAAAAGGACTGGCTTTGCAAGGACACCCCTGTCATTCCCTTTAGCAGGATCGGATCGGAGCTGAAAGGACCGTACAGCAAATGGATACTGTCTGCCATCCAATCGACCCTGCCCCCGGAGGAAATCAGAGCCGCCTTCGCCGGATCGCGCAGGGATTGGGCGGAAACCTTGAGTGAGGAAATCCAGTCTATCTCCTATTCGGTGGAGCTGCATGGCGGCAAGCTGTATGGCGTTTTCACCTGCCGGAGTGAAGGAGAACTCGCTCCCCTGGAGATGAGCAGGCTGGGGCGGTACTGCCGGGAACACTTCGCCCAAGGATGGGGAGAAGGTTACGCCCACTGCTCCCGCGAGGCGCCCTATAAGGGCTTGTATATTCATTTCCGGCAGGACCCCAGGGAGAATCTGCTGTCCAAGGCCGGGCTGGAGGCCAGACACGCACCGCCGTGGGAGGTGCGTGAGGTCAACAAGGAGACTTTCTGGCAGCTGCTCCAAGAGGCAAAAAAACGCTTTGGGCAGGATATGGGCTGTGCCTTCCAATGGTTATATGGACAGCTTTTGATGATGGGACCGTGGCAGGCACAGAACTTTCACGATGTGATGTATGGATATTTGCATCTGGCAAATAAGCACGGACTTTTATCCGCCGCTTCTGTGCTGCTGGACGGCTGTGCAGACGATGAGTTTATTGATTTCCGGGCATGGCTAATCGCCCAAGGCCAGGAAGTGTACATGGCCGCTCTGAAGGACCCGGACTCTCTGGCGAAGGTCCCTCTGTATGGCTGCTGCCGCTTTGAGGACCTGCCCTATGTGGGCGACTTCACATATCAGGAATTGACAGGCCGCAGCACATACGATGATATGGATCAATCCGACTTTCAAAAACTGAGGGAGGAGCTGAAAAGAGACATTGTATACGGTGATGGGATTGATTGTCTTTACGAAATAAATGAAGCCATCGAAGTCATGCCCAGGCTGTGCGCAAAATACATGTCTCCGGAGGAACCGGCATTTTGGACGCAGTATCATGATGGCGCCCTGAACACGATCATCCCCCAAATCCAAAACGCGCAAAAGAATATGCCCAAACACAGAGCGGCAGGAAAGAAGCGAGGTGAAGAACGGTGAGTGGAATCGTGGAGCTGAAGCTGTACAGCCCCCTCCAGGTGGATATCATCGACCGGGATACTCCCGACCCTCCCTGTCCTTTGCAGGCGGCGAGGCCGGAGCGGAAACAGGAATATCTGGAGCGGTTCAAGAATGAGCTGCGGGCGCTCCAGTTTCAGGAGGACGCCCGGCACGCCTTTACCGCCCCTGAGCAGGACTGGTCGGATATCTGCGAAAAAATTGTGTCTCTTACCCGTACAATAGAAGTAGTCAACGGCAGGCTGTATGGTGCGTTTACCTGTGAAAGCACCGGGAGGCTTGACCCGCAGGAGCTGAACAGCTTGAAATGGTACTGCCGCGACCAGTGGGAAAATGGCTGGGGCGAGGGTTACGCCTATTGCCCCCGAGAGGGAATCAAGCTGGGCCTGTACATCCACTTCTGGCAGGATTCCGCCGCGCCTTTAGTGACCCTGGCGGAGCTGCGGCAGGAGGAACAGCGGCGGGCCGCCGCTGAAAAAGGGCAACGTTTGTCCCCTGTCACGGAGATTACTCCCGACGCCTTCTGGACGCTGCTGGCCCAGGCAAAGGAAGTCTGTGGCGGCAATCAGAAGGCGGCTGTATACTGGCTGGTGGAACAGCTGGTGACAATGGGGGCGGAACAGGCCCTGAATTTTCACAGTATCTTTCATGGATATATGGAGTTGGCGGACAAATACGGCCTGTGGAACGCGGCGACGCTCATTCATGAGGACGGCTGCTATGTTGACGGGTTTGAGGATTTTCGCGCCTGGCTGATCTTCCAGGGCAAGGAAACCTATCTGGCGGCGCTGAAGGACCCGGACTCTCTGGCGAATGTACCGGCCTGCGCTGAGGGCAACTGCCGCTTCGCGGATCTTCTCTACGCCGGAAGCATGGCATATGCCCGGCTGACGAACCGGGAGGCGCACAAGGACATTTCTCCTGCTGACCACCAAAGCATCGTGTCGGAGCTGCGGAAGGATATCGTGTACGGCGCGGAAATTGACTATCCCCACGAGTGGTCGGAAGTGGCCGCTTACCTCCCCCACCTGATCGCCCAGCACCTCACCCCGAAGGAACTGCGGGCCTGTATTTGCCGGGGACATATGTGGAACCATGATGACCCCGACATCCAAAAGGCACGGGCGGCGGCCCCGAAAAAGAAAAGGGCCCGGACCGGAAAAAAGAAGGACGGTGAGTGCAGATGAGTCAGCCTGAACCCATGATCACGGAGGTCAATAAGGATACCTTCTGGACGCTGATTGACCAGGCGAAGGAGCATCCGGGCGGCCCCAGCGAGTGGCTGATAGAACGGCTGATGGACCTGGGACCGGAGAACGCCAAAAGGTTCGACGACATTGCCTGCGCCTACAGCGGCCTTGCCTATCAGTACGGTTTGTGGACCGCTGCCTCCGTCATAGAACGGGGCGGCTGCACGGATGACGGCTTCATCGATTTTCGGGGCTGGCTGGTCGCCCAGGGCAAAGATGTGTACATGGCCGCCCTGAAGGACCCGGACTCTCTGGCCGACGCGCCGGATTATCAGGATCAGCGCTTTGACAGCCTTCCCCACATGGGAGAGCGGGCCTACGAGGAACTCACAGGCCGGAGTACATACGAGGATTTTGACCCCGCCGGGTTTCAGGCGCTGAAAGCAGAGCTGGAAAAGGAGATCGTGTATGGCGACGGGATCGGATATCCCTATGACGCCGCCGATGTGCCCGCCTACCTGCCCCGCCTGTGCCGCAGGTATCTGCCGGAAAGGGCCTTCCAAAAACAGAAGGTAGATATCGGGACTTGGAATCTGACCAACCCGGAGATCATGAAGGCCCGCGCCACGGCTCCTAAAAGCAAAAAAGTCAAGAAGAATCGAGGTGACGAGAGATGAGCGACGCCCTGACCGTAGGCGTGGATCACGGCTACGCCGCCATGAAAAGCGCCCACTTTTCCTTTCCCTCCGGGCTGGTGGAGTACGAGCATGAACCCTACACCCAGCAGAATGTGCTGGAATACGGCGGCAAATTTTATGTTGTCGGCAGCGGCCGCCAGCCGCTCCAAAAAGACAAAACGCTGACGGAGGACTACTACCTCCTGACCCTCGCCGCCATCGCCAAGGAGCTGGCCTGCCGCAAGGCGGACGCCACAGCCTCCGTCCATCTGGCGGCGGGGCTTCCCCTTACCAGCTTCGGGCGGGACAAGAAGAAATTCCGGGCTTACCTCCTTCGGGACGGCAGGCCCGTGTTTTTTCGCTTCGAGGGAAGCGCGTACACCGTCAGGATCACGGAGGTCTCCCTGTTCCCCCAGGGCTACGCCGCCGTGCTGACCCAGCCGGACCTGCTGAACGAGCCCTCCGTCATCCTGGCGGACATCGGCGGCTGGACGGTGGACCTGATGCGCATTGATAACCGGGTCCCCAACGCCGCCACCTGCCGGAGCCTGGAGCTTGGCATGATTCGATGCCTGGACGAGATCGCCGAGCAGGTCCGCCGGAAGCTGGGCCTGTCCATGACGGCGGCGCAGATCGAGAGTGTGCTGTGCGGGGCGGCAAACAGCGTAGATAACAATGCCAAACAGATCATCCACCGGGAGGCGGATTCTTATGTCCGCCGTCTGCTGTCCGCTATCACGGAGAGCGGTCTGGACGCCCGCGCCATGCCCGCCGTCTTCCTGGGTGGCGGGGCGGCGCTGCTGAAGCGCCGCGTCCGGGCCACAGAGGGCCTGTGCTGCCCGGTGATCCTGGACGACGTATGCCTGAACGCCAAGGGCTACGAACGGCTCGTGGGCCAGTTGTCGCGGGGCGTTGGCGCCGGTTGAATAAAGAGGCGGACCAATCAAGGAACTTTATTATGAGGCGTTATCCGGCGCGGCAGAAAAGAGCTTTGCGCGTCGGAGACGGGTCCCCGCCGCAAAAGCAAGGAACAGGAGGAACCATGAAAGATAACCCTTGGCGCAGGAGACTGAATCTCTCCTTCTCCATGGCCATGCCTCTCCAAAGAGAGGCGTGGGAGATTCTCCACGCCGTCCCCTCCCGCCAGCGGACGGACGCTGTGTGCAGGGCTATCTGCCAGACACAGGAGCGGGACGCTCTGCTGGAAGCAGTCCGCTCCGCCATCCGGGAGGAGCTGCAAGGCGTGGAGATTCTCTCCGCAAAAGAAAAAACAGAGCAGCCGCAGGCCGGGGACGTGGACGACAACATCCTCGGTTTTCTGCTTGCGCTGCAGAACGATGGAGGTGAAGATGACTGATCCGTTACTTTGACATGTTCGCGGGGATCGGCGGCTTCCGGGCCGGGCTGACCCGCGCAGGCGGGTTCCAGTGTGTCGGCCACTGTGAAATTGACAAATACGCCGACGCCAGCTACCGCACCATGCACGACATTGGGAAGGAGGAATGCTATTATCCCGACGCAAGACAAATCGACCCCGGCGGAATGCCGGACTTCGACCTCCTTTGCGGAGGTTTTCCTTGCCAAAGCTACTCAATGGCAGGGCATAGACTTGGCTTCGCTGACCCCCGAGGAGCTCTCTTTTTTGAGATTGCCCGACTGGCTGAAGCAAAGCGCCCTTCGTATCTGCTTCTCGAAAACGTACCCGGACTCCTGTCACACGATCAGGGGCGGACGTTTGCGGCCATCCTCTCAACGCTGGGGGACCTGGGGTATCATGTCGAATGGTCTGTGCTTAACAGCGCCAATTTTGATGTTCCCCAGTCAAGGCGAAGGGTGTTCTTTATCTGCTATCTTGATCCCCGATGCGCCGGAAAAATACTTCCTGTCTTCGGAACAGACGCAAAAACTCTTATACAGCTCATCGGAGGTCCGCAAGGCTCCCGCATCTATGATCCAGACGGAGTAGCCTGCACTCAGACTTCCGGGGCTGGAGGCAAAGGCGGCAAGACAGGCTTGTATCTTGTCGGTTTCAACCGTAAAAAAGGCATTGTTGACCACCGGGATACCGCCCGCACACTTAACGCCAGTGATTTCCGAGGGATCAACCGGAACCAGACACAGAACGCTGTCTTTGTTGACCTGTGTTCTGGTTACCCGGAGCAAACAGACGCTGCCCGGTGCCTTACTGCCCGCTATGGGCAGACGACGCTTTCTAATCACCAGCGGGAGCGGTCTGGCGTTCTTCTGGTTAAGGAGCCTACAAAACAAGGTTACAAGGAGGCCGCCCCCGGCGACAGCGTAGACCTGGGCTATCCCGGCAGCAAAACCCGTGGAGGCCGGGTCAGCAAGCTGGCTCACGACGCCGCCAGCGTCCAGGGCATCGTGGAGCGTGGCGGACGAATCCGTCGGCTCATGCCCAGGGAGTGCCTTCGGCTCCAAGGCTTCGACGAGGACCAGATCGACCGCCTCCTTGCCATCACCTCGGACGCCCAGGCGTACAAACAGGCAGGGAACTCGGTCACGGTCAACGTCATCGAAGCCATAGGCCGCCGTATCCGGGCCGTGGATGACGAGCTCCGAAAGGAAGACGCGGCATGATCGGAATGAAGGAACAATGCTTCGGCGTGGAGATCGAGATGACGGGGATCACCCGCGAGGAGGCCGCTCACATTTTGGCGGACTATTTCGGCACGACGCCCAGGCATTGGGGCCGCACCTATGACGCCTGGGTCGTGAAGGACCTGGCGGGGAAAGAGTGGAAACTCATGAGCGACAGCAGCATCCACCCGGAGTGCCTGTCCGAAGATGGATACCTGCGGCTTGATAAGGATTCTGCTGAAGGCGGGCCCTACAAGGTGGAGATGGTCACCCCCAAGCTGGCCTATAGAGATCTGACCTGCCTCCAGGAGTGCATGCGGCAATTGACGGCCATGGGCGCAAAAGTAAATGATTCCTGCGGCCTCCATGTCCATGTGGACGCTTCCAATCATAACCGCCAAAGTCTTAAAAACCTCATCGGCATCATGTACTCCAAAGAGGACCTTCTCTTCAAAGCCTTACGGGTGAACGAGGCAAGGGCCATAGAGTGGTGCCAGAAGGTGCGGGAACCCATGCTGAAGAAAGCCCGGACCCTCTCCGCGGAAGAAACCCCGGACCTCACACAGCTGGAGAACATCTGGTACGAGGGCTTTGAGAATGACGGCAGGACCCGCCGGGACCACTATAATAAATCCCGCTACTACGCACTGAATCTTCATTCTGTTTTCTACCGAGGCACCGTTGAATGGCGGTGCTTCAACTCTACTCTGGACCCCGCCAAGGCGGCGGCCTATGTGAACCTGTGCCTCGCCATGTCCGCCCAGGCCATCGCCCAGCGGAGCACCGTCATGAAAAAGACCCGCAGCGACAACGAGCTGTTCACCTTCCGGGTCTGGCTGGTCCGCCTGGGCCTTAACGGCGACGAGTTCAAGGAGACCCGCGATATCCTTCTCGCCAACCTGGAAGGAGACCGGGCATGGCGCCGGGATAAGGACAGCTATGAGGTGAACCGTCGAAAGAAAAAGCAACGTGAGAACGTGAGGTGATCTATGAAACTTCGCATTGAGGAAAAGACCTACGAGGGGACCGGGACAGAAATCCTGGAACAGCTCCGCCTGACCTCCTTTGACCCCACTGAGTTCCCCGACTCCGAGAGCTACCTCTGGCAGCTCCGAAGCAATTTCATGAGGGCCACGGACCTGGAGTGCCCCCTGCCGGAGGGCAGCCTGGAGCGGCAGGCCAGGGCCATGTTCGCCCTGCTGGCGAAGGCCGGGGCCCTGGAGGTGCTGGAGAATGGCTGACAAACTGTATTTTGCTTACGGCAGCAACATCAACCTGGAGCAGATGGCCTATCGCTGCCCGGACGCCTCCGTCGTTGGGCCGGTGTCCTTGGAGAACCATGAGCTGCTGTTCCGCCGGGGCGGCTTCGCCACCATCGCTCCCAAGGAGGGCGGGAAGGTCCATGGCTTGTTGTGGAGCATCACGCCGGGCTGTGAGCGGTCCCTGGATCGGTACGAGGGCTATCCCCGCTTTTACGATAAGCGCACGGTGACTGTCCGGGACGGCCTGGGCCGGGAGCTGTCCGTCATGGCCTACGTCATGGATGAGCGTTTCCGTGAGCCGATGCTGCCGACCACTGATTACTACAACTGCATCCTGGAAGGCTACCGATGCTGCGGGCTTCCCGTGACCGCCCTGAAGAAGGCGTGGGACCACACCGTGGAGGAAGTTCACACGGAGACAGAACAGATCAACGCCGCTTTTATCAAGCGAGGCAGACCGCCGAAAGGAGGAAAACCGCATGAACGCTAAGAAGATCTCACTGGCCGGAGAGGTCCATATTTCCGGCGGCAGCGTGCACACCACCGTGGACGCTCTGTATGCTCTGGAGAGCATCGGTATCGCCTATGGACTTTACAGCCCCGCCGAGGGCCGTCGGAATTATCGTGTAACGCTGGAAGGCGGGGACCACCCTGCTTTAGTCATGCAGGAAAATATCAGCCATCATGGGACTCCATTATGGGAGACGGTTAAGGTGGTTGCTGATGACCCTAAGCAAATCAAGCGCTATATGGCGTTCCGCAGCACGGTGCAGATGATTCAGGAGATGGACTTTGAGCAGGAGCGCGATCCCACGCCGGGAAAATCCTCGCCTCCTAAAAAGAAGGAGGCGCATGGCCGTGAGCGATAAGACCATCAAAGCCCTGGTAGTGGAGCCCGTGAAACCCTGCGAGGCGCGGGAGATTCCTCACGATCTCAAGGCTATGCAGGGCATTGTTGGCGGGAGCATCGAAATGGTGTCGCCGTTCAACGAGGCGGTGGCCATTGTCTGCAACTCCGAGGGCAAGAATTTGGACCTGCCCTTCAACCGTCCGCTCTGCGACGATCATGGCCTGCCCTATGACATCCTTTGCGGGACCTTCTTTATCACTGGAGTCGGTCCCGAAGATTTTATTTCCCTGACGGACGAGCAGATCCATCGCTATAAGGAGCTCTATGACAATATGGTAATCCTCACCGCCGAGGAGCCTGCCCCCAAGGAAAAACCCACAGAACAAAAAAAGAAAAGAGGAAAGACTCATGAGAGATAAGTACATCCTGACCGCCGAGTCGGTCACCGAGGGCCACCCGGACAAGCTGTGCGATACCATCGCCGACCGCATCCTGGACGCCTGTTTGAAGCACGATCCCGCCGCCCGCGTCGCCTGCGAGGCCATGGCCACGGCGGGAAAAATCATTGTCGCCGGGGAGATCACCGCCCGGCGGCTGCCGGACATCCCCGCCATCGTCTGCCGGACGGTCCGGGAAACCGGCTATTCCTGCGATTATGAGGTGGAAGTCATCACCCATGACCAGAGCGGCGACATCGCCGGGGCTGTGAGCGGCTCCAGTGAAATGGGGGCTGGCGACCAAGGCATTATGTACGGCTTCGCCTGTACGGAAACGCCCCAGCTCCTCCCCCTGCCCGTGGTTCTGGCGCACCGCCTGACCCTGACCCTCTCCAACGCCCGTAAGCTGGGGACCATCCAGGGCCTCGGCCCGGACGGCAAGGCCCAGGTGTCTGTGGAATACCGCAAGGGCAGGCCCGAACGGATCGCCGCCGTGGTCCTCTCCTGCCAGCACGACGAGGCCAAGGATCTGGAGGAACTTCGGAAGGAAGTCACCCGCCACGTCATCGTCCCCGCTCTGCGGGACCTTTACCCCGACCACGAAACGGAGGTCCTCATCAATCCCTCCGGGCGCTTCGTCCTGGGCGGCTTTGAGGCGGACACCGGCCTGACGGGCCGGAAGCTGATGGTGGACACCTACGGCGGCCTCGTCCCCCACGGAGGCGGGGCCCTCTCCGGGAAGGACGCCTCCAAGGTGGACCGGAGCGGGACCTACATGGCCCGGTACATCGCCAAGAATATCGTCGCCGCCGGATTGGCGGAGCGCTGCACCGTCAGCCTCGCCTACGCCATCGGCAGGGCCGAGCCCGTGGCTGTGGACGTCGATGCCCACCAGACCGGGCTGTACTCGGAGGACCTGCTGGAGCGGGCGGTCCGAAAGGCGTTCGACCTGACGCCCGGAGGTATCATCCGCGCCCTGGGCCTGGACAAGCCCATCTTCGCCCGCTACTGCAACTACGGACACTTCACCCGCCAGGACGCCCCCTGGGAGCGGGCGGACCGGGCTGCCGCCCTGGCGGATATCTGCAAGAAGGAGAAGAAATGAGCGGAGACACCCCCGTCAATATCTTCGGCGTTCTGGCCTTTCCCAACGACGAGGACGGACGGCTGGTCCGCTTCATCGACAGCGATTACAACACCCTCTTCTATGTGCCGGACGGAGAGAATATCATCCTTACCACCTTCGGCGACGACCGGAAAGTCCTCCCCTGCCGGTACATCGACGCCGCCCACGCCCGGATTGGCGGCGAGACCTGGCACATCTGTGAATTCGCTGAAGCACAGGAGCAGCGCGGAGCGGTCTATGCTCCCGAGCATCCCAGGGAGGGCGATATCTGCGACTCCTATACCATCTATCAGCTCAAGGATACCAGCGCCGCGTCATACGCCTTCATGCCCTATGAACAGGCGAAGGCCAAGCTGCGGATGGCCCATTACCAGCGGGCCTACCGGGGCGTTTTGGCCCCCAAGATCACCTTGGAGGACCTTTACGCCAAGCACAACCAGGACAGCCGCCCCTTCGGCCAACGGATGCGTTCTCTGTCCATGAGCGACGTGGTGGTGCTGAACCGGGGCGGGGAGGAAAAGGCGTACTACGTGGACAGATACGGCTTCCAGGAGGCGAAGCGGTTCCTGAACCCGCCCATTCGGAAGCGGAAGCCGCCCCGTCAGGAGCGCTGATATGAGGAGGACGCTGTTCGGGAAAAGCGCTGGATATCTGCCGCAGGTCGTGGTATGGTGTTCGGCTTGGAAAGGAGGGACCACATTATGAGTGGCGGCAGCCCGAAAGAAATTCGCTTCATTGACCGTTTTTACAACACGCTGTTCATGCTTCCCGACGGAGGACGCATTATCCGCACAACTCTCAGGGGAGTCCAGGAAACGCTTACCTGTAAGTACACTGGCCCCTGTCACGCGCTTATTGGCTATCAGGAATACCATATCTGCCAATTCGCTGAGATTCAGGAACACCATGGGGCCGTTTACGTGCCGGAACACCCCAGGGAGGGCGATATCTGCGATACCTACAGTATCTACAGTCCCAAGTATCTTTTCCATCAGCCCGATACGCCGCTGAGTATCGCGGATTTTAAAAAAGTACACGCGGGCGTCCTGGCTCCGAACATCACCTTGGAAACCATTTTCTTCAAGCATGAGCAGTATACGGACATCAATTGGATTCCCAGGATCTCCAGCGAGAACGTGATTGTTTTGAATCGCGGGGGAAAAGAGCGGGCCTATTGCGTCGACCAACCCAACCGGCTGGAGCTTTCCTTCCACGAAGTAAAGCATTTTTTTGGCCCCCCCAAAAGGGTAAAAAAACGCTTGGAACCGGAGCGCTGATATGGAACGTCCGAAATTTATCGCCTCCTGCTCCTTCGGCAAGGACTCTGTGGCAACCCTGCTGCTGGCTCTGGAACATAACGAGCCCCTGGACGAGGCGGTCTACTGCGAAGTCATGTTCGACAAAGACGTCTCCGGCGAGGTGCCGGAGCATAGGGACTTCATCTACGAAACCGCCATTCCCGCCCTGGAGCGCATGGGCGTCAAGGTGGTCGTCCTCCGGTCACAAAAGACCTATGTGGACCTGTTCACCGGCAGGATCACCCGCGGCCCCAAGAAGGGCATGGTCCGTTCCTTTCCCATCTGTGGGAAGTGCGCCGTCCAGCGGGACTGCAAGGTCCGGCCCATTGAGCGGTATCAGAAGGCCCTGCCCCCTGGGACGGTGCAGTACGTCGGCATCGCCCAGGACGAGCAGGACCGTTTGCTGCGCCTGGAGGGCGGAAGGCAGGTATCCCTGCTGGAAAAGTACAACTTCACAGAAAAAGACGCTTGGGAGCTCTGCCGGAAGGCGGGGCTCCTTTCTCCTGTCTACGCCTTCACGGACCGGGGTGGCTGCTGGTTCTGCCCCAACGCCAAGCGGGCCGAGCTGCGCCACCTCTACGACTGCCACCCGGACCTGTGGAACAGAATGCTGGCCCTCCAGGCCATCCCCGGCAAGACCACGGAGAAGTTCAACCGCACCCAGCGTTTCTCGGATATCGACGCCATCTTCCGCCAGGAAGATCAAACCGCACTCGGGAGGGCCGCATGAATAGAGAAGAATTTGTTCGGCAGATCGCCCAGGCGGCGCCCCGCCCGGACGCAAAAACCACCGAGGCGTGGTATGCCTACGGCCTGGATATGTGCGACGGGTTTTCCCACAGCTTCCTGGAAAAGGTGGTCACAGCCTTCGGTTTCCTTGCGAACAATTTCAGCCGAGAGACTGTGCAGAACGTTTACGAAGCCATCTCATGCGCCACGCTCCTGCCCTCCGAGATGGTCGCCGCCGCTGTGCTTATGCAGAACGGCGCCACGGATCAGCAGATCGCCACGCTGGCGGATCAGGGCTGCTTGATGTGCTTTCACACACCGGGATCGGCGGATGAGAACAGCCCCCTGGCCCTGCTCACGGTCCGAGAGCGGGGGAAGGAGAAAACCTTCTACACCGTGGACTTCGGCAGCTTTCAGCCGGAGAAGACTCTGCTGCGGGCCGGGGCCTTCGCCAAGGAGCAGGTAATTCCCGTGACCAACGCCGTGTCTCTGCTGTGGAACGACAAAAAATCCTGCCCCTCCAAGGTAAATGATTCCTCCCACCGGCTGTTCATGGGAAACGACCCGGAGATGACCCAGGCACTGGCCGCCATTTTCAAGACCTGCCCCGCCGTCGCCGCCCACATCACGTTCTTGGCGGAGGAAAACCGTGTTCAGACAGAATACAACCCCCTCTGGCGGGAGCTGGCGGAACGGCGGTTTGCGGAGGCATTCCGCAAGGACAGAGCCCCGCCTCGTCGGAAAACAGGACCTAAAAAACCGAAAAAGGAAAAGGACAGATAGACCACTATGGAACTGAGCAAACAGCGAAAAAGCATCATTGATTTTATCCGGTTTGAGGACGCTTCCTCCGAAATTTGGCCCTGGGCGGTTTCCGCAGACGACCTGCTCAAAAGCGAGCCGCTGCTGGAGGCAATCGAAAAGGCCGTGCGTTTCGACGCGGCTGGGCGCTGCGGCACCGACGAACTGTATTGGGCCATTGACCGAATCGCAGGCGTCAATCCGGTTTTACAAGCCGCGCCGCCGGTTAAAGCGGAGCAGCGGAGCGAGGGGACAGACCGTCAAGACAAGCCGCCCCGCCGGAAGACAGGGCCTCAAAAACAGGGGAAGCCCAAGAGCCGGGACAGATAGCCCGCCCCTGTTGGTTTTGCCGGGATTCCGCCCGTTCTTTTGTTGGGTATCGTGATGGCTTTTCCCCCGGAAAACTGGTATCGTTTAGGGCTGACCCAAAGCGCAATTTTTAAAAAGGAGGAAGCAGCATGGACTACATCATACCAAACACGCCTCCCGAAACCGTTCTTTCGCGGATCGCCAGCGAGGCCCTGGGCCTCCTGGCGCTGGGAGGAGAAAGGGCCCTCTCGGATATCGCACCCCTGGAGGCCGCCCTCCCCCTGACTGTCAAAGCCTGGAGGCTGCCGGAAACGCTCCTGAAGGAGAAAACGACCCTGCTGGCGCGAGGCAAGGCCCAGGCCGCCGCCGGAGAGGCCGTCCTGCCGGGGGAACCGCTTCTGGAGAGCTACGACGGCTGGGAAATCACCGGCCTTTTGTGGGGCCTCCTGCGGACAACCGCCCAGCTGGAGGAGCGTGAGGAACGGCAGGCCCTCTACGATGCGGCGCAATTATTACTGGAGGCCCTGGATTACCACAGCTTCCTCTGTCGGGCTGGGAAGAATTACCTTAAAGCGTTTTGGGGGACCTTCCGAAATATGGTTCGGAAAGCCGACCCCGCCAAGCGCGAGGTTATCTGTGAAAAGGCAAACGCGCTTGCGGACAAGCTGTACTGCAAGGGGGTTGCCAGAAGCGCGTGATAAAGCACAGGGGGACCGGCTTCTATGCCGGTCCCCTTGCACTATATCAAGAAGGAGATGATGCAAACGAGCAGCAAAAAATATGAGATCACGAACATTGCCCACAAAAAATATCCCTTCCTGCACCGCATTCGTGCCCTGCGGGATGTTGGCGACAGGGTCAAGGCCGGAGACCTGGGCGGCTTCGTGGAGGCGGAACGTAACCTCTCCCAAGAGGACGGCGACGACGCTTGGATATTCGACGACGCCATCGCGGCAGGGAACGCCTTTGTAGACAAGGATTCCCGCCTGTTTGGGAAGGCCGTCGCCTGCGGCAGCGCGTATATCTCCCAGGGAGCGTCCATGTCCGCCGAAGCCAGGGCGGAGGACTCCGCCTACGTTCGGGGAGCCGGTATCTGCGGGCACGCCAGGGCCTCCGGCCACAGCATGATCCTGGACTCGTCCGATACGGGAGAAGCCCCGCTTCTCTCCGAGTCCTGCACTGTTTACGGAACGGTTGTGGGCGATGTACATGTCATGGGAAAAGCGGTGATACTTGGCGAGGAAAGAATCACCAACGACTCTCCGGACACGCTGATCATCAACGGGCAGGAGCGCTCCATAGTCCGCAGTCCGTCCAGGGATGAGCTGAAGCCCTGCCAATCCTTTGAAAAGCAAGAGAAGTCACCCAAGAGGAAGGGGATAGAGCGATGAATTTCTTTGAGGGAGAACTGCGGAAATTATTTGGGGACAGCGACGCCATCTCCGCTCCCAGCTTCGCGGGCCGGGCCTGTTTGGGAACTCTGGGCAAGAACCTGCGGGTCCGGGCAGAGTTCGTCACCACCGGGATGGCCGACCACTATAACGCTCTGAAAATAAAGGTGCTGAACCGCACAGAGGGAGAGGTGGATACCCTGCTGCTGAGATTCCAGGACGTTTGGGGAAAGAAGCCTGTCCCTGGAAATCCAAACTTCCGCAGCGGCGTATCCCCTCATATTTGGATATGCGACGGTAAACCGGAGTGGTACGTCTGGAGTCCCGCTCCGGCAGACCGGGAGCGGCTCCTCCAGCAGGTCCGGCAATACCTGGAGCCCTTCCGGGAACGGACGCCGGAGCGCCGCCGTGACGGCCCCAAGCTGGTGTACATCTGCGCTCCGCTCCGTGGGGCCGTAATTGACAATATCGAGTTCGCCCGGCAGAAGGCCCAGGAGGTATTCCAGTCCGGCGATATCCCTGTCTGTCCCCACACTACACTCCCCTCCAATGCCGATCCGGCCTGTTCTGTCCAGGATGAGGCGGCACGGGAAATGGGTCTCCGGCTGCTGGAGTCCTGCCATCAGGTCAATGTCTACGGCTCCATGATCACCGAGGGAATGCGGGCGGAAATCCGCTGTGCCCAGGATCGGGGGATTCCGGTAACCTATGAACAGGAGCCTGTCCGTCAAACCCAATTCCGCAGGCGGTCAAGACCGAGAGGAAAGGAAAGAGAGCGATGAACTTTTTTGAACTGGAGCTTCAACAGCTGTTTAAAGATGAGACCATCATCAAGCACCTCAGCTTCTCAGGGGCTACCTGCTGGGGGTGGCTCAACGATGATCTGCGCGTCAAGGTCCAGTTTACCTGCGCCGATATGGGAAGATATCAATATGACGCGCTGAAGATCACGGTGTCGGACATCATGGACGATCCGATTGGCGCCGAGCTCCTGAAATTCCAAGATGTTTGGGGGCTGCAGCCCTCTTCTGAAGACCCCAATTCCCCGGACGGCGTCGTCCCTCATATCTGGGACGGCCAGCGCAAAACGAGGTGGTATGGCTGGAGGCCCTCCCCGGCGGACCGGGAACTGCTTCGCCAGCAAATCCGTCAGCATTTAGAACCCTTCCGGGAGCGGACGCCGGAGCGCCGCCGCAACGGTCCCAAGCTGGTGTACATTTGCGCCCCGCTCCGGGGGAATGTAATCGAGAACATCGAGTTTGCCCGGCAGAAGGCCCAGAAGGTATTCCAGGCTGGCGACATCCCCGTCTGTCCTCATATCATACTCCCCTCCAAAGACGACCCGGACGGTTCTATTCAGGCTGAGGCGGCACGGGAGATCGGCCTCCGGCTGGTGGAATCCTGCCGACAGATCAACGTCTATGGCTCTGCCATCACCGAAGGGATGCAGGAGGAAATCTCCCGCGCTCTGGAGCGGGATATCCCTGTCAGCTATGACCCGGAACTCATCCGGCGCATGCACCCCCGCAAGAAGCCCGTTCGAAAGGGGAACCGAGACAGATGAGCCGGGATCGAAACGAGCTCTTACAGGAGCGATTGGACCAAAACTACCAGAACTACCTCGCCCAGCTTCGGAAAAAGCCCTTTGAGGAAATCGTGAAGCTGGCCCCGGAGATCACCGCCGCCCAGCAGCTCTGCGACGAGCTGGCGGCTGTGTGCCGTGAGGACGAGGCGAAATATCTGCTGTGTTTTGACGACCCCTTGGAAGTGGCGAGAGACTATTGGAAGCGGGAGATCAGCGACTACGACCACGGCGAGGAAATGAGCCATTTGCTTTCGTATCTTCGTCACTGTGGAGTGAAACCGACGGCTCTCGCTCCTAAAACGAAACAGAAAGGAAAAGGCATGAGGCATGAGCGATAAGATAATCCGACAAATCTCCACAGAAGACCTGCAAACAATGGGCGGTCAGGAGGGCCTGATCCTCCAGGGCTGCGGCGGCGACCTCCAGGAGTGGCTGGACGGCGTCAACGGCCTGCTCACGGAAGCCGGAATCCTGCTGGACGGCAGTAAATTTAAAACGGCTTCCGTTTTTCAGCACGACGGCCTGACGAACCTGCTGTTCTCCTTTGCGGGCGTAAAACTGGATATGAGCAGGCTGGCCATATGGCGGCTCCTCGTCGTCGCAAAGTCCGCTAAACTCCGTTTCCGCCTTGTGGCGAAAACTACGTCCGCTCCCTTGCTCCTCCTCTCCCCACCGCAAACGCTTCGCTGGTTTGCGGCGGGGGCCCCGTTTAATTCTCTGTAAGTGGAGGCGGCTTTACCCAGGCGCATTCCCCTCAGAAACCGAAAATTGAAACCCCTAAATCTCAAAAGAAGAAAGGAAAATCTGCCTATGAACGATAAGTGGACCATCCTCCACGGCGACGCCCTGAAGCTGCTGGGAGACTTCTCCCCCGGAACCTTCGACGCCGTCATCACCGACCCGCCCTACGCCTCCGGGGGACGGACCCAGGGCGAGAAAAACAAATCCACCATCAAGAAGTATTCCAGCATGGGCGACGCCGCGCCCCCGCCCTTCGACGGAGACTCCAAGGACCAGCGGTCCTGGACCCGCTGGGCGGCGGAGTGGCTGGCGGACGCCCGCCGGATCTGCAAGCCCGGCGCTCCCGTGTGCATGTTCATCGACTGGCGGCAGCTCCCCGCAGCCTCCGACGCCCTCCAGTGGGCGGGCTGGATCTGGCGGGGCACCGCTGTGTGGGACAAGGGCAACAGCCGCCCCCAGAAGGGCCGCTTCCGCCAGCAGGCGGAGTACATCGTCTGGGGCTCCAACGGCGACATGCCCATCAGCCGCCCGGTCCCCTGCCTCCCCGGCGTGTTCAAGTACGGCAACCCCCAGAACCGCATCCACCTGACGGAGAAGCCCCTCCAGCTCATGCGGGACATCGTGAAGATCACGGAGCCGGGCGGTCATATCCTGGACCCCTTCGCCGGGTCCGGCACCACCGTCCTGGCCGCCGTGCTGGAGGGCTACACCGCCACCGGCATCGAGGTCACGGACGAGTATGCCCGCCTTGCCAGGGAGCGCATTGAGCGGGAGCTGGAACAGGCGGCGTAACAGGCTGTCTCTCTTTTTCCCTTGCTGATTCATGCTGCAGGTGGTACAATAGAGACAAAGGATGTGAGACTATGGATCAGCAGACGAGAAGCCGCAGAATCGCGGCGGTGAA
The DNA here is from genome assembly GCA_009773995.1 of Oscillibacter sp. Classification (GTDB taxonomy): domain Bacteria; phylum Bacillota; class Clostridia; order Oscillospirales; family Oscillospiraceae; genus Oscillibacter. The sequence continues at coordinate 12,838 of VSMY01000007.1, read as the reverse complement.
AGCGGCGGACGCCATCAACGCCATTGAGGGAGCCCCTGTTTCCGGCTACGCCCGCCGTCTCTCTGCCCTCTGGGCCAGGGGGGAGATTACCGGGGAGGAAATGAAATCCTCTTTGATGAATTACTACCGCAAGGTGGCCGCGGAGGAGCGGAGACATAGCTGAACATCTATATTGGAATACCGACAGGGCAGGGCGTCCGTAGAGATGCCCTGCCCTGTTTTGCTGTCTGTCGATTCTTCTGGATATGTCCAGTGGGATGCGGTATGATGTGGGCTACAAAACGAAAAGGAGGAGCCAAAATGAACGTAAAAATTACCTTTGACAAAGCCGCTGTGGAGCGGCGGGACCTTGTCCTGGAAGATGTGCGGCAGACCGTCCAGAGCCTGTTCGCCGTCCATGATCTGCCCTGCGTCTCCGACGGCGAGGTCCTGGCTTTCCAGGACAAGGGCCACGGCGACGACTTCGCCTCCATGTGGGACGTGATCCTGTCCCTGCTGCGGGCGGACTGGTTCCGGGAGTGCGCCGCCTCCTGCGTCTGGCAGGACGAAAACGGCGAGGAGGATGTGCTTGCCCAGGCCGGAAAGGTGTGTGGGGAGCAATGACAGATGTATTTCCCGGAGGGTGGCGAAAAGGGGATACCTGCTACCTGATCACGAACAAGGCCAAGCGGACCTCTCTGGCGCATACCGTCGAGTCCTTTGACGGCAGATACTTCGGCGTCCGCGGCAATAGCGGGCTGTTCCACCGTGTCTCCCCCGGCCGCATGTTTCGCTCGAAGGAGGAGGCGGCCGCATCATTGCGGGAGCAGCCTGCCATCGCTCTCGAAGGAAAAAAGGGGCGTGAGCGCTGACCATGGGAACCACTCGAAAGCAGATCACCTTTGACCTCAGCCAGGGGGCGCTGGAGGTTCACTATCCCCGAGGCGAACGGGCGCGGAGCGAACACCACTACCGAAAAGCCTATCAGGACATTCGGCGGTTCATGGAGAAGCAGGGCTTTGCGTGGCGGCAGAACTCCGTGTATGTCTCCGACGCGCCGATGACCACCATGGACGTTGTGCTTCTGTCCCAGCAGATGGCGGAAACGCTTCCCTGGATGCGGCTGTGTGTGAAGGAGATCACAGCGACGGATATCGGGGCGCAGTACAGCCTCCTGGGCCTGCTCCGCTCCGACACGCCGCCCGCCGAACTCCTGCCTGCTGTTTCTAAAGCGCCTCACAAAAAGAAAAACGCGCCGGAACGATAGCCGGGGGATGTGTCTGTGCATTCCCCGGCTTTGCTGTGCGCGGAAGGAGGCGAACGATGATCAAGTATTACCCCATCAATGAGGAGCTGGCCCGCAGGGCCAACGATATGAACAGCTTTTTCTCCTACAAGGAGGGCAGCGCCACGGAGGAGTACCGGCGCTCTGTGGACGAAGCCGCCCGGATCGCGGAGGAGCAGAAGCAGAAGGTGGACCCCATCCATCATGCGAAGATCGACCATCTGCTGGATCTCTATGCCCGCAGGCTGGCGGAGAACATCAACAAACGAAATGACATCGCCGCCCGTGTTCCGTCCATTCTGATCGCCGGAGGAAGCAATTTCCCTGTGCGTAAAAAGGAGAAGCAAAACCGGGCAGATAATGCGGCCTTGGCAGAGTGGAAAGAAATCCAAGGTATCCTGGGCCAAATTCGTGGCACCGGCAAGGGCGGCATCAGCTCCGACGATCCCGAGGCCGTCCAGAAGCTGAAGGCCAAGCTGGAGGGCCTGGAGCGGGACCAGGAGTCCATGAAGGCTGTGAACTCCTACTACCGCAAGCACAAGACCCTGGACGGCTGTCCGGGCCTGGACGCTGTGGAGATCGAAAAGCTGAAGGCTTCCATGGCACGGGACTGGAGAGAAGACCCCGTGCCTTATCCGAGCTTCCGCCTCACCAATAATAACGCCTCAATTCGCAAGGCCAAAAAGCGGATCGAGGAGCTGACACGGAGAGCGGAGACAGAGTATGAGGGCTGGGCCTTTGACGGCGGCAGGGTGGAGATGAACCGGGAGGCAAACCGGCTGCAGGTCCACTTTGATGAGAAGCCGTCCGCCGAGGTCAGGGCCGCGCTGAAGGGCAAGGGCTTCCATTGGTCTCCAAAGGCCGCTGTTTGGCAGAGGCAGCTCAATCACGACGCCATTTGGGCGGCAAAGCACCTGGAGTGCATCCGGCCCGACCGGCAGCCGGAAGAAGCCGCCCCGGAGGCTGTGAGCGGCTGGAGGTTCTACATCATCCCCGATCTCAAAACCTGGGCGGACAACGCCGGGGACCGTTCTCCTATGGAGCGTTTCGCCTCTTTTGAAGAAGCAAGAGCCCGCTTCTCGGAACTGCGGGCCCAGGACTGCAACAGCGAAGCCCTTGAACCCGGCCCGGACGGGCGGCCTCCCGCCCGGCTGACCCTGGGCCTGGAGAGCGGGGACGGCCTCAGCGCCGCCGACATTCTCCATGTGCGTCAGGGAAAAAACTACCTCGTCACCGATTTTACGCAGATGGATCGGCTGCGGGAGGACCCGGCTGTGTCGGAAATCCTGAGCCGTGTTTCTCGGGAAAACGGTCGCCGTGTTTATCCGCCTCATCCAAAAAGGAGGGGCCCGCAACGCCAGGGAAATCGCGCTGGCCGTGGCCGACATAGCGGTGGATGGGGACGAGGCTGTGCAGATGAAGGCCAATTCCATCATCCAGGATCTAACCGCATACGGGCTCAAAGAAAAGGCGCCGGAAAAAGAGCGGCGCAGGCCGCCCCAGGAGCGGTAAGGCCAAGGGCTAGGTGCAATGTATTGACACCTAGCCCTCGTTTTTTATGCTCTCAAAAAACAGACAAGGTGTCAATACATTGCACCTAGCCGCTGAACGGAGGTGAAGAAATGGCGCCGCCCATCATCTATACCCATTTCTGCTATAAGGCCAATCATCTGCGGGATTTGCAGGATATCAAAAAAGATAAACCTGTTCGTGCCAAGGTCGTCAAGATCATAGAGCTGACCCAGGCACAGTACCAGCACTTTTCCTCGCATCTGCTGGAGGACATGCCCTTCATCGCCGCAAACCGGGAACTCTCGCGCCGTGACGGCGATGATGTGCCCCGATGTCTGCTGGTGACTGCCCGGAATATCCGGGGCGGCATTCTGGTGGACTGTATGGGCTATAATTACGCCCGCTATACGGCGGAAGTGCCGGACAAGTCCGTCCTGGACCTGCGAAACGTGCCTATCGACCACTACGATCTGAAGCTCCGGCAGCCACGCTCGGAGCCGGAGCGGTGAGTATTCCCCTTTGGAGAGTGCGGGCTCCGCCCGCGCCATTCCAATCTGCTGTTCCGCTTGGAAACGGCCCCGCCGAAGGCGGGGCAAGACCTCGCCGCCTCCTGGCGGCGAGGCCGCAAGCATAGCGCAAATGTACATTTTGCGCGCTTGCAGGGGACAACCCCCTGACCCCTATGCCGCCTGCGGGCGGAAGGTTCTCGGCCTTGGCCGTTTATTCGAACCAGCCCCTCACCCGGCTGGACACAAAAGCGATGGCGGGACCCAGGCAGAAGCCAGTAATCAGCGTCGTCAGGCCCACCGTGGACCCCAGCAGGAAACCAAGGGACAAAATCGAGATGTCCCACAGCATGCGGATCGCGCGGGCGCTCAGCCTGCTCGTATGCGCCGCAATCAATTGCGGAATCGCGTCGTAAGGCGCGACGCCCAGGTCCACCACCATGTAAAAAGCGGCGGCAATCAGAAACGCCGCCATGCTGACGGCGAACAGCACAATTCTGACCGGCATGGACAGGCCCTCCGGCGGAATGCGTGGGGCCATCAGCCACATGGTGAAGTCCGCCACGTACCCGATGCCCACCATGTTGGCAACGGTGCCCACGCCGATGCGGGAGAGGTCAAAACGGATTACCGGAAGGAACATCAGCAGATTGAATACCAGCTGACAGGTCCCAAAGGAAATGCCCGTCCGGGCGGAAACGCCCAGAGTAAATGTTGAACATGGGTCTGTGCCGAACCCGACGGTCTTGAACACCGCCACGCAGACCCCAATCACGATCAGGCTGACGGTCAGGACAGCCAGTCTGCGTCCCATACGGGGACGGGTAAAATTTGCCGCAATCGCTTCCATCATAAACGCGCCTCTTTTCAGCGGAGAGATGACAACGGCTGAAATTATACCATCGGGGCGCTGGGCCGTCAATCTGGAAAATCAGCGGTTTTGACCGCGGAAAGGAGTGTGTATTGAGGCGAGTCGCCAGTATCAGCTTCGGGAAAGACTCCCTGGCAATGTTACTGCTTTTACTGGAAAGGAATACGCCATTGGATGAAGTAATTTTCTACAACTCGGGAATGGAATTTCAGGCAATCTACGATATTCGGGACCGAATCAAGCCGGTCCTGGAATGGAGAGGCGTTCGGTTCACAGAGGTGAAACCGGACGTCCCTTTTTTATACAATATGTTGGAGAGGCCGGTGGACTCCAAAAAGAACGGTTTTCATCTGGGTTACGGCTGGTGTGGCGGGCCCTGCCGCTGGGGAACTAAGCTCAAGACTCGCTCTCTGAATGGCGTGGCCCTGGATGCGGAGGTCCACTATGTGGGCATCGCGGCGGACGAACCGGAGCGGCTGGCAAAACTGGAACCGCCCAAGTGCTCCCCTTTGGCTGAGGCAGGAATGACGGAGGCGGACTGTCTGGCGTTCTGCTATGACCGGGGCTTTTTCTGGGAGGAAAATGGCATCCGCCTGTATGACATCCTGGACCGGGTCTCCTGCTGGTGCTGTAAGAACAAGAACCGGAAAGAGCTGAAAGCGATTTATCAGTTCCTCCCTGAATATTGGGAGAAGCTGAAGGAACTGCAAGCCCAGATTCCCATGCCCATGAAGCCGTTCAGCCGCCAAGGTATTCCTTATGGCAATGTGTTCGATATGGAAAGAGTATTTGAACAGGAGATTCGGGAGGAACGCTTTGCTGTTCCTCCGAAAAAGAAAAGGAGGGTGCGTGAGCAAAGCAGATAAAAAGGGACGGCATCACCTGCACATAGAGTTGTCCCCGGTGCAGTATCAGTTGCTGACGGAACAGGCCAAAGCCTGCGGCCTCAGCAAGCGGGCCTACCTTGTCCGCCTCATGGAGGGAACCCCACTTCCGGTAAAGCCCTCCCAGGAGCTCAAGGACCTGCGCTGGGAAGTGCATAAAATCGGCGTGAATATTAATCAGATCGCCCGGAGCGTCAACGCCGGAATCGCCAGGGCCGAGGACACCAGGCGGGGGCTGTTCCTGCTGGATCAGGTCTACGAACTGATGTACAAGGCAGCCCAAAAGGAATCGCTTGCCTCCGGCAGCCGAATGGGATATAATGATCAGGACATTCCAGAAACGTGAACCTTATGGTAGTGGAGATGACACAAACGGATACCGGCCCCTACCAGATACGGGGGATTAGCCGGTGTTTCGTTTCCTCGCAGTATTCCCGATAGCCCTCCAGCTCATGGGTCAGCAGCGCTTCCTCGTCCAGAATCCGAAGGACGATTACCACCAGCAGAGGAACAGAGAGCGAAAGCCCGGCCCAGGAGCCAAGGGCCGGAGGCGTCGCCAGGATGATGAGGGCCGCGCCGCTATACATGGGATGCCGCACCTTCGCATACACGCCCGTTTTGACAACCGTCTGACGGGACATGGTCTCTATAGCGCGGGAGGCGAAGGTATTTTCCCGGAACACCTCAAACACCAGGAGGAAGCCCCCCAGGACAAGTCCGTCGGAGACTGTGGAAACCGCCAGAGGGACCTCCGTCCAGCCGAAACGGTGGTCGAGGGCGGGAACGACGATCAGGAGCGCAAACAGAAGCGCCGCAGCGCTTTGCCCCGCGATTTGCCTGGGGCGGGTCTCCGACGGCAGGACCCTCCGCTCGATCAGCGCGGGATCGGTCCGCAAAAACCAGGCGGTGACGGCCAGTGTTGCCCCGCAGAAGGATGCCCACCAGACCCAGCCCAAGGCGAAGGACCAGCTTCCAGCAGGGACGAAAATCAGTCCCAGCAGGATGGCGAAGAAGCCTATCATAGAGGCATAGGTCAGGAAATACAAAGCGCTCTTTTTCATAGGGCTCCTCCCGTGCTTGAAATGGTTTTCTCCATTGTATCACGAGGAGCCGGATTCTTCAATCAGCGGAAATACGCCGCGCAGGGCGGAAAAATTGTATTGCAGGGAGGCATGTACATGGGACGGCTGAGCGATCTGCGAACCCACGTAAACTATGAATTGGAGATGATCCCCGATCCGAAAACCCGGACCGGCGCCGTGGTCCACCTCTACGGCGTGTCCCTGGCGGTGACGATGCTGGCGAAAAAGCGGGGGCTGAACCCGGAGCTTGCCTCCATGGCGGCGATGCTTCACGACCTCTGGGCCTACAAAAACGGCAGCTACGAGGACCACGCCCACCGGGGCGCGGCGCTGGCCAGAGAGATTCTGGAGGGCCTGGGCCTGACCTCGCCGGAAGAAACGGAGGTCATCTGCTCCGCCATTTACCACCACGACGATAAGCTGACAACGGACGGCCCCATGGAGGAACTGCTCAAGGACGCCGACGTGGTCCACCACTGTATGAACGACCTCTCCAAAGCCGTGAAGGAGAAGGAAAAGGCCAGATTTGAAAACCTGTGCAAAGAGTTCGGCATGGAATAACGGTTCATCTGAGAGCCGCCTCGCAAATGAGGCGGCTCTTATTTTCTGCGAAGGGAGGCAGCGCAAATCGCCGTCACAAAAATTCTGGCCCGGAAGGGCCCCCTGATCGATGGCATCAATTATATTCTCAATGAAGAAAAAACGGACGCTCTCCTTACCGTCCACCTGAACTGCGATCCGGGCCGGGAGGTTCGTGAGATGCTGGATACCAAGCAGGCTTATGGGAAGAAGGACGGCGTCCAATATTACCATGTGATTCAATCCTTTAAGCCCGGCGAGGTCACGCCGGAGCTGGCGCTGGAGATCGCCAGGGAGTTTGCGGAGGAACACCTGCCGGGCTTTGAAACGGTGATTTCTGTTCATGTAGACAAAGAGCATATCCACGCCCACCTGATCTTCAATTCCGTCAACGCGGATACCGGCAGAAAATACCATAGCAATGCCCAGACCTATTACAGGCAGCTCCGTGCCGCCTCGGACCGCCTCTGCCGGGAGCATGGGCTGTCTGTCATCATAGAAGGAGATTCCTCCAAGGCCGTCAGCTACATCGAATGGCTACGGCAGAGCAAGGGCCAGCCCACCTTCCGTTCCATGCTGGAGGCAGACCTGCGGACGGCCATTGAGGACGCCAACGACCTGGGCCACTTCTTCATGCTTATGGAGCACATGGGCTGGGAGATCAGCCATGGAAACCGCCTGGGCTTTCGGCTTCGAGGGCAGGACCGTTTTATGATCCCAGGCCGGAAAAATCCTCTGTTCACGGAGGACGGCATCCTCGCCGCTATCCAGGGGAACCTCTCCGCAATCGAGGCGGGGCGGAGGCCGCCCTCGCCTTATCGCGCCCCGTATCGGCCCTACAAGAAGCACCCAAAATACACAGGCTTTCTGGCGCTGTATGTCCATTATTTATACGTTCTCGGCAAGATTGAAAAACAGCAGTACCCGCCCCGGATGACGCCTCAGCTTCGGAAAGAGGTCATTCGATTCGAGCGGTGCCGGGAGCAGTTTGCATTCCTCCGGGAAAACGGCATCGCCACCCAGGAGGACATAACTGCGTTCCAGGCCCGCACGGAGGATACGCTGGCCAATCTCATGAAGCAGCGGACCATCCTCAACGTGCGGAAGAAAAAGCGCTGCGCTCTGTACGACGCCCTGGCCGACGTGGAGGCCCTGGCGGAGGCCAGACGGCTCTACGACGAGGGCCTCTCCGGTATGGAGGCGGAGGCCACCCGGTACGCCGAGGCGTCCGCCCTGCTGGACGTCTGCGGTGTCCCCCGTGAGCGGCTGACGGCAGAAAAGTCGGAGCTGTACCGCCAGCTGGCGGAGCTCAACCGCTCCATCCGGGTGGAGCGGAAAAAGCTGGCGCTATGCAAGGAGGTGATGGAGAGAGTTCCGAATATGAAGCGTTCCATTGAAAATCTTGAAACCAAGGAGGTAAGTCGCGATGAACATCGGAGGCGGTGAGGCCGCCGATCAGCTGGTGCGCATGATGCTCTCGTTCGGAGAGGTCAGCGTCCGGCTGGGCGGCTCGGCCCTCAAAAACGTGCTGGCGCTGTCCATGGCGCTGGCGAAGAACAACAAGACTATTTCCGGGAAAATCAACCTGGGAAAGATGCTGCGGGAAACGCGGGATCTTCGTCAGTTTCCTATGACCCCGGAGCAGTATCGCCAGTTCACCAAGCTGGCAAAGAAGCAGAAAATCCTGTTCTCGGCCATCCATGACAAGGACGACAAGGGGAAGCTCATTGACGTAATCCTTCCGGTGACGGAGCTGGACCGGGCCAATATGATCTTTGAGCGGGTGGGCTATTTGGTCCCGGAACAGCCTACGCCCCAGCGGGAACAGCGGCCCCAGCGTGAGGGGCGTGAAGGCCCCCAGAAGCAACGGAAGGAGAAGGCCAAGACCGTGGACCACCCGGAGCGGGAGGGTCCCCAGAAGGCCCCCAAGGGGCCGGAGCGGGCCCAGGGCAAAAGCCGTCAGGAGGCGGCCGCATCAAAAAAAGATTCTCCGTCGCAACGCGCCTCGCCCGGTACCAGAAGCAGCTCCTCTTCACACAAAAAAGCCGCAGTTACGAGGACGACGAGTGACCGCCCCTCCGTGGAAGGGCGGCTGAAGGCGTATCGGACGGAGCTGGACCAGCGGCGGAAATCTGCGCCTGTTAAGAGCAGGAACAAGGCCCGGCCCAAGAGCAGATAAAACAGTTTTCCTCCGCCAGAATTTATGGTAGAATAGCGTCATCAAGACAAAGGAGGGCTCGCCTTTATGCGGAAGATTTTACTGGTCATCGACATGCAGAACGACTTCATCAACGGCGCTCTGGGCACCCCGGAGGCGGAGGCTATCGTGGACCGGGTGGTCGAAGAGATCGGCAAATACCCCGCCGGGGACGTGATCGCCACACGGGACACCCACCCGGAAAACTACCTGGAGACCCAGGAGGGCCGGAACCTGCCTGTAGTCCACTGCGTCAAGGAGACCCCCGGCTGGGAGCTGCACCCGAAGATCGCCGCCGCCCTGAAGGACGCGGTGGTGATCGACAAGCCCACCTTCGGCTCCAGGGAGCTGGCGGAGAAGCTGGCCCTGCTGGCGGAACTTGATGAACTGGAGATCACGCTGGTGGGCCTCTGCACGGACATCTGCGTCGTCTCCAACGCCCTGCTGGTCAAGGCGTTCCTGCCGGAGACAACCGTCCGGGTTATTGCGGACTGCTGTGCCGGAGTGACGCCGGAGAGCCACAAGGCGGCGCTGGATACCATGCGGATGTGTCATATTCAAATTCTATAAATCAGCGAGGAAGCGTCCTGTGCCAAGCGGCATGGGGCGCTTCTCTTTTTGGAGGTGGTCAAAGTGAAACAATCCAAAACAGGCAGTCTCGCCGTCTGCCTGTTCCTTTACATTCCCGTGGTCTGGGCCGCTCTGCTCATCGCTCAATCCCTGGGTGGCGGCCTGCCGGACATTGTGGGAAAGCTGACGGCGGCGCTGGAGAATCCGTTCAGCGTCCGCTGGACGGAGTACAGCGGACTATCGATCCTGTTCTGCTCCGCCGCTTATATTCTGGCTCTGCTGTACCGTTCCGCCAACCAGAGGCGGACCCGTGACGGGGAGGAGCACGGCTCCGCCACCTGGGCCTCGCCCCGTGAGGTGAATGCGCAGTTCTCCCAAAAGGAGAATAAACTCCTCACCCGGAATGTCCGCCTGGGGCTGGATACCCACAAGCACCGGAGGTCCCTGAACGTGCTGGTAATCGGCGGCTCCGGCGCGGGCAAATCGCGCTCATACGTGAAGCCAAACATCCTGGAGGCTAATACAAATTATGTGGTCACGGACCCCAAATCCGAGGTCCTGCTGGCCACAGGCGGCTGGCTGGAGCAGAATGGATATGACATCCGGGTCCTGAATCTCGTGAACCTGGAGGAGAGCGACGGATATAACCCGTTCCGCTATATTAGGGACGAAAAGGACGCCCTTCGGTTGGTAAATAATCTGATTCAAGCCACCACGCCCAAGGGCAATCATGGCTCCGATCCGTTCTGGGAGAAATCCGAGACAGCTCTGCTGCAAGCGGTCATTTTGATGCTGTGGCAGGAGGCCCCGGAGTATGAGCAGAACTTCTCCATGGTCATGCGGGTGCTGGAGTACGCCGAGGTGAAAGAGGAGGACGAGGAGTATGTCTCGCCGCTGGATTTGCTCTTCCAGGCCATTGAGAGGGAGAAGCCGGACAGCGTGGCGGTTAGACAGTACAAAGTCTTTAAAATGGCTGCCGGTGATTTATGCTCTAAGAGACTTGTTTATCCGATTTTTCGGTAAAGAAGTAGAAGTTCTTAGAGCATTTTTCATTGAAGGAGGACGCGCCAATGCTGAAAACCAAAATCACCCCATTGTACGAAAGATTGAGCCGTGACGATGAATTACAAGGCGAATCGAACTCCATAAGTAACCAAAAATCCATGTTAGAGGACTATGCCCGCCGGAATGGTTTTCCGAATCCTACCCACTTCACGGACGATGGTATCTCTGGAACCCGCTTCGACCGCCCCGGCTTCACCGCCATGATGGAGGAAGTCGAGGCCGGGAACGTGGAGGCCATCATCGTCAAGGACATGAGCCGCCTGGGGCGGGATTATCTCAAAGTCGGTCAGATTATGGAAATCCTTCGTCAGCGCGGCGTCCGCCTCATTGCCATCAATGACGGCGTGGACAGCCAGAACGGAGAGAATGACTTCACCCCGTTTCTAAACATCATGTATGAGTTTTATGCCCGTGATACCAGCAGGAAGATAAAATCCGTGTTCAAGGCCAAGGGCATGAGCGGCAAGCACATGACCGGAACTGTCATTTACGGCTACCTGTGGGACGAGAAGCGGGAGAACTGGATTGTGGACGAGGAAGCTGCCGCCATTGTCCGGCGCATATTCTCCATGACGCTGGAAGGGTACGGCCCCTATCAGATTTCCTCCCGGCTGTCCCAGGAGAAAATCGAAATTCCTTCCGTCCACCTTGCCCGGTACGGCGAGGGCGTGAACCAGAACCGGGCTATCAAGGACATTTACGGCTGGGGATCGTCCACCATCGTCAACATCCTCAAAAAGCGCGAATACTTAGGCCATACGGTCAATTTCAAGACGCAGAAGCATTTTAAGGACAAGAAAAGTCACTATGTTGATGAAAGCGAATGGACGATTTTCGAGAACACCCATGAGCCGATCATCACGCAGGAGATGTATGATAACGTCCAGCGCATCCGCGCCAACGTCCGCCGCTACCCGGACGGCTGGGGCGAGGCCGCGCCGCTGACCGGGCTTCTCTACTGTGCCGACTGCGGCGGCAAGATGTACGTCCACCGTGTCAACAACGGCAAGCGGGTTTCGCAGTATACTTGCTCCCAGTACAGCAAAGTCCCCGTGGGAACCCTCTGCCCCACCCAGCACCGTATCGCGGAGAAGGTTGTCCTGTCCCTTGTCTCCGACACGCTCCACGCCATAGCCGACTACGCTAAGACCGACCGGGCAGCGTTTATCCGCACCGTCCAGGAGGCCCAGGTCAACCAGCAGGACAGCGACATCAAGAAGAAGCGGCGCAGACTGGCGGCGGCGCAGAAGCGGGCCGGGGAGTTGGAACGCCTCATGTGTAAGATTTACGAGGATAACGCCCTGGGCCGTCTGCCGGATGCCCGGTACGCCGCCCTGGACGTGCAGTACGCCAAGGAGCAGGAGGCGCTTTCCAAGGAGACCACCGAGTTGGAGAAGTCCGTCAAGGGTTACGACCAGGGCAAGCGGTCAGCAGAGAAATTCATTGCCATGATTGACAAATACCAGGATTTTGACACCATGACCACCACCATGCTCAATGAATTTGTCGAGAAAATCCTTGTCCATGAGCGTGACCAGAAGGGCCGTCAAGACACCGGGCAGGAGGTAGAAATCTACTTCAATTTCGTTGGAAAGTACATCCCGCCCACCTTGAAGGAAGCGGAGCCGACCCCGGAGGAATTGGAAGAACTTCGGAAGAAGAACGAGCGCCGGGAGAGGGCGCACCGGGCCTACCTTCAGCGCAAGGCCAGCGGAGCGCAGAAGCGGTATGAGGACAAAATCAGAGCGGCGAAAAAGGCTGAACTGGACGCGAAAAAGGACGCTATCCGGGCCGAGGATATGGCAAAGGGTATCTATGCCCCCGTGGGCAAGCTGCCCCGGAAAGAGCCGCAGAGGGCGGCGCAGGCCAGCGCGACAGTTTGAGAGTGCGAAAGGAGATCATCACAATGGAACTGACCTATACGAAAGTTGGCGATTATTATATCCCCGATCTGGTACTTGACCCCGAACCGGAGCCGGTCAGGACGGTGGGTAAGTACGGCAGTCTGCGGCGCACCTACTTGAAGCAGCACAAGCACGACCTGTGGCGGGAGCTGGCGGGCAGCGGAAAGCTCACCGCCCACCTGCTGGAAATTGACGATACCGCCCAGGAGTGGATGGACAGGATGCTCCCGCAGATGATGGAGGCCGCTGGCGTGACCGAGGAATTGAAGGCCCGTGACCAGTTGGCGTGGGTGGGGCTGGTGAATAATTGCCGGGCCAGGGTGGAAGAAATCATTTTCAATAAACTGATTTATTGCTGAATCTTATACCTTTAAGGCATATTTGTAGATATATCGTCCGTTTGT
>VSMY01000069.1 GCA_009773995.1 Oscillibacter sp. | reverse complement strand
GGTCATCTCCGGCATGTACCAGGTTCCGTCGTCCCGCCGGCTGAGGGCGGCCGGAGATGACCACCCTAGGGGAGAGCTTCCAGGAGGACTATGATCCCGAGGCCAGCTACGGCTTCTGGGTCCCGCCGGAGGACATGGCCGCCAACACGGGCCTGGGCATCACCATCGAAAACCAGATGGACGCGGACTACTTCGACGGCGGAAGGCTGACGGTGACGGTCATCTCCTCCGACGGAACGGAGAAAACCCAAGTTTACCGCCTCTACAGCGGGGAGCTGAGGATTGAGTTTGCCGAGGACAACTCCATCACCGTTTTCCCGGAACTGGTGAGCCAGGAGGAACTGCAAAATAACTGCTTTGTCTACGGCATCTGCGCCGTCCCAGAGACTTGAGCGCATGAAGAACGCCACGCCTTCCGGCGTGGCGTTTTTTTGTCAGTCGGTGGTCGTCTCATAGGGCCAATCCCGGATGCCGCCGAAGTCGGCTACGTTGGTATAGCCCATGTGCTTCAGCTTCTCCGCCGCCTCGGCGCTGCGGCGGCCGGAATGGCAGTAGACCAGGATCTCCGCGTCCTTCTCGAAGGGGAGGGGGAGTTCCGGCAGAATGTCCTCATTGGGGAAGCACACCGCACCGGGGATGTGGCCCCCGTCATACTCCTCCTGGGTCCGCACGTCCAGAAGGATGGCGTCCGGGTTGGCCTCCAGCCGCTCTTTGGCCTCCTCGGCGGAGATGGCGGCCCGGGAGTTCCCGGCATCCTGGGGGGCAGAAGTAGAGCGGCCCATTCGGGCGGAGTAGAATTTCAGGATGGCCATGCCGAAGCAGATGACGGCGGCCAGTAGAAAAAGCTCTTTCATAGAGCGCCTCCTGTTGGTAAGATTTTTTGGGACAAGGTTTAGTTTACAGGAAGCCAACAGAAAAATCAACCTTTTTGGAAAAAGCCGGTACGGAAAATCCGTACCGGCTTTCTGAAAAACAGAGGCGATTAGAACTCCAAGTTCTTGCCCTCGCTGTCGAAGATGTGGCAGACGCTGCCGTCAAAGCTGAGGTGGATGGCGGTGCCGGGGGCGAAGTTGACGCTGGAGAGATCCAGGGTGGGCACGATGACCACCACGTCCCGGCCCTCGGCGTTGGCGTGGAGATGCACTTCGCTGCCCATCATCTCGGACACGTCCACCGTGGCCGTCAGGGTGTTGGCCCCGTCGCCCAGGGTGATGTGGCTGGGCCGCACGCCCAGGGTGATGGCCTGGGAGCCCACGTTCTTGGCCGCCAGGGCCTTCTGCTTCACGTCGGAGAGCTCCACCTTGATGCCGCCCACGGAGACGCTGTATTTGCCGTCCTCCTTCAGGAGCTTGGCGTCGAAGAAGTTCATCTGAGGCGTGCCGATGAAGCCCGCCACGAACAGGTTCGCGGGGTGGTCGAAGACCTCCTGAGGGGTGCCGATCTGCTGAATCCAGCCGTCCTTCATGATGACAATCCGGTCGCCCAGGGTCATGGCTTCCGTCTGGTCATGGGTGACGTACATGAAGGTGGTGTTGATTTTCTGCCGGAGCTTGATGATCTCCGCCCGCATCTGGTTGCGGAGCTTGGCGTCTAGGTTGGACAGGGGTTCGTCCATCAGCAGCACCTTGGGCTCCCGGACGATGGCGCGGCCGATGGCCACGCGCTGGCGCTGGCCGCCGGACAGAGCCTTGGGCTTCCGGTCCAGGTACTGGGTGATATCCAGGATCTCGGCGGCTTCCTTGACCCGCTTGTCGATCTCTTCCTTGGCCACCTTGCGGAGTTTCAGGGGGAAGGCCATGTTTTCATACACCGTCATGTGGGGATAGAGGGCGTAGCTCTGGAAGACCATGGCGATATCCCGGTTTTTGGGCTCCACGTCGTTCATGAGCTGGCCGTCGATGTACAGCTCGCCCTCGGAGATCTCCTCCAGGCCGGCAACCATCCGCAACGTGGTGGACTTGCCGCAGCCGGAGGGGCCGACCAGGACGATGAACTCCTTGTCCGCGATGTCCAGGTTGAACTCCTGCACCGCCACGACGCCCTTGTCCGTCACCTGGAGGTTGACCTTCTTTTCAGGGTCCGCCGCCTTTTTCTTGGCTTTTTTCTGGTCGCCGCTGTGGGGGTAGATCTTCTTGATGCTCTTGAGGTTCAGAGTTGCCATAGCGTACTCACTTTGACGAAGCGGCCTCCGCCGGCTCCGCCTCGCCCCGGGAAGCGTGTTCCCGCGGGCATTACGGCAGGTCTCCACACTGCCGCACCGCAAGTGAAAGCGGGGGGTTCCTCCTTCTTTTTGGGTGCCGGGGACGATAGGAATGGAGTCGCCGCCCGGCCCGTTGATTTATGGAAAGGCGGGGATCCCGCCAAGTCCAACGTTTTTGCAGGGCAGATATCATCCGCTCGCGGGCGCATACTATGCGCTCCTACACAAGCTCGCCTTTAAAGACGATGGCCTTGATGGATAAATCCTTTTGGTCCAGCAAAACGATGCTGGCCTCCTTGCCCGCGTCCAGGGTGCCGGTCCGGTCGTCGATGCCGATGGACCGGGCGGGGTTATAGGTGCAGGCCCGGACCGCGTCCGCCGCCGGGATGCCGAAGGCAATGGCCTGGCGCAGACAGCCCATCAGGCTGGTGACGGAGCCCGCCAGGGTCTCCGGGTGGCCCAGGATGGTGGCCCGGTTGCCGTGGACCTCGATCATCTGCCCGCCGAAGGGATACTCGCCGTCGGGCATGCCCGTGGCCCGGAGGGAGTCGGAGATAATGATCATCCGCTCCTTGCCGAACAGGCCGAAGGTGAGGCGCACCACCGCCGGGTGGATGTGGATGCCGTCGCAGATCAGCTCCGGCATGACGGAGGGGACCTCGTAGGCCGCGCCGATGACGCCGGGGTCCCGGTGGGCCAGGGGCGGCATGGCGTTGTAGAGGTGGGTGGCGTGGTCCGCTCCCGCCGCAAAGGCGGCCTTGGCCGTGTCGTAATTCGCCACGGTATGGCCCACGGAGACGTGGACTCCCAGATCCTTTGCCGCCTGGATGAACTCCAGGGAGCCGGGCTGCTCCGGGGCCACGGTGACCAGCTTCACGCAGCCCTCCGCCGCCTCCTGGAGGCGTTTCAGCATAGGGCCGTCGGGGTCGTGGAGAAACGCGCCGTTCTGCGCGCCCTTCTTGGCCATGCAGAGGAAGGGGCCCTCCAAGTGCGCTCCCACCACCTCCGCGCCGCCAAGGTTCTTTTTCCGGTGGGCGGCGGTGGTCTTGCAGATGGCGGTCAGCTGGTCCTCCGGCAGGGTCATGCCCGCCGGGCAGATATAGGTCACGCCCTGGCTAAGCTCGTAGTCCGCGATTTTTTGCAGACCCTCGGGGGTGGCGTCGCTGAAATCCTCGCCCACCGCGCCGTGGAAATGCACGTCCACCAGGCCGGGGATGACGTAGCAGCCGGAGGCGTCCAGGACGTCCCCATCGCCGCTGACGTTTGAGATCAAGGCCCCGTCGGTGCAGAGATCCCGGGCGGTAAAACCTTGTTCCAGGTCAAAGACCTGCCCGCCGGTTATCCGCATACGCTTACCCCGGCGGCCCTCAGCTTGCTTCCGGCGGCCTCGTCTACCACCACCACCACATTGGGATGGAGCTGGAGGACGGAACCGGGGCAGTGAGGCGTGATGGCCCCGCAGATGGAGCCCAGGATGGCGTCGGCCTTCTCCGCGCCGCTGGCGGCCAGAAGGACCTTCTTGGCCCCCATGATGGCCCCGATGCCCATGCTGATGGCCTGTTTCGGAACATCGTCACGGGCGACGAAAAACCGGGCGTTGGCGTCGATGGTGCTTTCCGCCAGGTCCACCACATGGGTCTCCTTGACGAAGCAGTCGCCGGGCTCGTTGAAGCCGATGTGGCCGTTCCGGCCAATGCCCAGGAGCTGGAGGTCCACGTAGCCCAGGGAGCGGATATAGGCGTCATACTCGGCGCAGAAGGCCTTGGGGTCCTTCGTCAGCCCGTCGGGCACCCGGGTGTTCTCGGGGACGATGTCCACATGGTCGAACAGGTTGCTCTGCATGAAATAGCGGTAGCTCTGGTCATGGTCGGGGGCCAGGCCCACGTACTCGTCCAGGTTGACGGAAAGCACGTCCTTGAAGCTCAGGCAGCCCTGCTTGTGCCAATCCACCAGATACTTGTAGGCCCCCTCGGGGGTGGAGCCGGTGGCCAGGCCCAGCACACAGGCGGGATTGTGGGTGATTTCCGCCGCGATGATCTGGGCCATCCGGCGGCTCATGGCGTCGTAGTCCTTCTCGATAAAGATTCTCATAATGGCATTTCTCCTTTTCAGACTTCAAAGGGGGCTCCCTGCTTGCAAATGCTTTCGCCTTGAGTATAGCAGATATTCAGGTATATTAAAAGCCCCTTGAGACAGTTTTTTCCATTGCCGGCGTTATCCCTTTACGCCGCCGGAGGCGAGGCCGCTGACCAGGTTCTTCTCAATGCACATGAACAGGATAACCACGGGGATGATGGCGAAGATAGAGGCGGCGAACAGGTACTGCCACTCGATCATATTGTACCCGTTGAAGGTGTTGATACCCACCGTCAGGGGCTTGTAGGTGTCCGTGGAGATGAGGCACAGGGCTACCGTGTACTCGTTCCAGGCGTTGATGAAGATGAAAATCAGGGTCGTGACGATACCGGGGGCCGCCACGGGGAGCAGTACTTTCATCATGGACTGGACACGGGTGCAGCCGTCGATGGTGGCGGCCTGTTCCATCTCCGCGGAGATGCCCATGAAGGTGCCCCGGAGCAGCCAGATGGTGAACGCCTGGTTGAAGGCGGCGTTGATGAAAACCAGGCCCAGGATGTTGTCCGTCAGGCCCAGGCGCTGCATGACCTGGTAGATGCCGATCAGCAGCACCACCGGGGCGAACATCTGGGAAACAATGACGAAGCCCAGGAAGGCGGTTTGGCCCTTGAACTTCATCCGGGCCAGGGCATAGGCCGCAGGGATGCCGCAGAGCATAGCGATGATGGTGGACCCGCCGGCGATGAGCACGGAGTTCAGCATGTACTTGGCCATGGGGGCCCGGCTCCAGATGTCGATGAAGTTGGACCACAGGGGCACGACGGGCAGGATGGTGCCGCCGGAGAAAATCTCCACCCGGTTCTTCAGGGCGGTGCACAGCATGGCGAAGTAGGGGTACAGAGTGATGACGCACACGTCCAGGACGACGAAATAGAGCAGGACGCGCAGGATCGTCTTCTTCACGGAGACGGGCTTTTTCACGGCATTGGCGGGCTGACTCATAGATCGTCATCTCCTTTCCGCAGGGTGTAGATCATGTAGACGCTGGCGCAGACCAGCAGGATGAGGAAGCCGATGACCGAGACGGCGGAGGCCTCGCCCTGCTTGCCGTTGTAGAAGGCCAGCTTGTAGAGGTAGGTGACCAGGGTATCCGTGTGGTTGGCCGGGTCGCCCTTGGTCATGGTCCAGATGATGGGGAAGGAATTGAAGACGTAGATGATGTTCAGCACCGTGGCCACCGTCAGGGAGGACTTTACCAGGGGCAGGGTGATGCTGAAGAGCTTCTGGAAGTAACCGGCCCCGTCCACGGTGGCGGCCTCGTAATAAGACGCGTCGATGCTCTGGAGGCCGGAGAGGACGCAGAAGGTGACGAAGGGAATGGTGACAAAGATGCCGCAGGCGATCTCCCAGGCGAAGTAGGCCGCCGGCGTGGGCGTCCAGTTCACCGGGGCGCTGATGAGGCCGATTTTCATCAGCAGGGTGTTTAAGGTGCCGTAGTCCTTGTTGATGATGAAGTTCCAGGCGCTGGCCTGGATGACCAGCGTGGTGGCCCAGGGGAAGACCACGATGGCCCGGGCTACCTTCCGGCCCCGGAATTTGTTATTCAGCACCAGGGCCAGCATGAAGCCCAGCACGGTGGAGATGACCACCACGGCGATGGTCCAGACGATGGTGTTTTTCAGCACCAGGGCGAAGGCGGGGCTTTTTAGGACCTTGCTGAAGTTCTCGAAGTTGTTATAGCCCTTGACCAGGCCCGCCCGGGTCACCTTGCTCATGGAGAGCTGGAAGACCTTGACGATGGGGGTCACGATGAAGATGGCCATCAGGATGATGCTGGGGGCGATCCAGATGTAGGGCTCGGCCTTGCGGAAGAATTTTTTGCTCCCGGAGGGACGGGGGGCCTTTTTGGCCAGATCCTGGGACGCCGCGGGAGCGGCAGGGGTCTTTGTACTCACGGGGACACCTCCCTATAGTCAAAATCAGGACGTCTTCCGGCCGCTGTCAAAACCCGGCGGGGCCGCCGCGCTTTGAGAACGGCTGGAAGAAAAAGGGGGCCGGGCCGTGTAGGCCCGGCCCCCGCAATGGTTTGCTTCAAGCGTTGGAAGGGTAAGGGATATCAGCCGGCAATCGTAGCCTGGAGATTATCCAGCAGCTCCTTGACGTCGCCGCCCAGCAGAGCCTGCTGTTCCACGTCGATGACGCCCTGCTTCACGTCGGCCCACTCGGCCTTGGCGGTGGGATAGAATTTACAGGAGCCCACGATGTCCACCCAGGGAGCCATGCTCTCGTCGGCCTTGGCCACGATTTCGCCGCCGGCGGAGGTGGCGGGCAGGAAGCCCTCCATCAGCACCCAGTCGGAATAACGGCTGTCCTCATAGAAGAAGTCGAAGAACTCCTTGATGGCCTCGATCTTTTCATCGGAGTGGCCGTTGTCGAAGACCATGAAGCGGTCCATAACGCCGGCGGAGACGGAGGCGTTGTCCCCGTTGGTGGGGATGGCCGCGAAGGCATAGTCGATCTGCTCCTCGGCCGGGGTATTGGCTTTGGCATAGTTGTCGGCGATGTAGGTGGGGATGGAGTTGGGTCCGATCATCATGGCCAGCTTGCCGGCGCCGAACAGATCCTGCAGGGCATAACGGGTCTCGTTGGCGGGGTCGGTGTTGGTCAGGCCGTCCTTGACCAGCCCGATGGCGTATTCAATGGCTTCCACGTTGGCGTCCGCATTCAGGGTCCAGTTTCCGGAGGCGTCGGTGAAGTCGCTTCCATTGTTCCAGATGTAGTAGGCAAAGGCGGCCTGGCCTTCGTCGGTGGTCATGTCGATGCCCCAAGGATAGATGCTGGAGTCATGGGCCTTGATGGCCTCGCAGGCGGCCTTCAGCTCGTCCCAGGTGGTGGGAACTTCCACGCCGGCGGCTTCCAGGATGCCCTTGTTGTAGTACATGGCGCGGGCGGAGGCCAGGTCGGGAATGGCCCAGATGGTGCCGTCAATGTTGGACTGCTCCAGGAAGGCGTCGTAGAACTTGGCGTAGGTCTCGTCGGAGACGCAGTCCTGAATGGGCAGGAGCAGATCGTCGGCCACGTAGTCCGCGAACACGTCGATGTTCAGGATGTCCGGGGCGTCGTTGTTGGCGACCCGGGTGTTGACTACCGTGTAGATGTCGTTCCAGGACACCGCTTCCACGGTCAGCTCGATGTCGTCATGGCTGCCGTTGAATTCGGTGACGAAGTCGGCCCACCACTGTTTGGTGTTCTGGCCGTACTCGGCGGCGATTACCTTGATGGAGGTCTTTTCCCCGGAGCCGGTATCCGCGGGGGGAGCCTCGGTTTCGGTGCTGCCGGAGTCGGCGGGCGGGGGAGTGGTCTCGCCGCCCTTGTCGCCGCCGCAGGCGGCCAAGGACAGGACCATCACGAGAGCAAGCAGTGTGGCAAGAAACTTTTTCATCGTCATTCTCCTCTTATATTTTTTCATGTGCGCAATACACATGTGAGGGTGCGATATGAAAAATTCACAAACGCCGCCCTCATACCCTTATTATACTTGTAGAATTTGTAAATAATAGGGGAGTCCGTACAGTTTATAGGAAAATCGTACGAACCACGAAAGTTCGTACGATTTCCGTAAACGATTAACTGAAATTGGAAGCGGCCGCCGCGTCCCGGCAGGTCTTGCGAAAGGCGCTGGGGGTCATGCCGGTGGCGGAGCGGAAAACCTTGGAGAAATAGTTGTAGTCGCTGATTCCGACCTTTTCCCCCACGGCGGAGATGGGCATGCCGCTTTGGAGCAGCAGGCGTTTGGCGGCTTCGATCCGCCGCCGGGTGATTAAATAGGAGAGGGTGCGCCCTCCGGAGAGCTCCTTGGCCAGGGAGCAGAGCTTGGTCCGGCCAATGTGGAGCTGCTGGGAGATGGATTCCAGGGAGAGCTTCTCCATGTAGTGCTGCTCCAGGTACAGCTCCAGCTTCTGGAGGTCCGTCTGCTCCGCCGTTAAAATCATGCCCTTGAGCTGGATATAGGCGGACAGGGCCTCCAGGGTTTCGGTGTAGGCTTGAATTTCCGCCTTGGAGTACCGGCGGAACTGGAAGAAGGCGTCCCGCAGGGCGTCGGGGCCGTCGGGCCACCAGTCCAGCAGGGAGCGGGTGTATTCCCACTGCTCCTCTATGGGAGAGTCGTCCAGATAGCAGCCCACGGCAAGGTAGGCCACAGGGTTCTGCTTGTTGTAAAGGGGCATGACGGCCTCGCAGATGCCCACATGGCAGCGGTAGTGCTGAAAACCGCTCTCCGCCTGATAATGCTGAATTTTGCAGCGGTCGCAGGCGACGCAGCGCTCGTGGCCCTCGGGCAGGTCGTTGATTGCCCGGCAGAAGGGCGGGTGTCCCCGGAAGAGGTTGATGTCCCGGCCCGACAGGTCCAGGATGTTGGCGGGCACGCCGGTGAGGATGTTGAGGTTGGCAATCAGCTTGCGCAGACGCTCCTCGTCAAAGAGTATGTTCATTTCCGGTATTGTTTTACAATGGCCTCCAGCTCGGCCCAGCGGGCCTCCATGTCCGCCACCAGCTTGAACTGGGTGCGGCAGCGGTCCAGGTTCTGGGCCTCCCGGCTGATGTGGAAGTAGTGGTCGCCGTCGATGTAGTCCGTGAGGAAGCGGATGCCGCACTCCAGGGTCATCAGTTTGGCTCCCCAAGGGAGATAGTCGATTTCGTCGTTGGAGAGGGAGCCCCCGGCGCCCTCCAGGAAGGCGGCGGTGTAGGCGGCGAAGAGGTCCACGTCCAGATGGACCTTGGAGAGGTCCCGCTCGTCCTCGGCGGAGTGGTTGGCCCCGAAGCGGATGGAGTCGCCGAAGTCGTAGATCACCAGCCCCGGCATGACGGTGTCCAGGTCGATGATGCACATGCCCTCGTGGGTTTCCTCGTCCATCAGGACGTTGTTCAGTTTTGTGTCGTTGTGGGTGACCCGGAGGGGGAGTTTTCCCTCCCGCATGGCGTTCAGGGCCACGGAGCAGTCCGCCTCCCGGTCCAGCACGAACTGAATTTCGGGCCCGCAGTCCTTGGCCCGGCCCAGGGGGTCCGCCGCCAGGGCGGCCTTGAACTTTTGAAGCCGGTCTTCGGTGTTGTGGAAGTTGGGGATGGTCTCATGGAGGGTCTCCGCCGGATAGCCTCCCAGCAGCCGCTGGAAGCGGCCGAAGGCCCGGCCGGAGGCGGCGAACAGCTCCGCCGACTCGGCGGACTGATAGCAAACCGTGTGCTCGACAAAGGGATAGACCCGCCAGGCCCCTCCGGCGCTGTCGGTGAAGAAGGGCTCGCCGCTGCGGGGGCGGAGAACCTCCATGGCCTCCCGGCTCCGGTCTCCGCCGTGTTTCTTGATCTCCCGGCCCAGGTATTCGGTGACGCCGATGATGTTCTCCATCAGCTGGTCGGGGTGCTTGAAGGCGGCGGCGCTCATCCGCTGGAGGATGAAGCGGCGGCAGCAGCGGTCCTCCGGCTGGGTGTGGACCACAAAGGTGTCGTTGATGTGTCCCTGGCCGTACCGCAGGGCGCCCACCACGGGGGCCCCGAAGTCAAAGGCGGCCAGAACTTCCTGCAATCTCTCTTCCGCGGCGTTCATCTTAACCCTCCCACAGCCGGTCGGGGTAGAGGCCGGCCGTTGTCTTTTCGGCGATGGCGCCGACCACCGTGGGCTTGTCCTCCCGGTAGGTGACGCCGTACCACTTGTCCTCGCTCCGCAGGACCTTGACCCGGGCCTTGCCCTCGTCAATGAGCTGGCTGACCACGGAGGGCAGGAAGTACTCCGCCTTGGCGGGATTCTCCGCCAGGGCCTTGTCCAGGAAGGCGGGGAAACGCGTCCAGGCCTCGTCCAGGAAGCTCCGGGTGAAGCCCCACATGTTCATGGAGACGATGGTGTCCCCCGGCAGCTCTGTCCAGGTCTTTCCGTCGTCCTCGGTGAAGCGGGGGGGCTCGCCCTTCTCAATCTTGGTCCGCTCGGTGACCTTGGTGAGGAAGCGGTCCGCCGTTTCCTCGCACACGCCCCGGGCCACGGTGCCATTTTCCGTGACGGTGTTTTTCAGAAGATACCCCACCATGACGTACTCATAGAGGGCCCCGTCCTCGTGGGCGGCGAGGTAGTCGTAAATTTCCCGGAAGGCCTCCGGGCCGTAATAGTCGTCGGCGTTGATGACGGCGAAGGGGCCGTCCACCACGCGCCTGGCCGCCAGGGCGGCGTGGGCGGTGCCCCAGGGCTTCTGCCGCACGTCGGGGACGCTGTAGCCCTCCGGCAGGTCCTCCTTGAGCTGGTAGGCGTAGCGGACGTCCATTGCTTTAGACACCCGGTCGCCGATACAGCGCTTGAAGTCCTCCTCAATTTCGGGCTTGATGACGAAGACCACCGTCTCGAAGCCCGCCCGGCGGGCGTCGTAGATGGAGTAGTCGATGATGAGCTGGCCGTGGTTCCCCACGGGGTCCAGCTGCTTGAGGCCGCCGTACCGGCTGCCCATGCCGGCGGCCATGATGACCAGAACAGGCTTTTTCATATTTCCTCTCCTCTATATACCTTTCCTTATCCCTTGTAGCCGTTGGGGTTCATGGACTGCCACTTCCAGGAGGAGGCGCACATCTCCTCGATGCCCAGCTCCGCCGTCCAGCCCAGCTCCTCACGGGCCTTCTTGGGGTCGGCGTAGCACTGGGCGATGTCTCCGGGGCGGCGGGGGTCGATGACATGGGGCAGCTCGCGGCCGCAGGCCTTCTCATAGGCGTGGAGCACGTCCAGCACGCTGTAGCCGTTTCCGGTGCCCAGGTTGCAGACGAAGAGGCCGCAGCCCGTCTCCAGCTTGCGGAGGGCGGCCACGTGTCCCTTGGCCAAATCCACCACATGGATGTAGTCCCGGACGCCGGTGCCGTCGGGGGTGTCGTAGTCGTTTCCGTAGACGTGGACCTTTTCCAGCTGGCCCACGGCCACCTTGGCGATATAGGGCACCAGATTGTTGGGGATGCCGTTGGGATCCTCGCCGATGAGGCCGGACTCGTGGGCCCCGATGGGGTTGAAGTACCGGAGCAGGGCCACGTTCAGCGCGGGGTCCGCGGCGCAGATGTCCATGAGCATCTTCTCCTGGAAGAGCTTGCTGGTGCCGTAGGGGTTCGTGGTGCCGCCGGTGGGGAAATCCTCCCGGATGGGCACGGAGGCGGGGTCGCCGTAGACCGTGGCGGAGGAGGAGAAGACGAAGTTCTTCACCCCGTGCTTGCGCATGGCCTGGAGGAGGTACAGGGTGCTGATGAGGTTGTTGGAGTAGTACTCCAGGGGCTTGGCGACGCTCTCGCCCACGGCCTTGAGCCCGGCGAAGTGGATCACGGAGTCGATGTCCGGGTGATTGGCGAAGAGGGCCTCCACCTGCTCCATGTCGCAGAGCTCCGCCTTGACGAAGGGAATTTTCTTCCCCACAATGTTCTCCACCCGCCGGACGGCCTCCTCGCTGGAATTGTAGAGGTTGTCCGTCACGATGATGTCGTAGCCCGCCTGAACGAGCTCCACACAGGTGTGGCTGCCAATGTAGCCCGCGCCGCCGCAAACAAGAATGGACATAAAAACCGCTCCTTCCAAAATATAAAAATTTTTCACCGCTGTGAAAGATTTTCGAGATTCAGCTAGCCCTATTGTAGGCCCCTTGGATGGAAATGGGAAGAGACGATCGTCCTGGTTATTAGAAATATCGTCCGCATTTCGAATTTATTATACTAGAAAGCCGGAGACTTGTCCAGGGGGAAAACAATTTTTTCCTCTACGTCTGGAAACTTCGCCGCAGGTGTGTTATAATCCTGTCCCATGAGACGAGAAAAGGAGGGACCGCCATGCAGCGCCCCCTGGCGGATGAAATCCGCCCCAAAACGTTAGACGAGGTGGTGGGCCAGCGGCACCTCCTGGCCCCCGGCGCGGTGCTCCGCCGCCTGATTGAGAGCGGGACCGAGGCCAACATGGTCTTTTACGGCCCCTCCGGCACCGGGAAAACCACCATCGCCAACATCGTGGCGGAGCGGACCCACAAGGCCCTCTACCGCCTCAACGCCACCACCGCCTCTCTCCAGGATGTGAAGGACATCATCGCCGACGTGGGAACCCTGCTGGCCCCCGGCGGGGTGCTCCTCTACCTGGATGAGATTCAATATTTTAATAAGAAGCAGCAGCAGAGCCTGCTGGAGTTCATGGAGAACGGCAAGCTGACCCTTATTGCCTCCACCACGGAGAACCCCTATTTTTACGTCTATGGGGCTCTCCTCAGCCGGAGCACGGTTTTCGAGTTCAAGGCCGTGCCCCCGGAGGAGGCGGAGCCCGCCGTCCTCCGGGCGCTGAACATCGAAAAGGAGCGGGCCCCCCTGCCTCTGGAGTGGGAGGAGGGATTGCCCCTGCAAATCGCCACCGCCTGCGGCGGGGACGTGCGGAAGGCCGTCAACGCCGTGGAGCTCCTGAGCCAGGCGGCCCAGCCGAGAGAGGGGAGGCTCTTCATCTCCAGGGAGGACGCCGTCCAGGTGGCCCAGCGCAGCGCCATGCGCTACGACAAGGGAGGCGACGCCATGTACGACGCCGCCTCAGCTCTGATGAAGTCCCTCCGGGGCAGCGACCCCGACGCCGCCCTCCACTATCTGGCCCGCTTTCTGGAGGCGGGAGATTTGGCGACCCCCTGCCGCCGCCTCCTCTGCTCCGCCAGCGAAGACGTGGGGATGGCCTATCCCCAAGCCGTGGCGATTGTCAAGGCCTGCGTGGACACGGCCATGCAGCTGGGGCTGCCGGAGGCGCAGCTGCCTCTGGCTCAGGCGGCGATACTGCTGGCCACCGCCCCCAAGTCCAACAGCGTGGTGGAGGGCATCGGCCGGGCCCGGGCGGACGTCCGGGCGGGCCGCACCGGGGACGTGCCCCGGCAATTGCAGAACGTCCACGCCGACACCACCGGCTTCGACAACCAGCAGCACTACCTCTACCCCCACAATTTCCCCGGCCACTGGGTGGACCAGCAGTACCTCCCCGACGCGCTGAAGGGCGTGAAATATTACGAGTGGGGAGAGAACAAGACGGAACAGGCCGCCAAGGTCTATTGGGAAAAGCTCAAGGGGAAGGAGCTGTGAACACCGTTTCCACCACCGGCTTCTCATACCCCGGCGGAGAGTAGACCCAGCGGTCCAGCCTCCCGTCGGTGACCTGGTAGTGAATGGGCTCGGTTGGGGCGGGGGGCAGCTTCTCAATGACCTGGAGTTTGATTTTCATCCGCTCCGGCCGGATGCTTTTGATGTACACGCTGACCCCGTCCCCAGGGGACAGGCGTTCCTTGGCGTCCGCCAGGCCGGAGAGGTTGGGGGCCAGCTCGATGAAGCTGCCGTAGTCCTTCACCGTCCGGACCACGCCCCGCACCGTCTCGCCGGGGCGGAAGCGGCTGGCGTTGTCCATCCAGGTGCCCAGCAGCTCCCGGTGGGTGAGGGTAATCCGCCGGGCCTCCCGGTCCAGGGCCCGCACCGCCGCCAGGATCTTCTGCCCCTCCTGGAAGCGGTCCTTCGGGTGGGAGATGCGGGAGATGGAGATGTGCTCGATGGGCAGCATGGCGACAATGCCGCAGCCCACATCCACAAAGGCCCCGAAGCTCTCCAGCCGGGTCACCCGGCCCGTAAGGACGGTCCCCGGCTCCAAGTGCTCCAGAAAATAGGCCATGGCCCGCTCCTGGGCCGCCCGGCGGGAGAGCAGCGCCACGGGAGCCCCCTTTCCGTCGGCCTCCAGGGCCGTGACGGTGAAGCAGGTGGGCTTCCCCACCCGGGAGAGGACGGCGATGTCCCGATCCGCGCCGCTGATCCAGGGGGCCACGGCCTCCTCCCGGGGGATGCGGCCCTGGACGCCGCCCAGGTTTAAAAACAGGGTGTGGTCCACGCCGCAGCGCTGGACGGGGGCTTCCAGAA
>VSMY01000068.1 GCA_009773995.1 Oscillibacter sp. | reverse complement strand
ATGGGCGGCGGCGAGCCCGCCCCTGCGCCGGAGCCGGAACCGGAGCCCGCCTCCAACAAGAAGATGAGCCAGGAGGAGATCGAGGCCATGCTGGCGGGCATGGGCGGCGGCGAGCCCGCCCCTGCGCCGGAGCCGGAACCGGAGCCCGCCTCCAACAAGAAGATGAGCCAGGAGGAAATCGAGGCCATGCTGGCGGGCGTGGGCGGCGGCTCCGCCCCGGCTCCCGCGCCTCAGCCCGCTCCTGCGCCTGCGCCTCAGCCTCAGCCTCAGCCCGCCCCCCAGCCCGCGGCCCAGCCTGCTCCCGCGGCGGCGGCCCAGCCCGCGACGGCGGCGGACATCGGGGCGATGATGGCGGCCATGATGAGCGCCATGACGACGGCCATGGCCAACAACGCCGCGGCCGCCGCTCCGGCCCCTGCGCCGCAAGCGCCGGAGCCCAAGGTTATCGCTACCCGCCCCGCGCCCCTGCGGGAGATGGACCCGGCGGAGGCCCTGGGCAAGGAACAGGCGCAGAATCTGGACCTGATTATGGAGGTTCCCCTCCAGGTGACGGTGGAGATTGGCCGGACCCAGCGGAAGGTGCAGGACATTCTGGAGTTCTCCAAGGGCTCCCTGGTGGTCCTCGACAAGCTGGCGGGCGACCAGGTGGACCTGTTCGTCAACGGCAAATGCGTGGCCAAGGGAGACGTGGTGGTCATCGACGACAACTTCGGCGTCCGTATCACCGAGATCGTCCAGGACCCCGTCATTGAGCTGGTGAAGAAATAAGCGGCCCGCTCCGGGCGCTTTTCAGATAACAACATTTGGCATACATGATTATTTTTGGATAAGAAGGAAGGAACAAGACTATGGCTAAGAAGATTCTGCTGGTCGACGACGCCGCCTTTATGCGGAAAATGATTAAGGACACCCTGAGCAAAAACGGGTACACCGAACTGTTCGAGGCCGTGGACGGCGCGGACGCCGTGGAGAAATTCAGCGAGATTGGCCCGGACCTGGTGATTATGGACATCACTATGCCCAACATGGACGGACTGGAGGCCCTGAAGGCCATCCGGGCCAAGGACAGCGGGGCTAATGTGGTGATGTGCTCCGCCATGGGTCAGGAGAGCATGGTCATGGACGCGGTGCGCTCCGGTGCGAAGGACTTCATCGTCAAGCCCTTTAAGCCCGACCGTGTTTTGAAGACCGTCAGCACCATCCTGGGCAATCCCTGACGGGATGCTGGATCTGGAAGGGGACGCGGCCTTGGGCTCCTTTTTGTGGATGCTGGTCTGCGTCGTCCTGATCATCGGCCTGGCCTATTGGTTTACAAAGTATGTGGCGGGCCGGGGGGCGCTGGGCGCCTTTTCCGGGGGACGGCGGATGGAGGTCCTGGACCGGCTGCCCCTGGGGCGGGACCAAAGCGTGGTCCTGGCCCGGGTGGGAGATCGGTATCTGCTCCTGGGAGCCGGAACGGCGGGGGTGACCCTGCTGGCGGAGCTCACCGGAGAGGAAGCCGCCGCCTGGAAGCCGCCTGAGCCGGCGGAGGGTGAAAAGCCGGGCTTTAAAGAGGCTTTTCTTACCATGATGAAGCAAAAAGAGCGGAGGTGAACCGGAGGTGCCGGAAGGGCTGATCAATGTAAACGGCGAGAACGTGCAGGCGCTGGAAATTATTTTCCTGATGACGGCAATCACGCTCCTGCCCTCTCTCGTGGTGATGATGACGTCCTTTACCCGGTTTATCATCTCCTTTTCGTTTCTGCGCAACGCCATGGGCACGCAGCAGACGCCGCCCAACATGGTATTGGTGGGCCTCGCGCTGTTTTTGACGTTTTATACCATGTCTCCCACCATCACCCGCATTCAGGAAGAGGCCTATGAGCCCTACGCCGCGGAGGAGATTGACCAGGAGGAATTCCTGGAACGGGCCGCGGTGCCCCTGTCGGAGTTCATGGTGCGGAATACGTACATGAACACCCTGGAGATGTTCTGCGACATGGCCCATGTGGATATGCCGGAGGAGGTCAATACCCAGACGGTGGTGGAGACCCTGCCTCTGCGGATCATCGTACCCGCCTTTGTGACCTGTGAGCTGTCGAGGGCGTTTACCATTGGACTGCTGCTGTACATTCCGTTTATGCTGATCGACATTGTGGTGTCCTGTACCCTGATGTCCATGGGCATGATTATGCTGCCGCCGTCCATGATTTCCGCGCCTTTCAAGCTGCTGCTGTTCGTAACCCTGAACGGGTGGGAGCTGCTGTTTTCCACTCTGGTCCGGGGCTTCCACTAGCGGAGGGCTGACGAATGGATACGGGAATGATAACCGACGTGATGCGGGACGCCGTGGGCGTGGTCATCAAGCTGGGCGGGCCCATGCTGGTTTTGAGCATGCTGGCCGGCGTGCTGATCGCCATCTTCCAGGCGGTGACCCAGATTCACGAGCAGACCATCGGCTTTATTTTGAAGGTGGTCATCATTGTGGGCGTCCTCCTGCTGGCGGGGGGCTGGATGCTGACGACGCTCCAGGAGTACGCCCGGGAGGTCTTTGACCTGATGACCCAGCTGTAGCGGAGGCGCCTATGATAGACGAAGGGGCCCTGACGCTGTTTTTGCTGATTACGGCCCGGATGAGCGGCTTTGTGCTGTTCAATCCCCTGCTGAGCCGCCAGAACATCCCCGGGACCTTCCGGGCGGGGTTCACGCTGCTGCTGTCGGCCTTCACCTATTCGGTGACGGGCGGGCGGCTGGAGCCGCCGGCGGGCGTGCTGCCCTTTGCGGGGGCCGTTTTGCTGGAAATGACCATCGGCTTTGCCTTGGGCATGGTGGTGAACTTTTTCCTTTATATTCCCCAGATGGCGGGTTTGGCCATCGACACCCAGATGGGCATGACCATGAACCAGACCTATGACCCCGGCTCCCGCTCCAATATGTCCGTGACGGGCACGCTGCTGAACACGCTGATGATTCTGCTCTTCTTTGCCGGGAACGGCCACCATACGCTGCTGCGGATTATGATTACCTCCGGCGAGGTGGTGGGCTACGGCGGCGTCTCCATTGGGAACGACCTGACAAACCTGGCGCTGGAGCTGTTTATCGAGTGCAC
The DNA here is from genome assembly GCA_009773995.1 of Oscillibacter sp. Lineage (GTDB taxonomy): Bacteria > Bacillota > Clostridia > Oscillospirales > Oscillospiraceae > Oscillibacter. The sequence continues at coordinate 11,185 of VSMY01000068.1, read as the reverse complement.
CGTCCTGGCGGTAAAGCTCTGCATGCCGATCCTGGCGGCGGAGCTGATCGGCCAGCTGGGCATGGGCGTTTTGATGAAGGTCATCCCCCAAATCAATGTGTTTTCCATTAACATCGAGCTGAAGGTTATCATCGGCCTGGCCCTGCTGCTGATGCTGATGCTTCCCATCAGCGAGTTCCTCCTGGAGGCGGAAAAAACCATGCTGGACAGCCTCCACACGATGCTGCGGCTGATGGCATAGCGGGTTTCAGGCCGCGCGGACGTCCGAAAGGGGGGATGACAGTTGGCGGACAGTTCTAAGACCGAAAAAGCAACCCCAAAAAAGCGAAGAGACGAACGAAAGAAAGGTAATGTCTTTCTGAGTCAGGACGCGGTGGCCGTAGTCACGCTGCTGGGGTCCTTCTTCACGTTTTGGCTGATGGCCGGAAATATCGGGGAACAGCTGGCGGGCTTTATGGGGTTTTGCTTTACCAAGGTGGACCTGGCCGGGGGCCTGGCCATCGGCGACCTTCTCCATGAGCTGGTGATGCAGGCCCTGGGACTGCTGGTCCGGTGCGTGCTTCCCATTACGCTGGTAACGGCGCTCTGCGCCGTTGTGGCCACCTTCGCGCAGACCAGGCTGCTGGTCAGCAGCGAACTGATGAAACCGAAATTCAGCCGGATCAATCCCCTGGAGGGCTTCAAACGGCTGTTCTCCCTGAAAAGCGTCATCAACGCGCTGAAGGGGCTTTTGAAAATCAGCATTCTCATGGTCATCGTCTATATGAGCATCGAAGGCATGTTTCATGAGAGCGCCAAATATCTTTATGTGGAGCTCCAGGCCTCCGCGCAGCATCTGTTTTCCGAAGGGATGGGCATGATCGTGAAAATCGGCATCGCCTTCATCGCTTTGGCGGCCGCGGATTTCTTCTATCAGCGGTGGGACTATGAGCGGAACCTCCGCATGAGCAAGCAGGAGATTAAGGAAGAATACAAACAGATGGAAGGCGACCCCCAGATTAAGGGGAAGATCAAGGAGATGCAGCGCAAGCGGGCGATGAGCCGCATGATGCAGCAGGTTCCGAAGGCCGACGTGGTCATCCGAAACCCCACTCACTTCGCCGTGGCCCTCCGCTACAAGCCGGAGGAGGACGCGGCCCCCATCGTCCTTGCCAAGGGACAGGATTCCCTGGCTCTGCGCATCGTGAAAATTGCGGAGGAGAATCAGGTGCCCACCATCGAGAACGTGCCCCTGGCCCGCGCCCTGTACGCGGACGCGGAGCTGGACCAGGAAATTCCCCCGGAGCTCTACAACCCCGTGGCGGAGGTGCTGGTCTACATCTTCCGGCTGAACGAAAAGCATCAATTGGTAAAATAAATTTGCCGCCTTGTCCAAAGGATAAGGCAGACCGGCCTTGAAAGACGAGCCGGGGCGGAAAGGAATCTATGGGACAGGAGGTGACCGGCGCTTGAGAAGAATTTTTGACAACGTGATATCCCTTGCCGTCGTGGTCATCGTCCTGTTTTTGATTATTCCCCTGCCGACGCAGCTGCTGGACATCCTGCTGGTGGTCAACATCGGGCTTTCCATCATGATCCTGATGATCACCATGAACATCTCGGAGGCCCTGGAGTTTTCCATCTTCCCGTCCCTGCTGCTGATTACCACGCTGTTCCGGCTGGGACTGAACGTCTCCACCACCCGGCAGATTCTCTGGCACGGCTACGCCGGAACGGTGATTCAAAACTTCGGCAACCTGATTACGGGCGGAAACATCGTCGTCGGTGTGGTGGTCTTCCTGATCATCGTGCTGGTGCAGTTTATCGTCATCACCAAGGGCGCCGAGCGCGTGGCCGAAGTGGCCGCCCGGTTTACCCTGGACGCCATGCCCGGCAAGCAGATGGCCATCGACGCGGACCTCTCCTCCGGCCTCATCGACGAGCAGGAGGCCAAGGGCCGCCGGCATAAGATTCAAAAAGAGGCCGACTTCTACGGCGCTATGGACGGCGCCACCAAAATTGTCAAAGGCGACGCCACCATGTCCTTGATCATCACGATGATCAACTTTGTAGGCGGCGTCCTCATCGGGATGCTGATGAACGGCGGGACCTTTACCGACGTGCTGTCCCGCTATTCCATCGTCACCATCGGCGACGGCCTGGTCTCCCAGCTTCCGGCGCTGATGATCTCCACCGCCACGGGCATGATTGTCACCCGGTCCGTGTCTGAGGGAAGCCTCAACAAGGACGTTATCGGCCAGTTCAAAAACCAGCCCAGGGCCATTATGACCACCGGCGTCATCCTCCTCTTCCTGGCGGCGATTCCCAACACGCCCCACCTGGCCCTGGCCATCGGCGGCGGGCTGCTCTTGGGCGTGGGCTGGTTTGTCAGCGGCCGCATGGAACGGGAGCGGCAGGAGACCGAGGCCCTCCAGGTCGCGGCGGAGCAGCAGCAGGCCTCCGAGGTTGCGGCGCCCAGCGAAACCGACTATTACAAGGATATCAACAACGTCTACAACCTCCTCTCGGTGGAGCCCATCGAGATGGAGTTTGGATACAGCCTCATCCCTATGGTGGATGAAAGCCACGGCGGCAAGCTCATCAGCCGCATCGTCATCTTCCGCCGCCAGTACGCCCAGGACATGGGCTTCGTCTTCCCCTCCATCCGCCTCCACGACGCCTCGTCCCTGGGGACGAACCAGTACGTGATCCGCATCCGGGGCGAAGAGGTGGCCCGGGGCGAGATTCTGGTGGACTACTACCTGGCCCTGGAGCCGGCGAACCCCCTGGGGGAAATCGACGGCATCGAGACCATCGAGCCCGCCTACGGCATCCCCTCCCGGTGGATTCTGCCGGAGAACAAGGAGATGGCGGAGATCTACGGTTACAACGTCATCGACCCCCTGTCCGTCATGCTGACCCACCTGTCGGAGACGGTGAAGAAATACGCCTACGAGATGCTGGGCCGGGCGGAGACCATCCAGCTGGTGGACAATTTGAAGCGCAGCGCCCCGGAGCTGGTGGAGGAAGCCATTCCCGCCATCGTCTCCTACTCCACGCTGGAGAAGGTGCTGCGGAACCTCCTGAAGGAGGGCGTGCCCATCAAGGACCTGGGGGCCATTGTGGAAACCCTGGCCGACGCCCTGACCCAGGGCCGGGACATCGACGCCGCCACGGAGCAGGTCCGGGGCGCGTTGGCCCGGACCATCACCCGCCGCTTCTGCGAGGACGGGCAGCTCCGGGTGGTCACCCTGGACGCGGAGGTGGAAAAGAAGATCATCGCCTCCCTCACCCGGAACGAGCAGGGCGTCTACCTGGCCATGGGGCCGGAGCTGATGCAGCAGATCGTCTCCCAGCTGGCCAACCAAATGAAGAAGTTCAACGACCTCTCCCAGACGCCCATTATCCTGGTCAGCCAGGTGATCCGGGGCTATTTCTCCAAGATGATTACCCAGTTCTACCCCGGCGTGTATGTGCTGTCCTTTAATGAAATCACCAGCGCCGTGCAGATCCAGGCCATCGGGAACATTACCCTGGAGCCGGCGGCCCGGCCTGAGAGAAGGGCGGTGGGCACGTGAGCGAGATGACCGCCGCCGTTCGCTACAGCGAGCGGGAGATTGAGGAGATGGAGACCCAGGACCTTCTCCAACTCTATAAGGAGACGGGGGACGAGAGCTTGAAGTGGCCCCTGGTCCTGCGCTACGAGGGGCTGATTAAAAACGCCGCCATGCAGATTCGGGGCGTCTACAGCAGCTTCGCCCAAATCGACGATATCATCAACGAGGGGATCATCACCCTCCTGGGGGCCATCGACAAATTCGACCCGGACAAGGGCGTGAAGTTTGAGACCTACGTCTCCAAGCGCATCCGGGGTATGGTCATCGACCTGGCCCGGAAGCAGGATTGGATTCCCCGGAACGTCCGAAAGCGGGCCAAGGAGATTGACGTGGCCTCGGCGGAGCTGTCCGCCGCCCTGGGGCGTACACCCACCGACGGGGAGATCGCCGACTACCTGGGCATCACCCAGGAGCGGTATCAAAAGGACGCCGCCAACATCGCCCTGAGCAACGTCCTGTCCCTGGACGTGCTGATGGATACACGGGAGGCCACGGGCTATCCGCTGGAGGTTCCCTCCAGCGACGCCAGGAGCCAGCCGGAGCTGGTGCTTCAGGAGCGGGAAATGCAGCGGGCCCTGGCCCAGGGCATCGCGTCTTTGCGGGAGAACGAGCAGATTGTCCTCTCCCTGTACTATGAACGGAATCTGCACCTGAAGGAAATCGCCCAGGTCATGGAGCTCAGCGAGCCCCGCATTTCCCAGATTCACACCAGGGCCATCCAGAAGCTGCGGACCTATATGGAAAACTATCTGGGCGACGAACCGGAGCCGAAACCTAAGAGGAAGAGGGGATAACGCGTGTATAAAGGCTTTTACAATCTGACCTCCGCCATGCTGACCCACCAGCACAACCTCAATGTCATCGGAAACAATATCGTGAACATCTCCACGTCGGGATACAAACAGGAGCGCTATGTGGCGACCACCTTTGACGACGTGATGTACAGCCGGGTGACGGTGGATGAGAGCGGCGGCACGGAAATCGGCCGGCAGAGCTACATACGGGCGGCCAGCGACATCTACACGGATTACAGCCAGGGCATCCCGGAGCCCACGGAGCTGGCCCTGGACTTCGCCATTGTGGGAGACGGCTTCTTCGCCGTCCAGGACCCGGAGGGCAATGTGGGCTACACCCGGATGGGCAACTTCTGCCTGGATGACGAGGGCTACCTCTGCCTGCCCGGCTTCGGCCAGGTGCTGGACCCCCAGGGCCAGCCCATTTACCTGGGCACCGACAAAATCCGGGGCGACGCCCAGGGCGTTATCTACTTCGACCAGCCGCCGGAACAGGGCGGGGGCACCGCCATCGGCCGGCTGGGCGTTTACAGCTTCGAGGACAACCAGGCCCTGGAGCGGAACGACCGGGGGCTGTTTACCGGCGAGGGCGCCCGGCAGAGCGAGAATTTTGAGATATGGAACAAATACCTGGAGCGTTCCAACAGCGACATGGTCAAGCAGATGACGGAGATGATTACCTATCAGCGGGCGCTGCAAAGCGCCGCCCAGGTCACCAAGATGTATGACCAGGTGATGACCAAGGCCACCAGCGACGTCGGCCGCTTCGCCTAAGGAGGAAGCCTATGAATCAATCCTTTTTCATTGCGGCTGTGGGAGCCCACCAGCAGCTCAAGCGCCTGGGGGTCCACGGCAACAACATCGCCAACGTGAACACTTACGGCTTCAAGGCGGAAAAGAGCCGCTTCGCCTCCTTGATGTACGACGATCTGAAGGGCGTCGGGACCGCCACGGAGGGCGGCTACCAAGGGGAGGACCCCGGCTTCGAGATGCTTCCCTCCGGCGTGGGCGCGGCGCTCTGGACCACGGACACGGATTTCAAGAGCGGCGCCCTGGCGGAGACCCGCCGGGACCAGGATTACGCCATCGCGGGAGAGGGCTTCTTCGCCATTGCGGACCTGACCACGGGAGAGATTACCCTGACCCGGAACGGCGGCTTTGTCATCTCCGAGCTGATGCGGCCCACCGGCGAGGTGGACGAGGACGGCCAGGATATTCTGGAGCGAATCTATTACCTCTCCGACAACGAGGGACGCTTTGTCCTCAGTGAGACCGGCGGCATGATCGAGGTGGGAAACGAGCACGAGCCGCAGCCTGTGGGAATCTTTGACTACATGAACTACGACGGAATGGAGCATGTGAACGACACCCGTTTCCGGGCCATTGATAAAAACGGGACCATCCGCCAGAGCGGGGGCACGCTGATGCAGGGCTTCATAGAGCTGTCCAACGCAGACCTGGCGGAGGAGATGACCAAGGTCATTGAATCCCAGAGGGCCTATGGCATGGCGCTGAAGATGGTGCAGACCTCCGACGAAATTGAGACCACCATCAACAGCCTGCGCGGCTAAGAGAGGGGAAGAGAATGATCATTAAAAGCTATGACGAGCTCAGTTCCCTGGAGCTGGACACCCTGAAGGAAATCGGCAGCATCGGCACCGGCAACGCCGCCACCAGCTTGTCGGCCCTCATCGGCAAGCCGGTGCGCATCCAGCAGCCCGAGGTCCGCATCATGGAATACAACGAAGCCATCGAGTGGATCGGCGGCCCGGAGCCCATCACCGCCGGCGTGCTGGTGGGGATGAGCGGGCAGCTCAGCGGCATCATGCTGTCGGTGCAGCAGCTGGACTTCGTGAACCTGGTGCTGGAGAGCATGATGGAAAAGAACATCCAGGATTACATGGAGCTGGGAGAAATGGAGCGCTCCGCCCTGACCGAGGTGGGCAACATCATGATCTCCACCTTCATCAACGCCCTCAGCGGCCTGGCGGGCATCGACATCGAACTGACGGTCCCCGCTTTTACCGTGGATATGCAGGGCGCCATCATGGCCGTACCCATGGCGGAGTACGGCGGGCAGTCCAATTACATCATGACCATCGGCGGAAACTTTATTTGCAATGGAAAGGAGATTCCCTGCCGTTTGCTGTTGTCGCCGGATATTCGGTCGCTGAACTTTTTATTAAGGAAGCTGGGCGTGAACAGTGGAGAGTAAGATCACAGTTGGAATTGCGGATATGAAAATGGCCCAGAGCTCCGGAATGCTGATTACCTATGCCTTGGGATCCTGCATTGGAATCTGCCTGTATGATCAGCGGATCAAGCTGGCGGCGCTGATTCACATTATGCTGCCGCTGAACATGGAGCCAGGCCGGAAGAACACCATGAAGTACGCCGACACCGGCATCCGGGAGACGCTGAAATTGATGGAGTCCAAGGGAGCTTCCCGGTCCCGCATCACGGCGAAGATCGCCGGAGGGGCCAAGATGTTCGAGGTCAGCGGCGGAAACCTGGGAAACATCGGCCAGCGCAACATCGAGAGCGTCCACATGCACCTGAAGCGGGAGGGCATCCAGCTTTTGAAGGAGGACGTGGGAGGCTCCGTGGCCCGGACGCTGCTGTTCGACCCTGCCACGGGAATGGCCTGCGTCCGGTGCTACGGCCGGCCGGAGATGATTATTTAACGATTTAATTTTTGTATGGTATAAGAGTCAACCACTGAAAGGAGTGTTCGGAATGTTGTTGGAAGAGGACAAGCGGGGCATTTTGCTGGAGTCAGGCACGAATGAGATCGAGGTCATGGAATTCACCATCAATGAAAGCCTGTACGGCATCAACGTGGCGAAGGTCAAGGAGATTTTGGTCTCTCAGCCCGTGAAGCACATGCCCCACGCCCACCCGGCGGTGGAGGGCATCTTCAAGCCCCGGGACAAGGTGATTACCGTGGTGGATCTGCCCACGTACCTGCTGGGCGAGACCGGGGAGAAAAAGAGCAAAGACCTGTTCATCATCACCAATTTCAACAAGATGAACATCGCCTTTCGGGTTCACACGGTGGTGGGCATCAGCCGCATCTCCTGGAAGAGCATCCAGAAGCCGGACAAAACCGTGGCGGGAGGAAACGAGGGCATCGCCACCGGCATCGCCCAGTGCGGCGATGACCTGGTGACCATCCTGGACTTCGAGAAGATCGTGGCGGAGATCGCCCCGGAGACCACCATCCAGATGTCCGAGATTGACCAGCTGGGCGAGCGGAAGCGGAGCGACGCCGTCATCCTGGTGGCGGAGGACTCCGTGCTGCTGAGCAAGATGATTGAAGAGGCCCTGCACAAGTCCGGATACGTGAACACCCGGATGTTCCCGGACGGCAGCAAGCTGTGGGAGTACCTCAACAGCCTCCGGGGCCACGACAACTTTGACGACGAGGTGGCGCTGATTATCACCGACATCGAAATGCCCCAGATGGACGGACACCGGCTGACGAAGCTGGTGAAGGACGACAAGGACTTCAAGCACCTGCCGCTGATCATTTTCTCCTCCCTGATTACCGAGGAGATGCGCCGTAAGGGCAAGGAACTGGGCGCGGACGAGCAGATGAGCAAGCCGGAGATCGGTCATCTGGTCCGGGTCATCGACCATCTGCTGGAAGAAGCCGGGCGGCGTGAATAATCGCGGAGGGATATCATGAGCAGTAAATACATCGTAAGGCAGCCGATCAAGGATCCCCAGGGGAAGATATTGGGGTATGAGATTCTGTACCATGGGGAGAACCAGGCCTTCACCGTAGAGAACCCCCAGGCCAAGGAATTCGCCTCCGCCGATACGATCTACAGCTTCCTCACTCAGAACAGCACGACGACGCTGCGGGGGTCCCTGAACTTCATGACCTTCACGACGACGCTGCTGATGAAGAAGACGCCCCGGCTTTTCGAGAAGTCGGAGCTCGTGATCCAGATTAACGACAGTGTCATCATCCACCCGCTGTCCATGCACTTTGTCAACCAATACGCCAAGGAGGGCTATAAAATCGCGGTGAACGAATTCCAGTTCGCCCCCCGGTATCTGGCCCTGCTGGACAGCATTGACTACATCAAGGTAAATATCCAGACCACGCCGGAGCTAGCCCTGCACAACATTGTGGAGGTGGCTCACAGCATGCAGAAAAGGTGCGTGGTCACCAATGTGGACACGGAAGAGCAGTACCGCAAGGCGCTACTGATGAAGGCCGACGGCTTGGAGGGCGCCTATGTCGCCGAGCAGATGACCACCCGGGTCCACTCCAGCGCCTACCTCCAGTCCAGCTTCTTCCGCCTGATGGTGGCCATCACCCGGGATGAGCCGGACGTGGACGAGATTGAGCAGCTGATCTCCATGGACGCCAGCCTGACGTACAATCTGCTGAAGGTGGCCAACTCCGCTTATTTCGCCCTGCGGAACCGGGCTACGACGGTGCACCAGGCCATCATGACCCTGGGGCTGGGGCAGCTGAAGCAGTGGATTTACCTGCTCAGCGCCAGCGTCAGCACCGAGTCCGCCGAGGCGGGGACCGAGGAATTTTTGAAGCGCTCCTTCATGCGTGCCTCCTTCTGCAAGGAGCTGATGAAGTACGCCAAGAATATGCCGATCACCCCGGCGGAAGCCTATCTGATGGGCATGTTCTCCACGCTGAACCACCTGGTGGACGCGCCTCTGGAGGAAATCCTGGAAGAGCTTCCGGTTTCGGACATGGTGCGCGGCGCGCTGGTAAAGAAGGAAGGCCGCTGCGGCAAGCTCTACGAGCTGCTGCTGAGCTATGAGGCGGCCAACTGGAACGCCATCACCGCCTTGGCGGAGGAGCTGGGCATCCCCAACCAGATTTTGACCAATGTGTATTTTAACTGCATGGAAAACGTCAACGTCCTGTGGGAGCAGCTGAGCAGTACCGCCGCCGGCCTGGAGCCGGAGGAGGGGACCGCCGCGCCCAAGGACGGCGAGTGAGCCGGGGGAAGAACGAGATACGGGACTTGGACAGCCCGGCGAACAGTGATTTCGCCGGGCTGAACAAATTTCGGGAGCGCCGCTGCAAATGAGTTGAACATTTGGCAGAGCCATGGTAGAATGAAATCAAAGCAGCGGCAGGCTGCCGCCGGATTCCGCAGCGGCGCAGGCGGCCCTAAAAAAGGAGGCCCCGTTCAGGGGCCTCCTTCGTAAGGAGAAAGGGTTTTTTCCTTGGGGCTTGATTAATTCTCCGGCCGGGAGTGATGGGGCGTGAGCATAACTTTCTTGCAGGCCTGAATGAGCTGGGCGGTAACGTCGCTGGCAAACCGGCTCTCGTAGACGGTAAGGCGGGGAATCCGCTCGTTCTGGCTCAGGACCACGTATTTGGGCGGCAGATGGTTCAGGGCGTAGGCCCGCACGTCCACCCGGCACTTGTCGCAGCAGCAGATGCCGAACATCTTCATGTACTCATCCGCTTTCTCCTCCACCAGGATCTGCATGACATTGATATAGGCGGGCTTTTCCTCCTCCTCCAGGGGTGGATTCTGAAGAGCGGCCTCCTGGGCCGGCGCGGCGGGCGCCTCCTGAACCGGGGGCGCCTGGGGCATGGGTTCGTCCTGCTGCGGGGCCGCCTGGGAAACGGGAGGCTTGGGGGCGGCCTTGGGAGACGCTTCCAGCTCGGCTTCCAGGGCGTCCTTGATTTGAGAGGAGACGGCGGCGTCGGCGTTGATGGAGGAAATGTTGGGGGCCACCGGCGCGGCATGGGCGGGCTCCGCCTCCGGGGCCGCCTGGGGCGCGGGTTCCGCCTGGGGCGCCGGGGACTCCGCCTTGGGTTCCGCCGCCGGGGCCTCGGACGCGCCGCCTCTGTTTTTGCTGAGCAGGTTCATCACATGGGCGGTTTTGCTGCTGTTGTTGGATGCCATAACGAAAACTCCTTTACATCAGAAAAATCAAAAGCTTAGAACCACTTGGAGCGGGGGGCCGGACGGGTGGCCGGGAAGGCCGGGCCCGCTACGGCGTCCACAATTCTGCGCAGATCGGCGGAGGCTTTCGCTCCGGGCTGGTAGGTCAAAACGCTCTGCCCGTGGGCGGGGGCCATGGCCACGCTGACGCTGCGGCGGACCTTGGTGTGAAACACCTGGCTGCCCAGCTGTTCCGCCACGGACTCCGCCAGGTCCAGAATTTCCCGGGAGAGGGTCAGGCGGCGGTCGTACTTATTTAGAAGGATGCCCAGAACCTTCAGGTTCGGGTTGAAGGATTTGCGGACGGTGTCGATGGTATCCTGGATCTGGGAGACGCCCACCAGGCTCAAGACCTCCGCCTCCATGGGGACGATGAGCCCGGTGGAGGCCACGTAGGCGTTGATGGTCAGGATATTCAGGGCCGGCGGGGTGTCGATGATGATAAAATCATAGTTGGGCTTTACCACGTCCAGCTGCTGGGAGAGCATGAACTCCCGCCGGGGGGCCGTGAACTCCACCTCGGCGGTGGAGAGCATGATGTCCGAGGCGAGGATGTCGCCGTACTCCGTGTGGGAAATAGCCCGCTCGATGGGACAGGCGCCGGTGAGCACGTCGTAGACGGTTTTGCACTCGCCGATGTCCAGCCCCAGGGTGAAGCCCAGATTGCCCTGGGGGTCCAGATCGACGCCCAGGACCCGCGCGCCCCGCTGCTTCAGGCCGCAGACCAGCGCGGAAACGGTGGTGGTTTTGCCCACGCCGCCCTTTTGATTCGTGACAGTGATGACCTGTGTCAAAGGATTTTCCTCCTTACTGTAAAAACTAAACGGGGACCTCTTATTTTTATTATACTATATGT
>VSMY01000067.1 GCA_009773995.1 Oscillibacter sp. | reverse complement strand
CCCCCAGCCTCGTCATGATATTACCCCCTCCCGCCGCTTACGCCAAGGCGTTTTGGTTGATGCGCTCGATCACCTTTCGGATGCCCAGCCAGACGGAGAGATCCGTGAAAACCTCCACCACGCTGCCCCGGTCGGTGAAGGGCGGGCCCTGGAGAACCGACAGATCCTTCATCAACCCGTTGTGAACGATGTACTCTACAATTTGGTTGACGAAGTAAATCTGGCGGCTGTTCAGACCGGCGCCGTCCAGATACTCCGCAAACGCCGCCTTGGCCGCGCCCATGTCCAGCCCCACGATTTCCCGGACAAACTCCCCCAGGGGCTTGGCCCCCAGCTCCGCCTCGTAGTCCTGCTTTGTGCCCACCTCGCTCCAGAGGATGCGCTCCAGGGCGGCGACGTCCTCCTCCGTCAGGGGGACGTTGCCTCTGAGCTTGGCGATGGCGGCCTCGTCCTGGTGCCGGCGGACGTAGAACGCCGCCTTGGCCTTGTAATTTTTCAGATCGTCGTTTTCCAGCTCCGCCTCCTTCCACTCCATGGAGAGGATCTCGTCGTCAAAATTCGTGTCGTAGCGAAGCCGCTCCACAGGGATGTACTTCATCAGGTCCCGGAGCTCCTCCCGGATGCGCTCCAGTTCGCAGGCTCCGGCGGTTTCCAAGTAATTCGTGTGCAGCAGCTTGTCCATCAAGTCCGACCGGGCCGCCACCACCGGAATGTTGGACAGCTTCGTCAGGGCTCGGACCTTCCCCAGCAGATCCCTCCGGGCCCGGCCGCAGGGCTTCTTTGCCAGAAGGGCCAGCTCCAGGCCGTAGAGCAGCGCGTCGAAGCGCAGGGCCTTGGGGTCCTCCGGGTCCGGCTGGATCAGCGGGCACAGCTCTTCCTCGATACGCAGCGTGTCCTCGTAGGTGAGGGCGGCGCAGCCCTCCGGCCTCGAAAACCGCTCCACGTATTTCAAGTGCTGGCGGACGGCGAAATTCTCCCGGTTCAGCTCGTTCACCTTGCGGACCATATCCGCCGCCAGCGCCGCCCGGAAGGCCGTCAGCTCCTCCGTCTGAAACTCCGGCTCCTGCAATTGCAGGGCGATTTGAGCCTTCAGCTTGAACAGCGCTCCGGGGAGGGCCATTTGACTGGGGGAGGCGTTACCCTTATTCATGCGGAAAAACTCGAAGTTCCCGCAGAAATCGAAGATATAGAATTTCTGCTTGTCCGCCCCGTCGATGAGCCCCGGGCACAGCCGGGTCCCCCGGCCGATCATCTGCCAGAATTTGGCCCGGCTCATGACCTTTTTGAAAAAGACCAGATTCAGAATCTCCGGCACGTCGATGCCCGTGTCCAGCATGTCCACGGAGACGGCAATCTGGGGCAGTTTCTTCGCTTCGGAAAACTCGTCGATGGCGGCCTGGGCGTACTCCGTCCGGTTGTCGATGACGGCGGCGAAGCCCGGCAGCTCCGGGTAGGCTTTTCCGAAAACCTCCAGGATTTTTTCGGCGTGGTCATGGTTCTTGGCAAAGATAATCGTCTTGCCCAATTTTCCGCCGTAGTCCACCTTCAGCCCGTTGGTCATAAGGATGTGGAGCGCCCGGCGGATGGTGTCCTCGTTAAAGACCCACTCGTTCAGGGCGGAGGAGGAGATGCTGTCCGGTGCGTCACCGTCCCGGCTGAAGGTTTCCTCGTAGGCGGCTCGGTCTTCCTCGGAGAGTTCGTCGTAGACGATGCCCCGCTCCAGGAATTTCAGCCCGGTTTCCACGGAGAGGAAGTCCACCAGAAAGCGGTCCTTCACCGCCTGGGCCAGGTCGTAGCCGTAAGTGGGCACGCCGTTTTCCAGCTCAAAAATCTCGTAGGTATTTTTTTCAATCTCGTCCTTGGGCGTAGCGGTCAGCCCCACCAGGGGCGCGTCGAAATAGGTGAAGATGTCCTTGTATTTGTTGTAAATCGACCGGTGGGCCTCGTCGCAGATGACCAGGTCGAAATGCCCGCAGGTGAAGAGTTTCCCCGCCTCGTCCGCCGCTGCGTCGATGCAGTTCATCATGGTCTGGTAGGTGGACAGGACACAGTGGGCGGCATAATGGTCCTTTTCCTCGCAGAGATTGACGAGGGACAGGTCCGGCAGCAGCTTTGCAAAATTCCGCTTCGCCTGGGTGACCAGGGAGTTCCGGTCCGCCAGAAAGAGGATGTTTTTTACCCACCCGTGCCGAAGCAGCACGTCGCACAGGGCGATGACCGTCCGGGTCTTGCCGGAGCCCGTGGCCATAACCAGCAGGGCCTTCCGGCGGTTTTTCTGACCGAACGCCTCGCAGACGGCCTTGACGGCCCCCTCCTGGTAGTACCGCCCGGCGATGGATTTGCTGACCTCCGCGCCGGAGAGACTCCGCCGCATGGAGCGCAGATTCATGAGCTTTTCCAGGTCCCTCCGGGAGTAAACTCCGGCCACCTTCCGCTCGGGATACTGCCCGTCAATGATGCGGGTCTCGAAGCCGTTGGAGAGGAAGACCACCGGGCGGCGGCCATACCGGCGCTCCAGGCAGTCGGCGTAGAGCTTGGCCTGCTGGCGGCCCTGGGCGGCGTCGGCGCAGGCCCGCTTGGCCTCCAGCACCGCCAGGGGCTTCCCGTCGCCGCCGTAGAGGACGTAGTCCGCCCGGCCCTCGCCGCTCTTTCCGGGCATGCCGTTCACCGGGACCTCGTTGAGCCAGTCCACGCCCTCGGTCCAGCCCGCGTCCAGAAGCATGGCGTCGATGTAGATTTTCCGGGTCTCGTATTCGGAGAGGTCCAGGGGCTTGGGGACGTAGGTGGGCAGCTGCTCCTCCCGCCGGGCGGTAAGCTGGGCCTTGAGGGTCTTGTTCTCCTCGATGAGCGCCTCCAGATCCACCTCCGGCGCGGGAGGGACCGGGGCCGGATCCGGCTTCGCGTTCAGAAGGGAGGGGTCGAAGGGCCGCTCTATGTAGTCCCGGCCATAGCAGTAGGACACGAAGTCCAGGAACAGGTAGAGGTTTTCCAGGCACAGGGCGGCCTCAGGCGCTTTGAGCCGGTTGACGTTGTTGTGGGCCGCCTGGTTGCCCAGCCTTCGGATCAACTTCAACCGCGTGTGGAGGTCCGGCCCCACGATGTCCCGGAAGTCCCCGCCGTCCATCAGCGCCGCCAGGCGGGTGTCGCAGGGCAGGGTGAGGCCCGCGTCCACGGAGTACATCCATTTGACGGCGGCCTCCAGGCAGCGGCGGCAGGCTAGGATGCAGTCGGCGGGGGAGATTTGGTAGATCTTTTCCGCCGCCGCAGCCGCCGGGGCGAAGGAGGCGAAGTCGGGGTCCGGGAGGAGGTGGTCGAAGTTGGTCATGGCAGTACCCTCATATTTAAGTAGATTGTATTGGGTATTTTATTACTTGCTTTTTTTGCAAGGAGAATAAGTGATCTCCCATATTCCGTTTCTCAAATCTGCATATCCTTCTGTCTGCCACTTTTGATTTTGCCAATCATGAAAAAGAACTTTCAAAGAAACGTGATTCGTTCCATCTGTCGGCAAATAGATATACCTAAATCCGTCATAGGCCGATACAGGCGGCAAGACTTCCTCTCCCAAAGGGTACTCTTTGCCATTAAAAATATACTTTTCCAGATATATAACGTTTGTACCAACATTTCTGATATAGATAGCCGGTTTTACAATATCGGGAGTAGTGCCATTGGCATTTTTTAATGTTATTGGTTGCGACAAAAGATAGAGTTCCACCTTGTTTTGAAAATTAACCTGTGTCTGAGAAATCAGAATTTGTTTTTTGCTAATTAAAGCACTTGAAATGAGTGCAATAGAAGATATCAATATTGGTAAAACTTCTAGTAGAATGTTTTCTATTTGGTCAATCATCGTTATACCTCACCCAAAATACTCCTGCATCAGCGATTTTTTCAACACATCCAGTTTATCCAAGCTCTGCTGGATTGTCAAGGCTGATTCGTTCGTTTGTTCGACAAAAAGCGCAAATTTATTTTGCAGAGAAAGCGGAGGAACTGGGATAACAAGTTCTGATAGAATCTTTTGGTTTAAATTTTGAATATTTGCTCCCCGCCCTACCATTTTTTCCCGCATAGATGCAGTTTTCAATGTCATAAGTATGTACTTTGTTTCAATGATTTCGCTATCGGGGCGAAATCGAATACAAAAGCCGCTAAAAGTAGTAGAGATATTACCGGGATATACAGCCAAGCTGCGACCAACCAATGCTTTATTTCCATTAGAACGGACAAAAACAATGTCACCGTCTTGAAGCATGTAGTCATCTGACGGAAATCCTTGTAATGAAACTATTGGAAGATGGCTGGTATCATAAATGAAAGATAGGTGTTTGAAGTCTCCAACGCCTAGGCAATGGATTTCAGCGCCCGAATCGTCGGCGTGAAAGTTCATTCCATTTTTGAATGTACCTATAGAAGACAAAGGCACAGTATCCCAGTTCATCGGATTGTGTACCGGGTCCCCAAACATCTCCACAAACCGTGCCTTGACCAGCTCGTCCAGCTTGGCAAGCTGCCGTTTGCGGAGGGAAATCAGGCCGCTGAGCTTGTCCAGTACGGATGAGACATAGCGCTGTTCCTCAATTGGCGGTACGACGATATCGATTGCCCCAAGGACAGCCTTGTTCAAGGTGGCGCCCATGACCGCTCGATTTGTTTTGATAGACCAGTCCTTTCCCGACAGCATGTAAAAGAAATAGTCAGGTAGAATATTGCGGCTCCCGTTAGGGATAAATGCCATAATTGCTTCGTTTGTATAAACCGGTTCCCGCGTTATCGCCGTTTTTCCAAGCGAGAGCTTGAAGCTCATAATGACGGTATTCGGCGGCACGGCCTTAATTCCGCTTTCTTGCACCGCGAGGTCGCTGATCCGTTCCTTCGTTTCCCCTACGTACTTTTCATAACCGCTTAGATCGGCAATAGAAATCCAGTTATTCGTACCGCCGTTCCAATAATCCAAGTTTGCACGGGCCGGAGTTTTTCCCATTTGAAGATCGAAGATTTCCGACAGCCTCGCCATCATTCCGTCCCCTCCAGGTCGGACCATGTGATTTCCTGTTCCTCTACTTCTCTCCAGGTCATCCCCTCCAGCTCCACCAGCCCCTTCTGAATCTCCGCCTCCAGCTCCCGGAGCTCCGCGAAAATCTCGCTGGTGGGCGGATACTCCACCGGGACATACTCCGTCTTTTTGTACTTGTTGATGGATAGATCATACCCATTCTCCGCAATCTCCGCCCTGGGCACCAGGAAGGACTGCTCCGTCCGCTCCCGGCTTTCCTCCGCCGCCAGGTCCCGGAACCGGGCCACGATGTCCGGGATGTCGTTCTCCGCCACGGGGGACCGCTTGTCGTCCAGGCTGAACCCGTCGGCGCGCATGTCGTAGAACCACACCTTGTCCGTTCCGCCGTGGCCGGTTTTGGTGAAGATCAGCACGCCGGTGGACACCCCGGCGTAGGGCTTGAACACGCCGGAGGGCATGGAGACGACGGCTTCCAGCCGGTGATTTTCCACCAGTTCCCGGCGGATGTCCTTATGGGCCTTGGAGGACCCGAACAGCACGCCGTCGGGCACGATGCAGGCGCAGCGCCCGCCCACTCGCAGCATCTTCAAAAACAGGGCCAGGAACAGCAGCTCCGTCTTCTTGGTCTTGCAGGTTTTCAGCAGGTCGGCGGACACGATGTCCGCGTCCAGGCTGCCCTTGAAGGGGGGATTCGCCAGGATGAGGGAGTAGATCTCCCGGTCCGGGTTCTGGTCGCTGAGGCTGTCCCGGTACTCGATGGCCGGGTTGTCCACGCCGTGGGCCATCATATTCATGGCCCCGATGCGGAGCATGGTCCGGTCCATGTCGAAGCCGTGGAACATGCGGTTCATGTAATGATCCTTGTTTGCCCGGTCGAAGAAGACCTCCTCCTTCCGGTGTTCCCGGAGGTACTCCCCCGCCGCCACCAGGAAGCCCGCCGTGCCGCAGGCCGGGTCGCAGATCACGTCCTCCGGAGTGGGGTCCGTCAGCTCCACCATCATCTGAATGATGTGCCGGGGCGTGCGGAACTGGCCGTTGACCCCGGCGGTGGAGAGCTTGGACAGCAGATATTCGTACACGTCGCCCCGGACGTCGCCGTCGTGAACCTGGGCCATCTGCTCATAGATGCCGTCCAGCGCCGTGACCACCTTGTCCAGCATCAGCGGCGTGGGGATTTTGAAAATGGCGTCGTCCATGTATTTGGCGTAGGCGCTCCCCTTGTCGGCGTGGAGGGTCTTGATAAAGGGGAAAACCCATTCCTGCATGAGGCCGTACATCTGCCCGGCGGGAAAATCGTGGAAGGCGGACCACTTGAGCTGATGGCCGGGGATGGTCCGCCCGCCGATTTGGACCTCCTCGCCGAAGACGCTCCGGCAGGGCAGGCCCAGCATGGCGCATTCCTTGGCCCGGAGGTTGTCCGTTTCGTCCAGGTCGTGGATGAACATGAGGTAGGTCATCTGCTCCACCACGTCCAGGGGGTTCGTGATGCCGCCGGTCCAAAAGATTTCCCAGAGGGCGTTGATTCTATTTTTCAGTTCTCCTGTAAGCATGGCCGCTTCTCTCCCTGTTTTTTAAGTGCGGGCGGTATAGACCCCACCCCGAAAGTTGTCGTTTCATGGTTATATAATAGCACGTTCGTTTGGTTCCAGCAACTCAAAATATGGTCGGCAGAAAGAAGCCTTTTGACGTTTCCTGGGCGCTTCTTCCCGCGCCGGCGCTGCAGGAGAACGCCTTGCCAGCGAAAGGAAAAGATGCTATAATATAGCCGCTGTGCTTGCGAACGCGAGCCGTCCGCCAAGACCGGCCGCGCCCCTTTGGAGCGCGCGGCCCGGGAAATCCACCGGAAAGGTTTGACGCTATGAAAAAGTATATGTTTCTGCTCCTGTCCCTGGGGGCGCTGCTGTGCCTTGCCGCGTGCGGGAAGGAAGCTCCGCCGCCGGGGGACGCGAACCCGGTAAAGGAGGACGTGGAGCTGACCGTCTGGGGCGCGGAGGAGGACGAGGCCCTGCTTCAGGAGATATTCGCCTCCTTCCAAAGCCGCTATGCCGGAGAGGCCGACTTCCGCATTGCCTATCAGCCTCAGAGCGAGTCTCACTGCAAGGACGCCCTGCTGGAGGATTTGGAGGGCGGGGCGGACGTCTTCGCGTTTGCCGACGACCAGGTGGCCGCCCTGGCCGCCGCCGGAGGGCTGGATCCCATTGAGGACCCGGAGGCGGTGCGGGCCGCGAACCTCTCCACCGCCGTGGAGGCCGCCAGCGTGGGCGGCGTGCCCTACGCCTATCCTCTGACGGCGGACAACGGCTATTTCCTCTATTACAATAAAGCTTACTTCTCGGAGGAGGACGTCCAAACCCTGGATCGGATGCTGGAAATTGCGGCGGAAACCGGACGGCTGGTAGTCATGGACTGGTCCTCCGCCTGGTACGTCTACGCCTTCTTCGGCAACACCGGACTGAAGGTGGGGCTGAACGAGGACGGCCTCACCAATTACTGCACCTGGAACAGCGTCGAGGGCCCCATTTCCGGCGTGGACGTGGCCCGGGCCATGCTGGACGCGGCCGCCAGCCCCGGATTTGCCAGCCGGACGGACGAGGAATTCCTGACGGGGGTACGGGACGGCTCCGTCGTCGCCGGGATCAGCGGCGTGTGGAACGCCGTGGCTGTGCAGGAGGCTTGGGGCGAAGACGCCGGGGCCGCCAAGCTGCCTACCTTCACCTGCAAAGGGGAGCAGATTCAAATGGCCTCCTTCTCCGGCTGCAAGCTTATCGGCGTAAACGCCTATTCCAAGCATCCCCAGTGGGCGGCCCGGCTGGCGGAGTGGATTACCAGCGAGGAAAACCAGCGCCTCCGCTTCGAGCTCCGGGGCCAGGGCCCCGCCAACGCCAGCGCGGCGAATTCGCCGGAGGTTCAGGCCGCCCCCGCCATAGCGGCGCTGCTGGCCCAGTCGGAATTTTCCCAGCTCCAGCGGGTGGGGGGCAAGTTCTGGGACCCGGTGGCGGAGTTCGCCGGGAACATGGCCCGGGGGAACCCCTCCGGCGCGGATCTCCAGGCCCAGCTGGACCATATGGCGGAGGGCGTGACGGCGCGGTAGCCCGCTTTGACTCCAATCACGTTTTGGGGGGAGACCTATGAAAGGAAAGTTGCAACAGCGTTTGATTCTGCCCATTGTCCTGCTGGGCCTGGTGACGCTGCTGTCCAATGTCCTGGCGGTGTTCGGCATCCACAATGTCCACGCCAACGCCGGGACCATTGTGGACGAGTACATGGTCAGCGAGGCGCGGCTTGAGGACATCCGGCGGTCCGTTATGAACATCCACCGCCTGGCGCTCAGCCACATCGTGGCGGCGGACCACGCCACCATGATCCGCCTGGTCCAGGAGATTAAGGCGGAGGAGGCGGAGCTGGACGGGAAGCTGGCGGAGTACGAGCCCTTTGTCTCGAAGGACGACGGGACGGTCTACCGGACTTTGCTGGCGGACTACGGCGCCTTCAAGCACGCCCTGGTGGGCTTGGTCTGCGCCAGCGCCGACAGCAAGACCCAGGAGGCATATGCTCTGGCCAACGGGGACGTGGCCGCCCAGAGCGAGGCGGCGGAGGCGGGCATCAACGCCCTCTCCGATTCCGTGTCCGCCCAGGCGGAGGCGGCCAAGAGCCGCCTCTTCGCGGTGTATGTCACGTCCTTGGCGGTCAGCGCCGGGGCGCTGGCCGCAGGGGTGCTCCTGGTATGGGCGGCCCTGCGGATCATCCGGAGATATGTTATCACTCCTATCCGCGGAGCCATGGACACCCTTCAGGACAGCTCCCGGCGCATCAGCGGCGTGGTGGGCGAGGTCCGGAAGCGGACGCAGACCTCCAGCGGCAGCGCCCGAGACCTCTCCGGCCTGACGGAACGGCTCTCCGCCGCTTTGGAGGAGATTGCGGGGAACACCGCCGCCATCACCGCCAGCGCCTCCGGCACCCAGGAGGACGCGGTGCGCATGGCGGAGGACTGCGCCGCTATCACCGCCTATTCCGTGGAGATGCGGGAGCGGGCGGAGGAGATGGAACAGTCCGCGCGGGAGGAGATGGAGACCGTCCGGGCCCGGACGGAGGAGATCACGGCCGCCCTGGACCGGGCCATCGAAAAGGGCCGGAGCGTGGACCGTATCAGCGCCCTGACCAAGGACATCCTGTCGATCTCCTCCTCCACAGACCTGATTGCCGTCAATGCCGCCGTGGAGGCCACCCGCGCCGGGGAGTCGGGAAAGGGCTTTGCCGTGGTGGCACGGGAGATTCGCCGGCTGGCGGACTCCTGCGCGGAGACCGCCAGCCATATCCAGGAAGTCAGCGGCGAGGTCACCGGGGCGGTGGACTACCTCTCCGGCAGCGCCCGGGAGCTGGCGGAATATCTGGAGAAAGCCCTCCGGGACCAGCTGGAGCAGTCTGTCCGGTCCGGGAGGCAGTACCGGGAGGACGCGGCCTACATCCAGGGGGCCATGGACGCCTTCAACGGACAGGCGGACCGGCTCCGGGGGGCCATGGAGGAAATCAGCGCTTCCATCTCCGGCATTTCCGGCGCGGTGGAGGGCGCGGTCTCCGGCGTCACCGGCGTGACGGACAGCTCCCGAGTCCTGGCGGGGGACATGGCGGGCATTGCCTCCGGCATGGACACGAACCAGGAGATTGTGGGGGAGCTGCAAAAGCAGGTGGACGTGTTTGCAAACCTGTAGGGCTTTCTTTCGGGGCGGACGATAAGAACAAACGCGGCGGACGTTCTGCGTCCGCCGCGTCTGGCTATTTTTGAGAGAAGAGTTTTTCCGGAGCCTCTCCCAGAGGGGCTTCCCCGTGCCCGGAGGCCCCGTCCATCCGAGCCTCCTCGGTCTTGATCTCCCAATGGATGATGAAGGTCAAAGCTCCCCGGAGGAGAATCACCAGCCCCAGGACCATCAGCTCGCTCAGCTCCCGGACCAGCACGGTCCGCAGCACCTCGCCGCCCAGCTTGAACTCCAGGGCCAGGGAAATGCCCTGGGCCAGGTACAGGCGGATGTGGGGCGTGTGCCGCACGCAGCCAATCATGCTCTTCACCGCCGTGACCAGCAGCACAGCGACCCCGGCGCACTCCAGCAGCAGCACGCCGTACTGGACTACCAGCTGGAAGACGTCTTCTATTTGCCGAAGCAGCGCCATAGGCTTGTCCTCCCTCCGTTATCTCCGCCCCAGCTCCCGCCGGACGGCCTTGGCCAGAAGCTCCTGTCCCTCGGGGGAGCGGAGGGCTTCCAGCGCCGCGGCGCGCATCATGGCCTGGAAGGAGGGGCTTTTCAGCAGGGCGCCGAAGACCGCGCCGTCCTCCTGCACCGCCGCCGGGCGGGGCTTTTTCTGGACGGACGAAGCCGCCGGAGCCGGGGGAAAAGCGGGCTCCTCCGCCGGGACGCTGCCGGACAGCCAGCTGTCCCCTTCGGCGGGGTCGTCGCTCTCGCCCCGGAGATAGGGGAGGGTGACGCCGAAATAGTCCGCCAGCTTCCGCTGCTGGTCCTGGGTGGGCGTCTGCCGCCCGGTTTCAAACTTCTCCATAGCCGTCTTGGGAAAGCCCAGGGCGGCGGAGAGGGCGGGGCGGCTGAGGCCCCGCTCCATGCGAAGCGCCTCCAGGCGCTGCGCCATTGTTACCATGGTAAAACCTCCATTAGAAAAGCGGCGGAAGCCGCTTTTCCGGTTTGCTGCGTTTTCAGCTCCGCCGGTCCGGCAGGAGGACGATCCGCCCCGTCTCCCGGGTGGCGTTCAGGTCGATGAGACGCTGGTTGGAGCTGCCCCGGAAGCGGAGGGAGATGTCCTTCAGCGCCTCCACAAAGCGGCCGTCCACCAGCACGTCCAGAAGGGACAGGATCTCGTCCGTGGCCTCGCACCGGGGATGGCTCCCCTCGGTCAGCAGCTCCTCATAGGTGAAGCCGCTGAAGGCCCAGACGGTTTTTCCCGGATATGCCGCCCTCACCCGCCGGAGGAAGGGGAGCAGCGCCCGCTGGTTTTCCGGCTCGAAGGGCTCGCCTCCCAAAAGGGTCAGGCCGTTGATATAGCCGGGGGCCAGCAGGGAGAGGATGTGGTCCTCCGTCTCCTCCGTAAAGGGCTGCCCGTACTCGAAGTCCCAGGTCTGGGGCTGGAAGCAGTGCTCGCAGCGGTTGGTACAGCCGGAGACGAAGAGGGTCACCCGGACCCCCTCGCCGTTGGCGATGTCGCAGTCTTTGAGTTCGCCGTAGTACATGGCGGCTTACAGGTGCAGGACGCGGTCCCGGATCTCCTGGGTCCGGCCCTGGTTCCAGTACTGGGTCCCGATGTAGCCGCAGGTCCGCCGGGCCACGTTCATCTTGTCCTGGTCCGTGTTGCCGCATTTGGGGCATTTCCAGACCAGCTTGCCGTTTTCCTCCACGATTTGGATCTCCCCGTCCCAGCCGCAGACCTGGCAGTAGTCGCTTTTCGTGTTCAGTTCGGCGTAGATGATGTTGTCATAGATGAACCGCATCACCTGGAGCACCGCCTCCAGGTTGTTCTGCATGTCCGGCACCTCCACGTAGCTGATGGCGCCGCCGGGGGAGAGGTGCTGGAACTGGGCCTCGAATTTCAGCTTGTCGAAGGCGTTGATTTGTTCCGTCACATGAACGTGGTAGGAATTTGTGATATAGCCCTTGTCGTTGATTCCCTCCACGATGCCGAAGCGGCGCTGGAGACACTTGGCGAATTTATAGGTGGTGGACTCCAGAGGGGTCCCGTAGAGGCTGAAATCAATGTTGTGTTCCGCCTTCCACTTCCGGCAGGCGGCGTTCATGGTCTCCATAATCTGGAGGGCGAAGGGGGTGGCGGCGGGGTCCGTGTGGCTCTTGCCGGTCATGTATTTTACGCACTCGTAAAGTCCGGCATAGCCCAGGGAGATGGTGGAATAGCCGCCGTAGAGGAGCTTATCGATGGGCTCGCCCTTCTTGAGGCGGGCGCAGGCGCCGTACTGCCACAGGATGGGGGCCACGTCGGAGGGCGTGCCCTTCAAGCGCTCGTGGCGGCACAGCAGGGCCTGGTGGCACAGCTCCAGCCGCTCGTCGAAGATGTCCCAGAACTTCTCGATGTTCCCGCCGGAGCTCAGGGCCACGTCGGGGAGGTTGATGGTGACCACGCCCTGGTTGAACCGGCCGTAGTACTTGGGCTTCCCGGTCTCCGGGTCCACGTAGGGCGTCAGGAAGCTGCGGCAGCCCATGCAGGTGTAGCAGTGTCCCTCGCCGTTTTTGTCCACCTTCAGCTCCAGCATTTTCTTCTCGGAGATGTAGTCCGGGACCATCCGCTTGGCGGTGCACTTGGCCGCCAGCTTCGTGAGATACCAATAGGGGGCGTCCTCGTGGATGTTGTCCTCCTCCAGCACGTAGATGAGCTTGGGGAAGGCGGGGGTGATCCATACGCCGTCCTCATTTTTCACGCCCTCATAGCGCTGCTCCAGGGTTTCCTCGATGATGAGGGCCAGGTCCTTGCGCTCCTGTTCGTTCTTGGCCTCCCCCAGGTACATGAAGACGGTGACGAAGGGGGCCTGTCCGTTGGTGGTCAAGAGGGTCAGCACCTGGTACTGGATGGTCTGGACGCCGCCCCGGACCTCCTCCCGCAGGCGGGTCTCCACCAGCTTGGAGAGGCTGTCCTCGTCCAGGATGACGCCGATCTCCTTCATCTCCTTTTCCACCACGCCCCGAAGCTTCTTCCGGCTCACGTCCACGAAGGGAGCCAGGTGGGCCAGGGAGATGGACTGGCCGCCGTACTGGTTGGAGGCCACCTGGGCCACGATCTGGGTGGCGATGTTGCAGGCGGTGGCGAAGCTGTGGGGCCGCTCGATGAGGGTCCCGGTGATGACGGTGCCGTTTTGCAGCATGTCCTCCAGGTTCACCAGGTCGCAGTTGTGCATGTGCTGGGCGAAGTAGTCGGAGTCGTGGAAGTGAATGATGCCCTCCTGATGGGCCTCCACAATCTCCTTGGGCAGCAGCAGCCGCTCGCTGAGGTCCCGGGAGACCTCGCCGGCCATGTAGTCCCGCTGGGTGGAGTTCACCACCGGGTTCTTATTGGAGTTTTCCTGCTTGGCTTCCTCGTTGCAGCATTCAATCAGGCTCAGGATGCGCTCGTCCGTGGTGTTGCTCCGGCGGACCAGAGAGCGGGTGTAGCGGTAGGTGACGTAGTTCTTCGCCACCTCAAAGGCCCCGTGGGCCATGATCTGGTACTCCACCAGGTCCTGGATTTCCTCCACGGAAGGGGAACGGCCCAGTTCCTGACACGCCAGCTCCACGGATTCCGCGATCCGCCGGACCTGGGTGGAGGTCATGCGCTTTTCCGCGTCGATGCTCTCGTTGGCACGGGTGATGGCCGATAGGATTTTAGTGATGTCGAACGAGACCTCGGTGCCGTTCCTCTTGATAACTTTCATTTGTATCCCCCTAGCAGAAATTATACGCTTGGTAGTAATCGCCTGCCGCGATTACCACAATACTTTGGCAGTAGGCCAAGCATAACACACAAGATATAGGGGATGCAAGTGTTTTTTGCCACATTCTTAAAAAAATACCCGGCCCGGCGGGCGGCGTTTGCCCGCAACGCCAGCAGCGGCAAGGGTTTGGGAGGATTTGGAAGGGGCTGTAAAAATTTCGGCGGAAAATTCTACGCTGCGGCAACGGTCATTCCCCTTCCGCCAGCCGGTAGCCCACGCCCACCTCGGTGAAAAGGTACTCCGGCTCGGCGGGGTTGCGCTCGATCTTGCGGCGGATGTTGGCCATGTTGACCCGGAGAATCTGATTTCCGGACCCCGCCCGGGGGCCCCAGAGCTCCCGGATGATGGCGTCGTAGGTCAGCACTTTCCCGGCGTGCTTGCCCAGGAGGGCCACGATGCGGAACTCGCTGAGGGTCAGCTTTACATTTTCTCCCCGGACCAGCACCTGGTGCTTGTTGTAGTCGATGACCAGGTCTCCCACGGAGTAGGTGCCCCTTTGGGCGATTTCGTCGTTGCCGCTGGCGGTGCGGGTGTGGCGGATGGCGGTCCTGACCCGGGCCAGCAGCTCGGCGGTGCCGAAGGGCTTGGTCAGGTAGTCGTCGGCCCCCTGGTCCAGGGCGGTGACCTTGTCCCGCTCGTGGGACCGAGCGGAGACCACCACCACCGGCAGGCTGGACCAGCTCCGCAGCTGCCGGAGGATGTCCAGCCCGTCCATGTCGGGGAGCCCCAGGTCCAAGATCACCAAATCCGGGCAGTGGGAGGAGATCATGGAGAGGCCCTCCGCCCCGGTGCGGGCCTGGATGGTCTCATAGCCCTGGCCGTCCAGCACGGCGGCGATGAACTGGGCGATGCTCTTCTCGTCCTCGACGACCAATATCTTTTCCCGTATGTTCATGTGGATACCTCCTGTAGGGCCTGAAGGTCGGCGGGCAGGCGGAAGGAGAGCTCCGCCCCCCGGAGCAGGTTCCGGGCCGTGATGCTTCCCCCGTGGGCCAGGACGATGGCCCGGCAGACGGAGAGGCCCAGGCCCATGTTGCGTTTCCCGTCCCCGTCCGCCGGGCGGCGGGACTTGAGGCGGCCGTCAAACAGGTGGTCCAGCTCGTCCCGGGGGATGCCCCGGCCGTCGTCCCGGACGGTGATTTTGGCGAAGCCCTCCTCCGCCTCCAGCAGCAGGGCGATGTTGGCGGCTTTGCCGTGGACGGCGGCGTTTTCCAGCAGGTTGGCCAGCACCTGCTCGATCAAGATGGGGTCCATGGGGACCATCAGCAGCTCCTCGGGGGCGGAGACGGTGACGCTGACCTGGGGGAAGCGGCGGCGGAACTTCTGGGCCGCGGCCCCCAGGACCTCCTCGGCGGGCTCGGGCTCCTTGGCGATACGGGCCTGGGCGTCTCCCATGCGGGTGATGGAGAGGAGGTTTTCCACCACCCGGATCAGCCACTGGGCCTCCTCCCGGGCGTTCTCCAGCAGCTCCCGCTGCTCCGGCCGGGAGAGGCCGGGATTTTCCAGCACGGCGGAGGTGGACCCCACGATGGAGGTCAGGGGGGTGCGGATGTCGTGGGAGACGGAGCGGAGGAGGTTGGCCCGCATTTTCTCCCGCTCGTTCTCCGCCAGGAGCTGGGCCTGGCGCTTGGCCTGGGCGGTGAGGGTGCTGGTGATCAGGGAGATCATCAGTAGGGTGACGAAGGTAACGAGATACCCAGGATTCTCCAGGTTGAAGGCCCAGTAGGGGTAGGTAAAGATGAAGTTCACGCAGACCACCCCCAGCACCACGGAGACCAGGCCGTAGAGGTAACCCCTGGTGAGCCGGGAGATCAGCAGCACCGCCAGAACGAAGACCGGGGCGGCGAAGCCCTCGATGCTGCCCGCCTGCCAGAGGAGGAAGCACAGCAGCACCGTGGCCAGGAGGATGACGGCGGTGATGAGGAAGTCCCGCCGGGAGACGGGGAAGAGGGGCGAGGCCCAGGGCTTGCGGAAGGTCATGGCGGAAGCTCCTTTCCGGTGGTTTTCCCTATTATAACAGGAACTC
>VSMY01000066.1 GCA_009773995.1 Oscillibacter sp. | reverse complement strand
CTCCTCCAGGCCGCCATTTACGGCATCCTCCGGGCGGGAGGGCTGGGCTTCTCTCCCCAGGGACAGACGCTGCTGGTCGTTTTGACCCTGGCCGCCGCCGCGTCGCTGTTCCCGGTGCTGGCGGGCTGCCGCCGCCGGGAGGGCGGGCCGAAGCACAAGGCCCCCGCCGCCATTACCCTGCTGCCGGTGGCGGCGCTGGTGGTGCGGCTGGTGCTGACCTACCGCATCGACTCCGTGAATCCCTCTCTGACCATGTACTACGTGGAGCTGCTGGCCCTGGTGTTCATGACTCTGAGCTTTTACCGGCTCAGCTCCTTCGCTTTTCAGGCGGGGCAGACCCGGCGCTTCGGCTTTTACGCCGCCGGGTCCCTGGTTCTCTGCGCCGCCTCCCTGGCGGACGGCAGCGCCTACCTCTCCTCCCTCCTCCTTTACGCCGGAGGGGCCCTGACTCTGATGGGCTTCCTGCTCCTTCGGATCGCCAGCGGCCTGGAGAAGGAAAAGGACGACGGGACCATCGTCGGACCCGTGGAGTAACGTCTTTCCCCGTTCATGAAAAACAGGAAGCCCCGGCGCGTTATACGCGTCGGGGCCATTCTCACTTTAGGGCTTCCGTGATATGCACATCCAGCTTGTTGTAGGGAATCTCCACCCCCGCTTTGGCGAACTCCGCCCGCAGGTTCTCCGCCAAGGCGAACTGAGTGGTCCAGAAGTCCTCCGCCGACGCCCAGCAGTAAACGGTGAAGTCAATGCCGCTCTCGCCAAACGCCGTCAGGTATACCGCCGGGGCCGGATCTTCCAGAATGTGTTCCGTGGCCTCCACCGCCCGAAGGCAGGCGGCCTTCACCGCCTCCGTGGGCGCATCGTAGGCCGCGCTCATCTTCCAGACGATTCTCCGGCGGCCCAGGAGCGTGTAGTTCGTCACCTTGGAGGCCGCCAGTTCCTTGTTGGGCAGCAGAGCCGTCAGGCCGTCCGGCGTGATCAGCCGCGTGTGGTTCAGGCTGATCTCCTCCACCGTGCCGGAGACCCCGCCGGACTCAATGAAATCCCCGATGGCAAAGGGATGGGAGGACAAAATCACCAGTCCCCCGGCCACGTTGCCCAGGATGTCCTCCGCCGCCAGCGTGACCCCCAGGGAGCCAACGGACAGCAGGGCCACCAGGGAGGTCATGTTGACGCCCAGGCTCCCGGCGGTAAACACCACCGTCAGGGTATACAGCAGCAGCTTGACCAGCAGCAGGATATAGCGCCGGATGCGCTCCTCCAGCTTCGTCCGGAGAAGGAGGCGGCGGGCCAGCTTCAGCAGCAGGCGCACCGCCACCATGCACACCAGCAGCGTGACGGCGGCGGCCAGGATGTTCTCCAGAGCCAGCTTCCCGGCAAACCGCTCCAGGGCCCCGTTCAGATCGAACACAGGCGTCCCTCCTTATTTAATTGCTTTATAAAAGATATTTAATCAATAACCCGCACCCGGATGACGTTGGACAGGCGCTTCAAATCCTCCAGAACGGCGGGCTCCACCCTGGCCCCCAGGTCCACCAGGGTATAGGCGTAGTCCCCCTTGCTCTTATTGCTCAGGTTTTCCACGTTCACGCCGTCCCGGCTGAGGAGGGCGGTGATGTTGGCCAGCATGGCGGGGATGTTTTTATGCAGGACACAGAGCCGCTGGGCCCCGCTCCGGTCCAGGTACACGTCGGGGAGGTTCACGGAGTTTTTGATGTTCCCGTTCTCCAGGTAGTCCCGCAGCTCCTCCGCCGCCATGACGGCGCAGTTCTGCTCGCTCTCCGGGGTGGAGGCTCCCAGATGGGGCATGGCTACCACATGGGGATTTTCCACCAGCTTGTTGGTGGGGAAGTCGGTGACGTATGCTGTCACCTTTCCCGCGTCCAGGGCGGCGAGCAGCGCCTCGTCGTCCACGATGCCGCCCCGTGCCAGGTTGATGAGCCGGACGCCGGGCTTCATGGCGCCGAAGGCCTCCGGGCCAATCATGTGGCGGGTCTTTTCGTTGAAGTGGATGTGGGCGGTGATATAGTCCGCCTTTTTATAGAGCTCGTTCACGTCCCGGACCACGTGGACATGGCGGTCCAGCCGCAGGGCGGCGTCCACGGAGAGGAAGGGGTCGTAGCCGTACACGTCCATGCCCAAATCCAGGGCCACGTTGGCAACCAGGGAGCCGATGGCCCCCAGGCCGATGACGCCCAGGGCCTTCCGGTAGAGCTCCGGGCCCACGAAGGCGGCCTTGCCCTTCTCCACTACGGTTTCCACCTCCACGCCGGAGGCGGCCTGATTCTTCACCCAGCGCACCGCGCCGGTGACATCCCGGGAAGAGATCAGCATGGCGCAGAGGACCAGCTCCTTGACGGCGTTGGCATTGGCCCCAGGGGTGGAAAAGACGGCAATGCCCTTTTCCGAGCAGCGCTCCAAGGGGATGTTGTTCACACCCACCCCTGCCCGTGCGATGGCCAGCAGGCTGTCCGGGAAAGCGTACTCCAGCAGATTGGCGGAGCGGACCAGGATGCCCTCCTCCTCCGCTGCGTCCTCCCCCACCTGATAGCGGGCGGGGTCCAGCCGCTCCAGCCCCTGGGGGGCGATTTTGTTGAACGTTTTAATCCGGTACATGGGAAACCTCCAATAATGAAGAGATGATGGTTTCAGGGAATATTCCCGCCGGGCGGGTTTCCCGTATTAGTATAGCCCTCTTTTCCTCCGGGGGCAAGTGGCATTTCCACCGGATTTCCCGGCTTTTGTTGCTTTTGCCATGGAGCTTTTCGAGAAAGGCGTTTATACTGAAAACGATATAACATTTGGGAGGTTTCCGCCATGGCGATCTTTACACCGAAGCCCCTTGCCAAATCCTGCCCCCTGGAGGACCCCGCCGAAGATTACAAGACCGCCCGCCGGGCGGAGCAGTACCGTTTCAGCAAGAAGGCCGTCTACTTCCCCGCCTTCCCCGGAACACAGTACCTCTCCTTCGCCTCCCTGACCAAGGCCCTGACCCGGAACACCAGCCTGCCCCTGACGGGCTGCTGCGGCAAGGCCCTGCCGGTGACCCGGCTGCGGCTGTATTACGACGGCGGGGAGTTCTACCAGGACTTCACCTTTGAGAAGCTGGCGGGTGCCAACGAGGTGCTGGATACCATCGCCGCCGCCCGGCCGGAGCTCTCCGTGGAACGGGAGGAGCGGCCTCAGAACGCCATATGACCGGACGCGCCGGAGGCTTGGCCTCCGGCGTTTTATGAGCTTTTTTCGGGAATTTGCAAAATCCCTCTTGACCTTCCCCCTGCTGGAAGGTGTATCATGAAGGCGGAAACCGAGGTGAGAGGCTTGAAAATCAACGAGGTGGAGGCCCTGGTGGGTATTACCCGGAAGAACATCCGCTTTTACGAGGCCGAGGGTCTGCTGACCCCCCGGCGGAACAGCGAGAACGGCTACCGGGACTATGGCGAGACGGAGGTGCAGACCCTGCTCCAAATCAAGCTGCTGCGGAAGCTGGGCATCTCCCTGGAGGAAATCCGGCGGATGCAGAGCGGCGCCCACACCGTGGGGGACGGCATGCGCCGCCATCTGGTCTCCCTGGAACGGGACCGGGACAACCTGGAGCAGGCGATCCGCCTCTGCGCCGGGCTGACGGACCGGCAGGAACGGCTGGCGGACTTGGACGCGGGGAGCGTATTAAAGGAGATGGAAGCCATGGAGCAGGGCGGGGCCACCTTCCAAAACAAGCAGCGGCAGGACGTCCGCGTCCGCTATGTGGCCCCGGTGGTCATCACCGTACTGATGCTGCTTTTGATGGGAGGGTTTGCGGGGCTGATTTTCTGGCTCACCACCCTGAGCGCCGCGGAATCGCCCCCGGCCTTCATGCTGGCAATCATCGCCCTGGTTCCCCTGGTTATCAGCGGCGGCGTGGTGCTGGCTCTGGTCCAGCGGATTCGGGAAATTGGGAGAGGAGAGATCGACGATGCGAAAAACTACTAAAAAGAAGATCGCCCCCATTGCCGTCACCGTGGCGGTGGTACTGTATGTCGGGCCGCTGGTCCTCGCGGTCCTGGCTATCATAGGCGGCCTCTTCGGAGAGGGCGGACCGTCCCTCTTTCCGCTGGCCTTTCTGGCGGCCTATCTGCTTCTGGGCGGCGCGGTCATCATCGGAGTCGTCCGGGCCCTGCTCCAGCGGCTGGACGAAATCGACGGCGGCGAGGAAGAAGAGGCCAGCCAATACTGAGCCGCGAAAAAGCGGGACGCCGAAGCGTCCCGCAGATAACCTGACAGCAAATGGACGAAGAGGCATCACCAGTGCCCGTTCTCGGTGCGGCTGTGCTCCCGCCGGTTGCCCAGCTGCATGTTGAAGAGAATCTTCGTAAGGGAGTTGATTTCCTCTTTCTTCAGCTGTGCGAAGAGAATTCCGCACCGGAACTCATTGGGACCGCACTCCACCACCCGGATGACCTCGCCGATGAAATCCATGGGTACGTAGTCCTCCAGCTTGACCTTGATGCGCAGCACTTCTCCCTCTCCGTGGAGATACTCCGAGGTGATGCAGCAGCCGCCCGTGCTGATGTCCACCAGCTTGCACTGCTCCGGGCGCTCGAAGCGCTCGTCGTTGAGATAGTAGATGGAAATGGGGACGTTCACCGCCAGGCGGAAGGTATCCCGGTGGTTCTCGTGAACCTCGGGCTCCAGGTCCTTCAGCCTCATCAGGATCCGGGTGGACTCCTCCACCGTGGCCCGGAGGTAGAATTGATTCATAGAGTTGTCGCAGCCCCGAACATACACCGTGCTGCCCGGTTCGCAGACCTTAAAGGACAGTCCGCCGGGATGGCGGCCCATGGAGAGGCTCGTTCCCCCGTGCTCGGTAATCAGGCCGGTGTTCAGCACCCGGCCGGACTTCTCCACTACCTCGACCGGCATTTCCCGGCACATCTCCGGAAGGCCCGGAGGCGCCTCCTCCACCGCCGGCGCCGTCGGCGCCGGAACGTACTCCTCAAGGTCCTGGTCCCGGTTCAAAAATGAAAAGATACCCATACTGTACCACCTATATCAAATATTAGTATAGTCATTCCGGTCAGGGCGGCCGATGAGATTGCCGCTTACCGGGTATTATAGCATAAAACCTTTCCCGCCGCAAGCCCTTCCCTATTTTTGCGGGAAAGCCAAAAGCCGGGGGCTTTGCCCCTTGTCATTCTATGAAGGGAGGAACCGTTATGACGGCCATCCAATCCCGAAAGCGCCGCCAGCGGCGGCAGGCCGTATTGGGCGTACTCTTTTTCGCCCTGCTCCAAGCGGCCTGCGCCGCCGTGTTCGCCGCGCTGTGTTTTATTCCGGACCTGCCCAGGTGGCTTTTCCGGCTCTTCGCCGCCCTGGCGGGCGTGTGCGGACTGCTGGTCATCCCCGCCCTGGTGGTGTTAAAAGAACGTTTTCAAGAAATTGAAGGAGGAGAATCTGATGCTGCTGCTGAATATTGACTATGTGCCCGGAAAGGAAATCGAGGCCCTGGGAATCGTGAAGGGAACGGTGGTCCAGTCCAAGAACTTCGGAAAGGACTTTATGGCGGGCATGAAGACCCTGGTGGGCGGCGAAATCGTGGGCTACACCGAGATGCTCAACGAGGCCCGGCAGATCGCCACAAAACGCATGGTGGACGAGGCCCAGGCCCTGGGGGCCGACGCGGTGGTCAACGTCCGCTACGGCTCGTCCTCCGTCATGCAGGGGGCCGCCGAGGTGGTGGCCTACGGCACGGCGGTGAAGCTGAAGTGACGCGGGTCACGTTTTTAAGCCACAGCGGCTTCCTGGTGGAGCTGGACTCCGCTGCGCTGCTGTTCGACTGGTGGAAGGGGGAGCTTCCGGACCTCCCGCTGGAGGTTCCCCTGTACATCTTCGCCAGCCATGTTCACCCGGACCACTTCAGCCCTAAAATCTTTTCCCTGGACGACGGGAGCCGGGAGGTGCGGTTCATCCTGGGCCACGACATCAAGCCCGGCTCCCGGAATTCGGCCCGCTGGGGACTCTCCCCGGCGACGGCGGCGAAATGCCAAAGCCTCCGGGGTGGGGAAGCGCTGGAGCTGCCCCGGGCCAGAGTGGAGGCCCTGCCCTCCACCGACGAGGGGGAAGCATTCCTGGTGACAGCGGACGGCCTCACCGTCTTTCACGCCGGGGACCTGAACTGGTGGCACTGGGAGGGGGAGGACAAGGCCTGGAACCGAAACATGGAAGTGAACTTCAAACGGTACACGGAGCCCCTCCGGGGGCGGAACATCGACCTGGCTATGCTGCCCCTGGACCCGCGGCTGGGAGAGGCGGGCTTTTGGGGCCCGGCGTATTTCCTCGAAACGGCGGACATCCGGCGCTTCCTGCCGATGCACCAATGGGGAAAATACGATTTTACCAGGAAATTTTTGGAAAAGTATCCCGCCTTTACAGACCGCACGGTCCTGGTGGAACGGGCCGGGCAGGCCTTCGCGTTTTGACAAGGAAAAGCCCCTCCGGGAACATCCTCCCGGAGGGGCGACGTTTTATTCCTCTTTCAGCAGGTACTCCGGGCCGAAGCCGTGGGGCAGCAGCTCCCGGAGGGTCCGGGTCAGCTCCCCTCCTTTGCCGTTGAGGCTGATGACCTCCATATCGGGGGCGAACTCGTAGAGCACCTGGCGGCAGACGGCGCAGGGAACGCAGAAGTCCTCGCACCGGCCCGCCACAACAATGCGGATAAAGTCTTTGTGCCCCTCGCTGACAGCCTTGGCCACCGCCACCCGTTCGGCGCAGAGGGTGGGGGAGTAGGCGGCGTTCTCGATGTTGCAGCCGGTGAAGACCGTGCCGTCGGAGCACTCCAGGGCCGCGCCCACGGGGAAGTGGGAATAGGGGATATAGGCCCGGTCCAGCATGGCCACGGCGGCGGCTTTCAGTTCTTCTCTTGTCATGGCAAAAGCTCCTTTCTCATTCCTCCCAGGAGACCTCTCTCTGGGGGCGGACGGTTAAGTCTATGATATCCTTCGCGTCGTAGAATTGGAGATACCGGTCCCGGGAGTGGCGCAGGGTGGTCCCGTCCGGGTGGAGGCGGTCGCAGATGACGGCGCTGATATCTTTTTTAATAAAGCTGAAGCTCTCCACGCCCACGGAGCAGAAGATCCGGAAGCCCTGTTCCTGTAAGTACCGGAAAGCGGGGCCCGTCATGGTCCAGTCGTTGCCGTCGGGGCGTTCGCCGTGGGGATAGAAGAGAATCGCAGTCTCCCCCACCAGGCTGCCCACCTCGTCCAGCCAGCGCTGGGTGTCCGCCTGAATGCGGGTCATGTTTCCATCCCCCAGCCGGATGTGGCCCCAGGTGTGGCTGCCGAAGGTCCAGCCGGTGCGGCGGAGCTCCTCGACGATGGGCTGGACGGCCTCCCGCTCCCTTTGCCGGGCGGCTTCCTTCACGTCGTCCCACTCTTGGGTGTCCTTCTGGGTGCGGTAGCCCAGGATGCCCTCGTAGCCCGTCAGGCTCAGGCAGCCCTTGGCCCCGAAGGGGGAGAAATCCGGGTGCTCCTCCACAAACTTGTCCAGGATGGGAATGGCGTCCAGGTCCCGGCTGACCACCTCGTTGCCCTCCGGATCTTTCCCCCAGGAGGCAATTTTCAGGTCCTCGCCGATGATGAGCTTATGGGCGAAGCCGTTTTCCAGCATGTAGGGGTAGTAATTCGTGTCGTCGTAGCTGAGGACCAGGGGCTTTTTCCCCTCGGGGAGGTAGAGGGTATTCCGGACCATATGGGGGCCCTCCTCCCCTTCCTCCTCGCTCCAGACGCTGCCCAAATCCACCAGGACGTAGCCCTTTTCATAAACGCTTTGGAGTATCTTGTTGTACTCGTCCACGGTAACCATGAAGTCGTCCAGGCCGTTGGCCTGGCTGTCTCCGTCGAAGGCCAGCTCCGGGTAGGCGATGACCGGGTGGAAAAACAGGTGCTCCACGACGCCAGTCCAGGGGACATAGCCCTCCCGTTCCTCCGTGGGGTCCTTAATTTCATAGGGCTCCTGTACCGGGGCGGGAGGCGGCTCCGGCTCCTGAATTTCCGGTTCCGGCGGGGGCGGCTCCTCCACCGGCGGAGGAGCGGGAGCACAGGCGGTTAGAAGGAGCAGCAATCCAAAGATGAGCAGTCGGCGCATGGCGTCGGGTCCTTTCTGTCGAAAAATCTGTGGTCTTAGTATAGCAGATTTTCCGGCAAAAAGGGGTAACAATTTTATGACAGTTTTCGAGGGGGCCGGCGCCCCCTCATCGTTTCGCGCTGGGCTTGAACACCGACGCCATGACCGCCGCGAAAAACGTCGCCGCCGCGACGCCGCCCGCCGCCGCCGTCAGGCCCC
Organism: Oscillibacter sp.; assembly: GCA_009773995.1. Classification (GTDB taxonomy): domain Bacteria; phylum Bacillota; class Clostridia; order Oscillospirales; family Oscillospiraceae; genus Oscillibacter. The sequence goes on along the minus strand of VSMY01000066.1, from coordinate 7,393 downwards.
CGGTGAAGACCCCCAGCCAGCCGTCCATGTCCACCGCCTTGCGGACCCCCTTGGCCAGGAGATGGCCGAAGCCCGTCAGGGGCACCGTGGCCCCCGCGCCGCCCCACTGGGCCAGGGGCTCGTACAGCCCCACGGCGCTGAGGATTACCCCCGCCACCACATAGCCCGTCAGGATGCGGGCCGGGGTCAGCTGGGTCTTGTCGATGAGAATCTGCCCGATGGCGCAGAGCACGCCGCCGCAGAGAAACGCGTTCAAATAATCCATGAAAAAACCTCCCTTTTCCGGTAGCTTCTCCCGGCGGGGCGGTTTTATGCGCGGAAGCGGGGGGGGGGCTTGCCGCCGCGCCGCTTCCACTGTCTATCAGAATTCCTCTTCGCTCTTTATCGTTTCGACTTTCGAGTCAGATTCCTCTGCGACGCTTTTCCCTGGCCAGCCATTTTTGGCATTCTCCCGTTTGTTTGCCAAGTCATTTTCCTGAATGGACTTTACAATCTGCGTAATATACTGCTCGTCGTTTTCCGGGAAGAAATATTTTGTGATAATCAGCAGCACACTGACTACCAACCCAAGGAAGGATACACAGGCCGTGACGAAGGAAACCATCTCCGTCATTTCAATCCCCGCCGGTGCACCGGTAAGCTGACGGAAAAACACCCCCAAAGCCCAGGCAAAGGACACAATGATCCCCATACATGGCGCCAGAATTAAGTAACGGCAAATTACGCTATGCCAAACCTTTTTCTCGTAAGCGTACACATAAGACCTCAGCAGTTTTGTAATCAGCGCGTCCCGGGTTTTCTGCTCTCTCGTAAGTAAGCGGTCCTCAAAATACATCTCCCGTTCATTTTTCACCTTCTGAAAGGGAGAGACCCTTAAAAGCTGATATACTTCACGATAGTCCATCGACCGCTGGCGTGCCGCGCGTACTTCTCTATCACGGATGTCCTGCAGCTCTCGCTGTATTCTCTCAAGCTCTTCTTCTCGTCCCATCCCGCACCTCTCCGGCAAGCCTTACGCGGTAATATCCAGCTCATCCAAACGCCGGAGAACGCTTTCTAAAGACGTCCGATAGCGTTTTGCCAATTCGATGCAAATCGCGCCCTGCTTTTTTCCGCTTTCTTTCAGCTCGCTATAGCTCCGCCGGAAAGACTCCTCCGGCATCAAGAGCGCGGCGGCAAAATAGTCGGCGTCATTCTCCTGCTCGTCTTTGCCCTTTTTGTTCTCCCGATGCAGATAGATCTTTTCATCCTTATAATGCAGAATCGAATGGCCGAATTCGTGAGCAATGATAAACCGCTTATCCGCCATGGGACGGGCCGCATTCACGCCAATGACCTTCTCCCCGATGCCATTGTCCTCCCGCGTTCCGACAGAGTCCGGCTGCATAATCAGGAAACCATCTTCATTGTCCGGCAACTCGGAATTTCCCACAACAAAGCCGTGGCTTCCGGCAAACCTGACAACGTCAAAATAATCGTCTGTTTCCGGATGATAGCCGAAACCCTTTAAGAGCTCCTGCACCTTCTTTTCAATCTCTCTTTTTTCCATTGCGCTCAGCTCCATTTCCCGTCTGCCTCCCTGTCCTATACCCAAGAGTTGTAGCAAGTATATGTGGGGGGAGGGCATTTTATCGTGTCAAAGGTGAACAAGTTCTAAATACTTCTGTATACCACGGCCGTCCTAATTTGTCAAGGGCTTGTCCATCTTGGTAGGATAATCTTAGCAAATTTTCTTATTTATTTCAATAGCTTGGTCCCAAATATTTCGGTCTGGAGCCGAAATATCTCCCGGCTTTTCAGCGCTCTCCCTATGCTTTCAGAAAATTTTTATCAGATTTGCACGTTTTCCGGCAACTCTCCCCCCATGGCCTCCTTATTTGGGTACAACCCTATATCAAAACAGGAGGATTTTTTATGAACAGCACGAAATACTTCGGCCTTTGCCAATGGGACCCCGAGGACCGCATTTTGCGGGAGGATTTCAACGCCAACAGCGAAATCACCGACACCATCCTGGCGGCGCTGGACGACGAACTGCAGGAAAAGCTGGGAGCCCCGGAGCTCATCGCAAACTACCCCGGCAACGGACAGTCCGTAAACGGCATGGCGCTTTCGCTTCCCAGCATGGACTGGAACGAGTGGAACTACGTGGTTATGGTCGTCCATTACCCGGAGACGGAGCCGGGGGAGCACCCCCTGCAAATCACCCTGTCCGGCGGAGAGGGAAGCGAAAAGACCGTCCTGAAAAAGCTGTGCACGCCCTGCTACGCACTGCTGTTCCTTCCTCGGCACGACAGCAGCTCCCAGGTCACGGGCTTCGCGCTTGGCAATTATCTGCTGCCCTTCCGCTGTTCCTTCACCTATGAGGAGCTCATCCGGCCCGAGGTGATGGTTGCGGATTACGTAAATCTGTTACGGCCGAACACCACGTATATCGGCGTGCGGTAAGGCAGACAAAAAGGCCCCCGGACAAGTCCGGGGGCCTTCTCTCAGACATTCCGTCTGGTTACGCAGAGGGTTTTGGGGAATCAGGTCGCCGCAGAGCTAACCGCAAAGGTATCCTTTGCAATGGTAATCGTGGTCCGAACAACCGCGACACCATTCGCTCCCTTCAGGGTGGCGTTGGTACCAACCTTAATCGGCTGGGTTGCATCATAGCCGGACAGGGAAACGGCGACATGAGTCTTGTCCACCAGTTCGATATCCCCAACGACGCAGTTTCCGCCCGTAGCCAGAGCATAGAAAGCGGTGGCGATGGTGCTTTCATCGATGGCCGCGTCGAAGCCGACCGTGAGTACTCCGGTAGTCTTGTCGAAGGAGCACTCCGCATCCTTTACAGCGGCGGCCTTGACGGTCTCAATTTTGCAGTCCGCATAGTCGAGAACCAGGCTCTTATCCACCGTGCCGATGTTCCAAACCAAAGCATCACTATTGTTCAGAGTCTTCTCGAAGGTGCTCACTTCATTGCCGTCCGTATCTTTCAGGACCAGCTTCACATGAACAGAGTCAGAACCAGTAGTATTCTTAGCATATTTCACGGTCAGACTCTCGGACACACCCACCGGGTTATAAGTGATCACGCCGGCAGTAAGGGTGCCTGCGGAAGCGGTTTTCTCAATGCTCAGTCGACCAGCGTTGGTCACAACCGCAGAGGTGCCAGTCGTCAAGGCGGTGATGGTCTCCGGCGTAGTATTGAAGATATGCTTGCCGCTAGCGAAGCCCTTGGCGGAGATGGTGACACTCGTGGGAGTCGCCTTGGTGAATCCGGTCAGGATAACCTTGACGAAGTCGCCGCCGTTGGCCGTGATGCCCTGCGCGCTGAAGGTGTTGGTGGCACCCAGACTATCCTCAAGCTTGGCAGTCTCGCCCGTCACGAGAGTGGCGTTCTCGATCTTGTACTGAGGAGCGGTGGCGGTGTAACCGTCAGCGGCTACCTTGCTAGAATCGTAAGCAAAGGCGAAGGTCTTGTCGGCCGCGGCGGTCATCTTGCCGCCGGAGGTCGCGGTCAGTGCGGCGGGCAGCTCCTCGGTAGCGTCGAGGCCGTCAGTGCTGTCCAGATAGTACTTGACAGCGACATTCTTGTACTTCACGTTCTCGACCAGGAGGGTCAGGGCGTCGGTGCCGACGTTCAGAGTGCCAGCAGAGATCGCCGTATTCAGGTTGGGAATCGTGAGCAGGTTGCTGGCGAAGTTCGTGGGAGTAGAGCCAGCAGCAGCGGTAAACTTGACCGCAGAGGCGCCCGCAGTAGCGGCGCTCGCAACAGAAACCTTACCCAGTCGAGTGCCGTCGGCCTTAACCAGAACCGCGTCGAAGGTCAGATCGCCAGCAGTTTCGTTCACCTTGTTGGCCCAAGCGGGAGCGTCAAAGCTCAGGTCGATGGTGTTCGAGCCGGTGGCAAACAGATCCATAGTACCGGTCAGGTTGGCAACATAATTGGCCATGCCAGCGCCGGCCTTGATCTCGATCGCACCAGCGGGGGTGGTGCTCTCGGTCACGGACTCAACCTTGACCCAAACTTCCTTCTCGGTGCGGGTCTTGTCTTCAACGGTGTTGTCGTAGTTGGTCACGGTGAAGCGCAGCATGATGAAGTTGTTGGGCTTGCCTTCCTCAGCGGCCTCAGGAGACTCAACCGTGATCGCGAGGCCGTCCTCGGAGTAATCATCGGTCTTGTTGTACCACTTCGCATCTTCGATCTTGCCGTTCTCAGAAACGGTGACCTTGGCGTTCAGGGTGATCTCCGTCTCGGGAGCAACCTGGAAGACCAGGGGATTCGCCTCAGTACCGGCGACCTTATCGTCGACGGCCTTCACGGTCTTGGAGCCCACCTTGCCGGTGATCTTCACGTTGGGAGCCGCCGCGTCATCGGCCGCAGGACCGGCGTTCAGGATGAGAATCGCGTAGGCTCTGCGGAAGCCGTCGCTGCTCTCGTTGCCGTTCAGGATGAGCTTCAGCTCAATCTCGCTGTTCTCGCGCTCCAGCAGATCGTCCAGATCGGTGATGTCGCCGAGACGGCCGTCGCGCAGGTCAATGAACTGAGTGGAGCCGTCGACCTTAATCAGGCCCTTGACATCATCGGGATTATGGATGCCCATGACGTCCTTGCCGGACAGAATGTAGCAGTCCTCCTCCTTGGCGACGTTCGTCAGCTCGGTGTCGCCGGGCTTGACGCCGGTACCCAGAGTAAAGACCGTGCCCTTGGCCTTGGCGCCAATGTAGAACTCCGTGCTGGAATTCTTGTCGTTCAAGGTCGGCAGAGGAGCAATGCCCCTGACATACAGGGCGTCGGGGTTGCGGTTGGTGTACTCGTCGGCGTGGAACGTGCGGGTCTTGAAGATGCCGTCGCTCTGCAGCCGGCCGGTCACGACGGTGCCCACGCTGAGCATACGGTCGAAGTAACCGGTCTTCTCCGTCTTGAAGCCGTCCTCACCGGAGACATACTGACGGGTGTAGTACGTGCCGGAGGTGGGGGCCTCGGCGCCGCCCTTGGTGGAGGTGTTGGTTCCCTTGTTGTCGGTGATGACAATCAGGTCCTTCAGGCTGGCCTCAGCGGAGTCGGACTTGATAACCACGGCCTTGACCTTGCCGTTCTTGTCGACATAGGCCTCGGCGGGGCTGGCGACATAGCTGTCGTCGTTGGTGCCGACGTTTCTCCAGAAGTAGTTGATCTGTCTCAGCTCGTCATGGGGGACGTTCTGCACGCCGCTCAGGAAGCTGATGGTATCAACCTCGCCGTTGGCGGGATCGAAGCCGACATAGATGAACTTCACGCCGTCATAGGGAGCGGCACGATAAGTCCAGGTATCGTAGCCGTGATCGTCGCCGGCAGTACCGTTATAGGCGGGGTTGCTGGCGGCACTGGCCCCGGTCAGAGCCGTATAGGTCCTGTTGTCCTTGTTGTTCAGGCTGTAGTCGTAGTGATCGCCCGTGACAGTGCCCTTGTTTTTCCCAGCGTTCAGGGTGGTGTCATAGAACTCCAGGGGGATCAGGGTGTTGACGCTCTTGATGTCGTACTTAATATCAGTGCCGTTCTGCTTGGCGTACTGCGCGACATTGTAAACGCCTTCGCCGGTGTACTTGTCAGTCTTGCCATCCTTGAGATAGCCGTCCTTGAGGCTGGGTTCCTTCCAGCCCAGTTCGCCGTTCTTCAGAGCGGCGCGGCCCTCGAAGTTGGGCTTGCGGAGCTCGTACTCGCCATTGCCCTCTTCGGCAACACGGTACTGCACCAGTTCGCCGGGAGCGTACTTCTCAGCCGCGCCGCGGATGGTGCCCAGGTCCAGGTCGACCTCGTCGCCCTTGATGGTCCAGCCGTGGACGAACCAGCCCACACGGCCATTGGCGTTGGCGGCCTGGTAGTAATCGCCGACAACGATCCAGGCGTCGGTAGAGCCGACGTCCTTAGCCAGCAGGGCGTTGCCCATCTTGTCGAGGAGCAGGGTCACGTCCTTCTTGGTGGACTTGATCATGTAGCCGGTGATCTTGCGCATATCCTTGTTCCACTGCGCAATGGGATAGGTGGTTCCGCCAACCGTGATGGCGATGGCGTTGCCGTCGGCCTTGCTCTTGGTGTTGTAGATGTCAACGTTGGTCAGAGCGCCGGAAACGGTCTCGGGCACATAGGCCTCGCCGACCTCCCAGGTCTTGCCGTCGTCGGTGGTGTAGGGGATGATGGCAACCTTGTCGCCGGCCTCCAGCTCCTTGAGCACGTTGTAAGCGTCATAGTTGTTGTCCTTGACGCTGACGGTCTCAACATGGAGCGCGTTGTCGTTGTAGCCGGCAATCTCGGTCAGGGTCTCGCCCTTGCTGTCGGAGCTCACGCGGTCCAGCTCGACATAGTCGGAGGCAACGCGGTCAACTTCCATCAGCTGGGTCCGAGTCACGACGACGTCGGTGATGAAGTCGGCGTCAACGGGGCAGACATAGACCTCAACGGTCACGCCGTTGTCGGTCAGGTCCGCGATCTCGGACAGAGAAGGAGCCTCTTCCTTGTTGGCGGCGAGAACGTCGAACGCATCATAGGTGAAGATTTCGCCGTCCTTCAGCTTGGTGGTAGAAACATTCACGCCCTGCTTGTAGTCGTCGTTGAACACGCGGGCGTTCCAGCCGTTGATGTGAATCTGGGTGGCATTCGCAAACGGGCTGGCGGTGTTGTACTGGTTCGTGCCGGGAGTGCTCCAGCTGGAGTAGCTCACGCTGTGGTCGGTGCTCCAGGTGTCATACCCGCGCAGACCCAGGGCCTTCTCCTTCGTGGCGGGAGTATCCTCGATGTGAGAGATCTGCTTCGTGAAGGTGAAGTCGGCGGCCAGGGGGAAGGTGCCGATGGTGACCTTCTTGTAGCTCCACTCGTTGGAGGGATGACCGTACACGTCATAAGCGGGATCGAAACGATCGTGCTCCAGACGCAGGTCCTTGAAGTGCTCTTCGCCGAACTCCAGGGTCAGCTCGTTGTTGGTCGCGCTGATGACCCGGCGGTTGATGTTGGCGTTGATGTCACGGTTGTTGCTGGTGACATACTGAGCCTTGCTGCCCTGAACCGTCAGAACCTCGCCGGTAGAGCTGACAACGGTGTTGGCGTTGCCGTAGTCCACCATGGTGGCCTTCAGGGTGTTCAGAGCCAGCTGGCAGGCCTCGTCACGGGTCACGGCCTTCGCGCCGTCGAAGTTCAGACGGTCGAACAGGCCGGCCACGTTGCCGATCCGGGCCACGTTCATGGTCCAGCCCGTATCCACGAAGCCCTCGATGTTGCTCTTATAGCCGACGGCGCCGAGCAGCATCTTCGCAAACGCATAGCCGGTCAGGGGGTTGGCGGGCTTGAAGGTGCCGTCGCCATAGCCGCTGATGTAACCGGCCGTCTTGCAGTAGCCGATGACGCCCGCGAAGGTGTGGCCCGCGGGAA
>VSMY01000065.1 GCA_009773995.1 Oscillibacter sp. | reverse complement strand
TTGATCTTGTAGCCGGAAGACAGCTTTTCCAGGTTCTTCGCCAGGGCGGAGGTGTTGGTGTTGTAGTTCCGGTAGGCATTCATAGCCATGATATTATGCTGGATTCTCATTGTTCTATCTCCTTTAGAAAAATATTTTTCGTGCTTTGGCATTCCATTGCCTCCACACTGCTGGGGCTGGGCGCCGCTGTTCTGGTCATCCGGCCGGACTGTCCAAAGCATTGGCCGCCCACTTTATTTCAAGCGGTTCGTCAACCGTCTGAAACCTTGGTAAGCGTTTCCTCTACTTGGCGATATTTCATCGTCATAATATTGTGAACACCCTCTCGGGTTTCCGGTGCGCGAACGCACCCTCTCGTTTCCCACTTAACGGCCCGGAAAACGCTGAGCGAAACCCAGTTTCTTCCGCTGTGCTTCGCTCAACGCTCCCCCGACCGGAACCATGGGCTTTCACCGGCGTTCCGACCGGCATAGCGGAGGGAGTATCTGCAAGCTACGCGCTTTCGCGGCGCTTCTGCATACTGAAATATTGCTTTATGCCCTGCTCCTTGATGTTCCTGGCGGCGTTGACCTCCCGCCTGTGGACCGCGCCGCACTTGGGGCATATCCAGGAGCTCTCTTTATAGTGGACAGCTTCCCGAATGAAACCACAGGCGGAGCAGGTCTTCGTGGAGGGCTCATACCGGTCAATTAGAATCAGCGGTTTGCCCTGCCGAGCCAGTTTGTACCGGAGGCACTCCCGAAACATCCCATAGCCCGAATCCAGCGTGTTGCTGAGGTTCATGCCCTTGATTAGATCCTCCGCATGATCGCTCCTCATACACACGGCGTCCCAAGCGTTGGCTATCCGCCGGGATTCCTTGTGAATAAAGTCGCGGCGCTGGTTTGCGATATGTTCATGAGCGAGGCGCAGCCTCTGGACCTTCTCCTGATAGTTCTTGGAACCGGGCTGCATCCGGCTCAGGCTGCGCTGAATTCTCGCCAGCTTTTCCTGAGACTGTTTCAGCCAGTGAGGCGGGTCCGCCATCTCGCCGCTGTCCGTTACGTAAAAGTGCGGAACGGAATATTTCAGCCCCACCGTCTTTTCCGGCGCGGGGAAAACCGGCTCCGGCTCCTTGTTCCGGCACTCGTAAAGAATGTAAGCGTAATACTTACCTGTCCGGGTCTTATCAACCGTGATGCGCTTGAGCTTCCACCACGCCTGAGGACGGCGGTGAAACTTCGCCCTGACGATCCCGGCCTTTGTCATCCGGATGCCGTCTTTGGTCGTATAGATGGTAGGGCCAGATGCAAAGTCATGATTACAGGCCGTAAACGAATTCCGATCGTCCTTCTTCCGCTTGAACTTGGGATACCCGAAGCTTTCCGGATTTTTGAAGAATACGCGGAATGCTTGATTGAGCTTGTTGTGCTCCTGAATCAGGGCCTGATTATCTACTTCCTTTAAGAAAGGCGCTTCGGCCTTGTATTTCGCCGGGGTGGGGATAAAAAACTTGCCGGTTTCTAAATAAAACCTCTCCTGGTCGGAAAGCATTTGATTCCAGATATAGCGGCAGCAGCCGAAGGTCTTCTCAAACAATTCCGCCTGTTCGGGAGAGGGATAGAGGCGGACCTTGAACGTGGTGAACTGTTTGACGTCCGCCATATCCGCTCCTCCCCTGCACCTGAATTTCCGGTTGAGTCCGGTTGAGGAGAAACAATTTGTCCGGAGTTGTGTACAACCCCGGACAGAAAAAATTTTTTGTTCAGACTATTATTTTCGGCCAAATGCCGCCGATATGTAGTTATGAAAGCGGTTGAGAAAACCAGATGTAGCTGGACGGGGTTGTACACAACTCCGGACAGTTTTTTTATATGCGCCGAACTGCCGCTCCCGCCCGTAAAGCGGCGTCATAAAAGGTAGATTTGGGCATTCCGCAGGCATCCGCGGCCTCGCGCAGCGTGACTTGCCGCGCCCTCCACGCCTGATGAAAAGCCGAAAAGTCCTCCGGCGGAGTGTGCAAAGCCGGTACTGCGCAAACATCCCCGCAGACCAGCCTCATCCGCTGCAGAATGGCCTGTCCATCCAGCAGGGCAAAGACGATGTTCATAAAAAGTAGCGCGGTCCGGGAATCCAATTTCCAGGACCGCGCTCCCTTGTTCTTCTATTGTTATCGCTGAATCCGGCCGGAGCCGTTGCCTCCGGCCAGCTTCTCCACCTCGGCAGCAGTCACCATGTTGTAGTCGCCCTCAATGGAGTGCTTTAGGGCGGAAGCCGCCACGGCGAACTCCACCGCCGCCTGGGCGCTCTTGCCGGACAGCAGGGCGTAAATCAGCCCGCCGCCGAAGCTGTCGCCGCCGCCTACCCGGTCGATGATGTGAAGCTCGTACTTCTTGGAGAAGCAGTATTCGCCGGAGGCCGCGTCGTAGAGCAGAGCGCTCCAGCCGTTGTCAAAGGCGGAGTGGGACTCCCGGAGGGTAATCGCCACTTTTTCAAAGGAGAATTTGTCCGCCAGCTGCTTGGCGACAGACTGGTAGCCTTCCCGGTTCAGCTCTCCGGCGGCGATATCCGTGGCCTCGGCCTTGATGCCGAAGACGTCTTTTGCGTCTTCCTCGTTGGAGATGCACACATCCACATATTGACACAGATCCGTCATCCATGGTGTCCTCCTTTTGCTTATGCTGGCATCCAGCGTATTTACGTTAAGAGCAGCTCCGCAAAAGTCCCAGCCAATAATAACGATTTTCATGCTTCCAGCCTGAATCAAGATCCGGAGCCTGCTTGTCTGCGCCGGCCGGCAGTCCGCGCCTCCCGGCCGACGCTTCCGCCCCTGACGGAAGGGACCCCGGCGCCGCCCGGACAGCGGCCAAAACGTATTTGGCAGACGGATATACAAGCGCTTGACAGGAAACCTCCAAACTTGTATGCTAGCAGCAGACATTAAACGAGTCAGGAGGCGGACCTATGAAGGTTTTAGAACGGCTTCCCCGTGAAAATGGCCGGGATTACGCCCTGCGCGTCATCAAGGAGAATATCATCCATTTGAATCTGGAGCCGGGCAGCCAGGTCAGCGAGAATGAACTCTCGGCGGAGCTCGGCCTCTCCCGGACGCCCGTCCGGGAGGCGTTGATTGAATTGTCTAAGGTCAAGATTATCGACATCCAGCCCCAAAAGCGGAGCGTGGTTTGCCTGATCGACTACGATCTGGTAGAGGAGTCCCGCTTCATGCGGAACGTTCTGGAGTGCGCCGCGGCAGGGCTGGTCTGTGAGATGGCTGGACCGGACGACGTGGAACGTCTGCGGGAAAACATCCGGCTGCAAAAGTTCTATCTGTCCAGCTTCTACCCGGAGAATCTGATGGCCCTGGACAACGAATTTCACCAGACTCTGTTCAAAATTGCGCGGAAGTCCCAGGTCTTCTCCCTGATGCAGAATATCTCCATCCACTTCGACCGGGTGCGCGGCATCGCTCTTTCCACCGTGAAGGACCTGAAAATCGTGCAGGATCACGAGGACATCACCGACGCCATCGCCCGCAGGGACCCGGCGGCGGCCAAAGAGCTGATGGAGCTCCATCTGAACCGCTACAAAATCGACGTGAAGGCCATTCGAGAAACCTATCCTCAGTATTTTCCAAAGAACGCTTGAATACCGATGGCATCGACGTGTGGGCCGGCTTCGGTACCCGCTGTTTTCTGGAGCGCCGGGAGGCCGGCGCCGAATGAGGACCCGTAAAGGGAAACAGAATCACAATGGAAATAGGCGATTGACTATCTGCGAAATAGTAGGGGCTGATACCGGCCCCTACTATCTTTCTATTTCTTAGGCCCTGTTTGCTTTATACGCTTCTCCCCAATTCCACATCGCATCTAAAACCGGCTTTAGGCTCTGGCCCAGCTCCGTCAGCGTGTACTCCACCCGGGGCGGTACCTCCGGATAGACCGTCCGGGTCAGCAGTCCGCTGTCCTCCATCTGCCGGAGCTGGGACGTCAATACCTTTTGGCTCACGCTGCCAATGGATTTTTTCAATTCCCCAAACCGTTTTGTTCCCGGCAGCAAATCGCGGAGAATGAGTACCTTCCACTTGTCGCTGATGAGCGTCAGCGTGGTCTCCACCGGGCAGGCGGGCAAGACCTTTGTCTCCATCATCGTATCCTCCTGACTACTGGTTTCCAAAATGCTGTACAGCCTTATTTTACCGTATCACCCCCTTCGGGGTCAAGCCGGCAAAAAAATTTTCCCCCTTCCGGAAAAAGCCGGAACGCTTTGAAAGCACACAATCGTTACCGCCCGGTAACGGTTCAATCGTTACCCACAGGTAACTATACCACAATATTGTGCGTACTTTTCAAAGGGTTTTTGGCGTTGTATGATATGGACACAAGGACGGGGAACACCCCTCCGCAGGAAAACACATCAATGGAGGTACACATCATGAACAAGAGAGACTTTACCACGGTCCGGCTGGCCCAGGGCGAGCTGCACATCTATGATTTCGGCGGCGTGAAGCTCCACGCCTATCAGACCGGCGACCCGCTGGCGGACGAGGTGTTTCTGGTGGAGAAGGCGGGGAAGTTTGTGGTCATTGAATCCCCCTGCTTTACCAGCAGCGTGGCCGCTCTGAACGAGTATCTGGCAGGCCGGGACGTAGCGGGTGTGCTGGTGGCTTATCACGGCGCGGGGGCCGCTTTCCTGCCGGACGTCCCCAAGTATGCCACCGCCAACGCCGTAGAGTACGCCCGGCAGGGCGGCGGCAAGGCCCTGATCGACCAGTTCACCGCCGCGTTCGGCGGCGCCTTTGACGGCGGCATCCACCCTGTCAGCCGGATCCTCACGGAGGGGGAGGCCATCATCGGCGGCATCCGCTTTCTCGTTCACCAGACTGCGGAGGCTTTCGATGTGGAGATCCCCGAGATCAACGCGGTCTACACCCACATGCTGGGCCACGACTGCCACTCCATCGTAGCCGGACCCGGCCACGCCGACGCCATGATTGCCCAGCTGCGGGGATATATTCAGAGCGGCTATAACCTGATTCTCACCTCACACTACACACCGGAGGATCTGAAAGACGCGGAGACCAAGATTCGCTATCTGGAGGAATTGAAAACGATTGCCGCCTCCTGCGCGGACGGAGCGTCCTTCAAGGCCGCGGTCCAGGAACGGTATCCGGCCTACAGCGGGGAAAATTATCTGGACATGACCGCCGGATTTTTCTTCGGCTGATTTCACAAGGGCCTCCCGCCGGAAGAGGCGGGAGGCCCGTTATGAGAGGGTAAAAATGGAGCATTTGACAGAGATTCAAACGTTGAACAAGATGCTGCTGGAGGAGATGCCCGAATACCGGTCCCAGGCGCGGCAATTCCCACAGGACGCCGCCGGTCAGCGGCGGCTGCTCCGCAGTTTGATGAATGTCCGCCCGCCCATGCCGCTGAGCCGGGAATTTCTCGCCATACAGGACGGGCTTTTGTTCGCCGAGCGGGAGGAGAAGGGCGTTGTAGATGCGGATACACTGTCCGCTGTCGGCGTTCATCCGCGGATCGCAATTTGGAAAGGGGATATCACCCGGCTGAAGGCGGACGCGATCGTAGACGCGGACAACGCCGCCCTGCTGGGCTGTTTCTGCCCCTGCCACGGCTGTATTGACAACGCCATCCACTCGGCGGCGGGTCTCCAGCTTCGGGACGAGTGCAGCCAAATCATGCAAGCCCAGGGCCACCCGGAACCTAACGGCAAAGCCAAGCTGACAAAGGGCTACAACCTCCCCGCCCGGTATGTTCTGCACACCGTTGGCCCCATTATCCAAGGTCACGTTACCCACCAGGACAGGCGGGAACTGGCTTCCTGCTACCGCTCCTGCCTGGAACTGGCGGCAGAGCATGGATTGGAGAGCGTAGCGTTCTGCTGCATCTCCACCGGGGAATTTCACTTTCCAAATCAGGAGGCCGCGGAAATAGCGGTCAAGACCGTTACGGATTTTCTCCGGCAGGATATGTCCATCAAAAAGGTGGTTTTCAATGTTTTCAAGGATGTTGACGAGGCAATCTACCGACGCATACTCGGCGCGGATCGAACGTTTGAAACAGGCGCTTGACAAGGCGGACGCTATCGTGATCGGCGCGGGAGCGGGACTGTCCGTTTCGGCAGGGCTGACCTACTCCGGCGAACGGTTTGAAACGTATTTCAAGGATTTCGCCGATAAGTACGGCATCCGCGATATGTACTCCGGAGGCTTCTATCCCTTTGAAACGCCGGAAGAATATTGGGCGTGGTGGAGCCGCCACATCATGGTAAACCGATACAAACCCGTCCCGAAGCCGGTCTATGGCGATCTGCTGAAATTAGTAGAGGACAAAGACTACTTTGTTCTGACAACGAATGTGGACCACCAATTTCAGCTGGCGGGCTTTGATAAGAAGCGGCTGTTCTACACGCAGGGGGACTATGGGCTGTGGCAGTGTTCAGAGCCTTGCCGGCAGTACACCTATGACAACGAAGAAACCGTGCGCCGGATGGTTGCCGAGCAGCGGGATATGAAAGTGCCGCCGGAACTTATTCCCCGCTGCCCTGTCTGCGGCAGGCCTATGACCATGAACCTGCGGACGGACGATACCTTTGTGCAGGACGAAGGCTGGCACGCGGCCGCTGACAGATGTTCTGATTTCCTGTATCGGCATGAGGGCGCGGCGATACTGTTTTTGGAATTGGGCGTAGGGTATAACACGCCGGGAATTATAAAGTATCCGTTCTGGCGGATGACCGCCCAAAATCCAAAGGCTGTTTATGCTTGCATCAACTATGGTGAGGCAATTTGCCCCAAAGAGATAGAAGACAAATCTGTTTGTATCAATCACAATATAGGACGGGTATTGAAAGACATTCTGGAATAATTGATGTCGGAGTTTGCCTTTTTCGGAATAATGCTTGATAATTGCCTTTAGGAATGATACAATATTAAGCATTGAGTTTGAGAACGTAGGGGCGTAGGCCGCGGAGCGCGGACGCCGGTACGGGATTCAAGTAAAGGCAGGGGATGGGAGTGTCAATCTTTGAGCGGTTTGTCTCAAAAGAGGCGGGCGAGCAGGAGAGAAAATCATTTCATCCCACCCCTTACAGGAGGATGTTTTCAGAGCTGGACGCGACGGGCGGCGAACTGAAGGAGCAGTATCCGGATGACGGCAAAACGGTGGAGAGCTTTATCTGGGTTTTGAAGGAGGCGTGCAGGGCCCGGTACAAGAAGGCGCTGAACGGCGATCTGCAGCCCATGAAGGCGGAGGCCCGTTTTTTTCTTGCCGAGGACCGGATGAGCGCCTATGCGTGCCTGCTTCGGCCGGAGAACGGCGGGGAAGAGATTACCTTGGAAGAATTCCTGGGGGATATGCACTACGAGGGCATACACTACGGGATTTTGCGGGAAGACATTCAAAGAGAGTTCGGCCTGGGGTATTTCCGAATTTTTCCTGTGGCGCGGGGGAAGCCCCCTGTGGCGGGGGAAGACGGAAAAGTGACGGAGCTTCTCCAGCGGCGCAAAAATATGAGCCTGGAGGTACAGAACGGAAGCCAGGTGGATTTTAAAGAGGACGCCCAGCTGCAGCCCATCCGGAAGGGGACGGTCATCTGCCTGATACGGCCCCCAAGGGCGGGAGCGGACGGCATGGACGTAACGGGACAGAGGCTTTCCAGCCCCCCGCCTGAGGGCGCGTGCATCCCCCAGGGGAAGAACACGGTCATCAGCCGGGGCGGACAGGCGCTGACGGCCGGCGTAGATGGGATTTTATACATCGAGGACGACCGTTTCTGCATTCATGAGCAGAAAATCATCGACGGCGATTTGGATCAATTTCAGGGGACGCTCCGGGTTTCCGGCAACCTTTACATAGGGGGAAATGTGGACGGCGGCGTTGAGGTGGAGGCCTCCGGCGAGATTGTAATCAACGGAAAAATGGGGCAGGCCCGGGTAACGTCTACAAACGGAACCGTCCGGGTACAGAAGGGCGTTTATGGAACGGAGGGCAAAACCTTTTTGACGGCCGCCTGTCAGGTGCAGTCCCCTGTAATGGAGTGGGCGGAAATTGAGGGCGGAACCAGCGTGATCGCGGAAACGGTTTCCAACAGCGTCATTCGCTGCGGCGGCACGGTCTACGTGATGAGCGGGCGGGGAATGATTGTGGACAGCGTAATTCGGGCCGGCGACAGCATCCTGTGTCAGCGGGTCGGCAATCTGGCCGGGGGCCGGAGCAAGTTTTCCGTTGGCTACCCGCCCCATATCCCGGAATCGTGGGAACGAATCAAGGCGGAACAGGCGGAGGTTCAGTCGACCCTGGAGAAGCTGTGGAATCCGATTATCGGCCTGAAAAGAAAAGGGACCCGCATTTCGGAGGGGGAGAAGTCGCTGCTGGAGCAGCTTGTGGAACAGAGGGAACTTTATTTCAAAAAGCAGGAAGCCCTAATTACGGAATTAAAGTCTTTGAATAGGTCGCTGGATAAAAAGAGCAAAGGGCGGATACGCTGTGAGAAGCTGTACCCCTTCCTGGATGTTCAGATTGGCAGATTAACGGAGGAAATTACCACCGTGGAGGAGGACTGCAATATTCATGTTGAGGAAAATCGGGTGCTCTTAAAATAAGAGCCGCCCGCTTTGCGCAGCAAAGCGCCGTCAGGAGACCAACGGTCCTGACGGCGCTGTTTTTTTGAAAGCTGCGCGGTTTTCGCGGCGCATCCTTTCAGTGAGGAAGAACCAGGCTGACGGCGCACAGGGCCAGGGCGGCGGCGCAGATAATATCCACAGTCTTGCGGTGGTTGGCGAAGAGCCTTTGCAGCGCCGCCCCGGCGAACAGCCAAATTAGATTGGCAAGGGGCCCCGTGAAGGGCAGGAACAGCCCCACCGCCAGCAGGGCCCAGAAGGACCGGGTATAGGGCAGGACGAAGGAGGCCAGGGCCATCAGGCAGAAAATCATGACCTTCACATTGGTCAGCTGCACCAGCAGGCCCGAGAGGAAGCCCGGAGCCTCCGGGGCCTGCCCCTCCGGCCCGGCGGAGGAGCGGAGCGTATGCCAGGCCATCCATAAAAGGTAGGCCGCCCCCACCCAGGAGAGGAGCCCCACATACTGATTCAGCACCGTGCCCAGGAAATAGGTGACCAGCACGGAGGCCATGGACACAATGGAAAACCCGGTAAACAGCCCCCGCCACTGCCGCAGGGCGGGACCCTTTCCGTACCGCAGGGCGGTGGAGAGAGAGCAGAGGTTGGCGGGGCCGGGGGTAATGGCGCCCACATAGCAATAGAGCAGGAAGGAGGGGAGAAGGGACAGGGGCATGGCGGACACCATCCTTTGGTTGAGATGAGCCCATCATAACAGAAAAGAATCTATTTGAAAAGCGAAAGTTTTTGAAGTATACTATTGATAAAACCAATGAATAGGAGGGAAGCTCGTGGAGCTGAAAAATCTGCGCACCTTCCAGGCCGTAGTGGACCAGGGAAGCTATCAAAAGGCGGCGGAGCGGCTGGGCTATACCCAGTCCACCATCACCGTTCAGATTCAGCAGCTGGAGGAGGAGCTGGGGGTTCCCCTCTTTGAGCGGGTAGGCCGGCGGATGGTGCTGACGGAGGCGGGAGAACAGGCGCTGCCCCAGGCACGGGAGCTGCTGACGGCGGCGGACCGTCTGCTGGAATGCGGAAAAAAGGGCCGGACCCTTTCGGGCACGCTCCGGGTGGATATGGCGGAGACCCTGCTGTGCTACCGGATGCAGCCGGTGATCCGGGCCTTCCGGGAGCGGGCGCCCCAGGTCCGGCTGATTGTACGGAGCTGCAACTGCATGCAGATTCCCCAGGGCGTCCGCGCCGGGGCCTGCGACCTGGGAGTGGGCTACGACATGGATTGGAACCGGGAGGCCCTGGAGGTGGAGTCCATGGGGAGCTATGACATCGTGCTGCTGGCCTCCCCGGATTTCGCGGAGCCCGATTTCACCGCCCCAGGCCAGCGGAAGAAGGTCTCCCTGGTCACCGACGAGCCGGACAGCATTTTCCGCCGCCGCCTGGAGGACTATCTCCGCCGCCGGGAAATCGAGCTGGATGTGACCCTGGAGCTGTGGAGCATTGAGACCATCAAGCGCTGCGTCATGAGCAACCTGGGCTTCACCTACCTGCCCCGCTTCGTGGCGGAGGAGGAACTGGCGGACGGGCGGCTGGTGGAGCTGGAGGCCCCCATCTCCGGCGTACCCGCCCCGGCCCTGTGCGCCTGGCGGAAGGGACGGTGGGTCACTCCGGCCATGGAGCTTTTTCTGGAGCTTCTGCGGGAGGCCCTGGCGGAGGGGGAACCCCTCAGTGCCGCCGCTTCCGCTCCAGCCCCGGATCCCTCCGCTGGAAGGGCTTGTCGATTAAAATAATGTCGTCCCCGATGCGCTGGATGCAGTCCCAGGGGATGTAGAATTCCTCTCCCCGCCCGAAGAGCCCGAAGAACCGGGCGGGCCCGTAGACCACGATGGCAACCACCTGCCCTTCCGGGGCCCGGAGATCCAGGTCCGCCACCAGACCCAGGCGGGAGCCGTCGTTGATGTTGATGACCTCCTTCCGCCGGAGGTCCCGAAACCGGAACTGCATGGCCCTCAACTCCTTTCGTGAAAGCCTATGCGCCCCCTGGGCCGTCCTATTCTGACAAAAGGTCCCAGTATAGGAAAAATGGCCTCTGGAGATACTGACCTTGCGGCGGCAAGAGGGGGAAGACCCCCGCCCGCCGTGTGGAAGTATACACAAGAGGGGGCCTCTTTCATGCAGGGAAAAGTTGAGATCGCGGGGGTCAACACCGCTAAGCTGAAGGTGCTGAAAAATGAGGAGACCATGGCGCTTCTCCGCCGGACCAAGGAGGGAGACCAGGAAGCCCGCCGCCAGCTCATCGAGGGAAACCTCCGGCTGGTGCTGTCCGTCATCCAGCGTTTTTCCAGCCGGGGAGAGAACGTGGACGACCTGTTCCAGGTGGGCTGCGTGGGGCTTATCAAGGCCATCGACAACTTCGACATCAGCCAGCCGGTGAAGTTCTCCACCTACGGCGTGCCCATGATCATCGGCGAAATCCGCCGTTATCTCCGGGACAACAGCGCCATTCGGGTCTCCCGGTCCATGCGGGACACGGCCTACCGGGTGCTCCAGGTCCGGGAGCGGCTGATTTCCGAGACCCAGCGGGAGCCCACCGTGGAGCAGATCGCCAAGGAGCTGGACATCCCCCGGGAGGACGTGGTCTTCGCCATGGACGCCATTGTGGACCCGGTGTCCCTCTACGAGCCGGTGTACTCCGACGGCGGGGACGCTCTCTGCGTCATGGACCAAGTCCGGGACACGCAGAACACCGACGAGCACTGGACGGACCGCATCGCCCTGAAGGACGCCTTGAAGCGCCTGGACGACCGGGAGCGGCGCATTTTGTCCCTGCGGTTCTACGAGGGCAAGACCCAGATGGAGGTCTCCGCCGAGGTGGGCATCTCCCAGGCCCAGGTCTCCCGGCTGGAAAAAGGGGCCATCAACACCATCAAGAAGAACATCTGACCCAGGGCCCGCCTTTCCGGCGGGCCTTTTTCATGGTTTCCCTTGTATTTCCTGCCGGGAACTGTTATAATGAAGCAGCTATGAAAGGGGGAGGACCATGGATTTCGGCGGCCTCATCCGTTCTATTGACTGGAATTTTTTGGAGAGCACTCTGACAAGGGTCCTGGCCGTCCTCCTCTGCCTGACGGTCCACGAGACCTGCCACGGCCTGGCGGCCTATGCCCTGGGGGACCCCACGGCCCGGGACCGCCATCGCCTGAGCCTGAATCCCCTGCGGCACATCGACTGGCTGGGCCTGGGCATGATGCTGGTTGTGGGCTTCGGCTGGGCCAAGCCCGTGCCGGTGGACCCCCGGTATTTTAAGAATCCCAAGCGGGGCATGGCCCTGACGGCCCTGGCGGGACCGCTTTCCAACCTGCTGCTGGCCCTGCTGGCGGTGTTTTTGAGCCGGGAGATTTACGCCCGTGGGACCTGGATACCGATGGAAGCCCGGATCTTCCTGTTCCAGTTTCTGCTTTACACCCTGGCTCCCTTGTCTATCGGCCTGGGCCTGTTCAATCTGCTGCCTGTCCCGCCTTTGGACGGGAGCAAGGTGCTGGGGGCCTTCCTGCCGGACCCAGCCTATTTCGGCCTGATGCGCTATGAGCGCTACGGCATGCTTCTGCTGCTGGCACTGAGCTGGTTCGGCGTCACGGGGGACCTCATCAGCGGGTCTATCCTGGGGGTTTACCGGTTCTTTTTTGAGTTGTTTTTCTAAATCCGCACCCCGGCGCGGTAGGAGGTATCTTTGGAAAGTCCCGTATTCAAGCTGGAAAAGGTGGTCCACTCCCGGACGGAGGAGCTCCAGGACTTCGAAGGGCCCCTGGACCTGATTCTCTTCCTCCTGGGGAAGAACAAGATGGAGATTCAGGACATCTCCATTTCTCTCATCTGCGACCAATACTTAAGCTGGCTGGACCGGCGGAAGGAGCTGGACCTGGAGGTTGCCAGCGAGTTCGCCGCCATGGCCTCCCACCTGGTCTATCTCAAGACCCGGATGCTCCTCTCCATTGAGGATGAGGAGGCCAAGAGCGAGATGGAGGCCCTGATCCAGTCCCTGGAGGAGCGCCGCCGCGGGGAGAGCTACGCCTATGTCAAGGCCATGGGGGAGAAGCTGGCCCCCCTGGGGGAGTTCGGCCGGAGCGTCTGCGTCCGGGGACCGGAGCCCCTGGAGCCGGGAGAGGTCCTCTATGACCACCGCCCTCGGGATCTGCTGCGGGCCATGCGGGAGCTCCAGGCCAGGGCGGAGCGGAAGCTGCCGCCGCCGAAAGCGGCCTTTCAGGAAATCGCCCGGCACGAGCCCTACCCGGTGGAGCGGAAGGCCAGGGACATCCTGCGCCGTTTGCGGGACGGGACCGTCACCCGCTTTCTCCAGCTTTTTCACGGCAGCCGGAGCCGCAGCGAGATTGTGGCTACCTTTCTGGCGGTGCTGGAGCTCTGCCGGTCCCATGTGCTGCAGCTGACGGGCTCGGAAACCGAGTGCACCGTCCGGCAGGTGGGAGACCCGCCGGAGCATCTCGCCGCCCAGGCGGAGGAAATCTGAGGAGGCCCCATGGAGAGAAAGGAAATCGAATCCGCCGTGGAGGCGATTTTGTTCGCCTCCGGCGAACCCGTGCAGATCAAACGCCTCTGCGCCGCCCTGGAGCTGGCCCGCCCCGCTGTGGAGCGGGCGCTGAAGGACCTGGGGGACCACTACGCCTTCGACCAGCGGGGCATCCGCCTGGTTCAGATGGACGACTGCTGGCAGCTGTGCTCCGCCCCGGAATTTGGGGATGCGGTGCACCGGGCTCTGGAGGTCCGCAAGCCCGCCAAGCTCAGCCAGCCCGCTCTGGAGGCCCTGACCATCATCGCCTACTACCAGCCTACCACACGGGCCTACGTGGACCAGATTCGGGGGGTGGACAGCTCCTATACCATGAGTTTGCTGTTAAACCGGGATCTCATCGAGGAGTGCGGACGGCTTCAGGTGCCGGGGCGGCCCCGGCTGTACCGGACCACGAAACAGTTCCTCCGGGCCTTTCACCTGAGCAGCTTGGAGGACCTGCCGGAGCTGACGGAACCCTCCGAGGAGGAGGACCCCCTGGACCCGGAGGCCGACGGCCAAATGCGCCTGGGGGAGAACGGGGAGATTGTGTCCTTGGAGAAAGAGGAAGAGACGGAATAAGGAAGGGAGGCGCCGCCCATGGCGTGGCTGTGGATTTTGGCGGTCATCGTGTTTCTGATCGCCCTGCTGTGCTGGACCCGGGTGGGCGTCTGGGCGGCCTTCGGCGGGGAGACGCTCCGCCTGGACGTGAAATTTGGCCTGCTGCGGGTACATATTCTTCCCGCCAAGCCCAAAAAGCCCAAGGCGGAGAAGCCGAAAAAGGAGAAGAAAAAAAAGAAGCCCTCCAAAGAGCCGGAGGAGAAGAAACCGAAGTCCGGGCTCTCCTTCACTCTGGAGGACGGGAAGGACGCTGCCCGCAGCCTCTTCCCGCCTCTGAAACGGGCCCTGAGGCGGTTTGGCCGGGGCATCCGGGTGAGGCCCCTGCGGCTGTCCCTGGTGCTGGGGGGCCTGGAGGACCCCGCCGCCGCCGCGCAGCTCTACGGAGAAATCCAGGCCGCCGTCTGGACGGGGATGCCCCTGCTGGAGCGCCTGCTGGACGTCCGGGACGCGTCCATTCACACGGACGTGGACTTCATGGCCCCCGGCACGGCGGTGGAGGGAGAGGCCGGCGTCACCGTCCGCATCGGCACGCTGCTGGCCATGGGCTTCGGTTTGGCCTTCCCGGCCCTGGGCTGGTTCCTGCGCTGGCGGAAGCGGTGCAAGACCCGCCCGCCAAAGCCGGAGAAGAAGCCCCCCGAGGATCCGAAGCCCCAGGAGGAAAACGCTGAAAATCCCGCCGCGTAAGGCGTTTGAGACAGGAATCAGTCGAATCCGACGGTAGAAGAAAGGACGTACAGAATGGACAACACGATGGATAAGAAGCACCCGGTCAGCGAGCTGATGCGTTCCACAATCGAAAAAATTCACGAGCTGGTGGATACCAACGTCATTGTGGGCCAGCCCATCCACACCCCCGACGGCGTGACCCTGATTCCCGTTTCCCGGGTCAACTTCGGCTTCGGCAGCGGCGGCGGGGACTACGGCAAAGCTCCGAAGGAGAACTTCGGCGGCGGAGGCGGCGCGGGAGTGAAAATTGATCCCGTGGCCTTCCTCATCATCAAGGACGGCGTGACACGGGTGCTGCCCGTGGCGGCGCCTCCGGTGACCACGGTGGACCGGATCATCGACATGGCGCCGGACCTGATGGACAAGGCGGAAAAATTCCTGGACAAGAAAAAGGCGGAGAAGGAGCAAGAATCCGTCTGAGCCGGGCATACTATCATCACTTGACTGCTGATGAACGGAGTGATGACGCTTGCTGAAAACTTTCCCTCTCCGAAGGGCCGGGGCGCTGGCCCTGGCTCTGGCCTGTCTGCTGGCGGGCCGGGTCCGGGCTGTGGAGGTCTCCGCCTCCGCCGCGGTTCTGATGGATATGGACAGCGGCCGGGTGCTTTACGAGCGGAACGCCGATGCCCGGATGCTCATCGCCAGCACCACGAAGATCCTAACGGCCCTGGTGGCCATCCGGGACGGGAATCTCAGCGACACGGTGAAGGTGAGCCGGGAAGCCGCCTATACGGAGGGGTCCTCCATGTACCTCAAGGAGGGGGAGGAGCTGACCCTGGAGACCCTGCTCTACGGCTTGCTCCTCTGCTCCGGGAACGACGCCGCCGTGGCGGTGGCGGAGCATGTGGGGGGCGGCGTGAAGGGCTTCGTGGAGCGGATGAACGACATGGCCCTGGAATTGGGGATGGAGGACTCCTCCTTCGCCAACCCCAACGGCCTGGACGACGAGGAGCACTACTCCACCGCCCATGATATGGCGCTGCTTGCTCGGGCGGCCATGGAGAACGAGACCCTGGTCCGCATCGCCTCCACCCGGACGGTCACCATCGGCGGGCGGACCATGACGAACCATAATAAACTGCTCGGCTACATGGACGGCTGCCTGGGCCTGAAGACCGGCTACACCAAGGCGGCGGGCCGGACCCTGGTGAGCTGCGCGGAGCGGGGCGGCCAGCGGCTTATCGCCGTGACCCTCCAGGACGGAAACGACTGGGCGGACCACCAGAGCCTCTACGACTACGGCTTTTCCGCCTACCCCGCCAAACGGATGGCCCAGCTGGGCCATGAGCTGGCGCGGGAGGAGGGGGTTCCCCTCATCGCGGCGGACAGCTTTGCCTGGCCTCTGACCCAGGGAGAGGCGCTGGAGACCGAGCTGGAGCTGGACCGCCCCCTGTCCGCGCCCCTCCGGAT
>VSMY01000064.1 GCA_009773995.1 Oscillibacter sp. | reverse complement strand
CGGACCCGCCCGCTCCGCGATCTTCCGGGCGGAGTTCATGGGGTAGCCGGTGACCACCGTCACCGGGGCCTTAGGGGCGTAGTGGCGGTACTTCATGCCCGGCGCGCCGGGGTGCTCGTCCGGGCGGAGGGAGGAGGCCACGGCCCGGTCCACGTCAATGTGCCCAATGAGACGCTCAATGTCCTCTACCGGCAATCCGCCGGGGCGGAGGAGCCGGGGGGGCTCCCGGGTCAGGTCCAGCACGGTGGACTCCACGCCCACGGCGCAGCTTCCCCCGTCGATGACCATGTCGATCCGGCCCCCCACGTCCTCCAGCACGTCCTGGGCCGAGGTGCAGCTGGGGCGGCCGGAGGTGTTGGCGCTGGGGGCGGCGATGGCCATACCCGCCTCCCGGATAATGGCCAGGGTGACGGGGTGGTTGGGGCAGCGGACTCCCACGGTGTCCAGGCCCGCCGTGGTCTCGTCGGGGACCGTGGGCTGGCGCTTTAAAACCATGGTCAGCGGCCCCGGCCAGAACTTCCGCGCCAAGGTGTAGGCCACCGGAGGGATGTCCGCGCAGTACCGGGGCAGCCACTGGGCCCCGGTGACGTGGAGAATCAGGGGGTTGTCCTGGGGCCGTCCCTTCACCTCGAAGATGCGCCGGACGGCGGCGGGGTTGGTCCCGTCGGCCCCCAGGCCGTATACCGTCTCCGTGGGAATGCCCACCAGGCCCCCCTCCCGGAGAATCTTGGCGGCGGCGGAAATCTTGTCTTCGATCTCTTTCTGCTGTCCCTTGGTGTCCCGCAAGTCATAATAAATCGTCTGCATATTGTTCGCCTCTATCTCTCCGTCCGGGCTTGCGCCCGCTTTTTCCATGCGTAAAACCACTGATATGCCGCCCGCCCCGCTGCCGACAGACACAGCGGCAGCAGAACCAGGGCGCAGGCCCCCGCAATTTCCGCGTCCTCCGCGGCGTAGGGGTTCTCCGCCGCGCCGTATTTCTGCACGTACAGCGTCCCCTGCAGCCAGGCCCAGGCCGCCAGCGCCTCCAGGAGGAGCGGTACCGCCGCCAGGGCCGTGCTCAGAGCCAGAGCCAGCGTCTCCTTGCGCTTCATGTCCCGCCGCCCTTCAGCCGCTCCGCCGTGTCCGCCGCGGCCAGGGCGTCGATAATCTCGTCCAGATCGCCGCCCAGCACCGCGTCCAAGCGGTATACCGTCAGCCCAATCCGGTGCTCCACCACCTGGCTCTGGAGAAAGCGGTAGGTCCGCACCTTCTCGCTGCGCCAGCCGCCGCCCACCTGGCTTTTCCGCTGGGAAGCGGCGGCGGCGTCCCGGCTCTCCCGTTCCCGCTGGTAGAGCCGGGAGCGGAGGACCCGCATGGCTTTGTCCTTGTTTTTATATTGGCTCCGCTCGTCCTGGCAGGTGACCACCGTCCCTGTGGGCAGATGGGTGATGCGGATGGCGGACTCCGTCTTGTTGATATGCTGCCCCCCCGCGCCGGAGGAGCGGAAGGTGTCGATTTGGAGATCCCCCGGATCGATGGATACGTCCACCTCCTCCGCCTCCGGCAGCACGGCCACGGTGGCGGTGCTGGTCTGGATGCGCCCGCTGGACTCCGTCTCGGGAACCCGCTTCACCTGGTGGACGCCGCTTTCAAACTTCAGGCGGGAGAAGACATCCTCCCCCTCCATCAGGACCACGGCCTCCTTCACACCCCCCAGCTCCGTCTCGTTTAAGCTGAGGACCTCCGCCCGCCAGCCCCGGCGCTGGGCGTACATGGTGTACATCCTGAGAAGCTCCCCGGCGAAGAGGGCCGCCTCCTCGCCGCCCACCCCGGCCCGGATCTCCAGGACGGCGTTCCGCCCGTCGTTGGGGTCCCGGGGGAGGAGCAGGCGTTTCAGCTCCTCCCGGAGCGCTTCCGCCTCCGCCTTGGCCTCGGCCAGCTCCTCCTGGGCCAGGGCCTTCAGCTCCGGGTCCCGGAGGAGGGCTTCCGCCTCCTCCCGGCGGCGCTCCGCCGCCTCCAGAGCCTGGGAGGCTTCCACCACCGGCGTCAGCTCCTTTAATTCCCGCTGGATGGCCGCCAGCCTTCTCCCGTCTCCGTAGACGGCGGGGTCCTCCAGCTGAGCCTCCAGGTTTTCCCGGCGGAGGGCCAGCTCTTTCAATTTTTCCAACATAGGGCCCCTCCTAAACAAGATGATTGGTTATGATGGGAGGGAACCCTACCGGCCCGTGGTCTGCAAAAATTCCTGGGTCTGGCGGAGGAACTCCTCCAGCCAGAAGGCGTAGCCCACGGAGCCGCTCCGCAGGGACGCCGCCGTCCGGTGGCCGCAGGGAACGTAAGCGTCCATCTGCTCGAAAATCTCCTCGTTCTTGTCCTCGCAGCCCCGGGTCAGCACGAAGGAGGCGTTGCGGATATGCTTCCCGTTTTCCTTCAAAAAACTCCGGACCACGGAGCTGCACCGCCCCGCCCACACCGGGGACCCCACGATGACCAGGCGGTAGTCCGTCAGGGGAAACCGGGCGGGGCATTTCACGGACGGCAGGGTCCGGCGCATGGCGTCCACGCCGCACCGGAGCCACCCGCCCCAGCCGCTGCGGTCCACGCCGTCCTGAAGTTCCACCAGCTCCGCTCCCAGGGTCTTGGCGATTTCCTCCATAGCCGTCCGTGTGTTTCCCGTCCGGGAGTAGTACACGCACAGCACGTTGTTCCATGCCACTTGGCGTTCATCTCCTTTGGTTCAGTCGAAGAGGGCCGTCTTCACTACGGCGAAGGACTCTCTCAAATAGTAGTTGGCGGTGAGCCACCACCAGGGCAGCTCCGCCGGAATGTCGACGATGTTCAAGCCCTGCTTCCGGGCAATCATATGGGCCCGGAAGCAGTGGAAGTCGTTGGTTACTACGGCGACGGAGGCCGTCTCCGTGTCCAGGCCGTTTTCCTCCAGCAGCGCCTTGGAGAACCGGAAGTTTTGGGCCGTGTTGACGGACCGGTCCTCCAGGAGAAAGCGGGCGTTTTCCGCGTCGTCCTCTCCCCAGAGCGCCCTGCGCATGGCCTCCGCCTCGGAGACGGCCTCTCCGGGCCCCTGACCGCCGGAGAGGACCACCGGGATATCCGGGTGCTTCTCCAGGTAAGCCTCCGCCGCCCGAATCCGGCTCCAAAGGGCCGCCGAGGGGGTCTCGCCGTTGACCCCGGCTCCCAGGACGATGACCGCGTCCGCGGGAAGGCTGGAGTTGTCCGCCTCCCCCCGGAAGACAATGGCGGCCTCGATGCCCGCCAGGCCCACGACGCCAAGACTCAAGCCTACAAGAAAAACGCGGTAACAAATCTTTCCCGTTTGGGACTGCTTCCCCCAGCGATGAAGA
The DNA here is from genome assembly GCA_009773995.1 of Oscillibacter sp. Taxonomy (GTDB): domain Bacteria; phylum Bacillota; class Clostridia; order Oscillospirales; family Oscillospiraceae; genus Oscillibacter. The sequence goes on along the minus strand of VSMY01000064.1, from coordinate 12,574 downwards.
TACATCCCGCAATACCAAATTGCCAGGCAGCCCAAAAGGAAGTACCCGGTGAATTTCAACCCGTTGGGAATCACCACCAGAGCCAGGCCCGCACAGGCCAGGGCCGGCCGGCCGATCCGGCAAAGCTTTTTTGCCGTCATGCCTCTCCGGCCTCCTCGCTGAGCCGCTCCCATTTCTCATAGAGGGCGTCCAGTTCTCCCTGGACCGCCTCCCGCTCCGCCGTCAGCTCCGTCAGCTTCTCGTAGTCGCAGGCGGCGGCCTCCATGTCCGCCTCCAGGGCGGCGATCCGTTCCTCCGCCCTGGCGATGTCCCGCTCGCAGATGGTCAGCTGGCGCCGGGCGTTCTGCTGGGCCCGGTTTCCCCGGACGGGGCGCTCGGCTTTTTCCTTGGCGGGCTTCGGCGGCTCGATTTTCGCCGCTTCCTCCTGGGCCTTCATCTGCCGGTACTGGGTAAAGCCGCAGGGGTAGTCCGTAATCGTCCCGTCCGCCAGCTCCCAGATCCGGGTGGCGAAGCGGTTGATGAAATAGCGGTCGTGGCTGACGAAGAGCAGCGTCCCGTCATAGGACTCCACCGCCTCCTCGATCCACTCCCTGGAGGCGATGTCCAGGTGGTTGGTGGGCTCGTCCAGGATGAGGAAGTTGACCTCCCCGTCCATCAGCATGCACAGCCGTAGGCGGCTCTGCTCCCCGCCGGAGAGCACCGACACGGGCTTGAACACGTCTTCTCCCCGGAAGTCGTAGGCCGCCAGGCGGTTCCGGGCGCTCTGGGCGGACAGGCCCCGTTTGGAGGCCATCATGTTCTCCACCAGATTCCAATCCGGGTGATCGAAGCGGATGATTTGGGGCAGGTAGGCGGGCTTGGCCTGGGGCCCCAGCTTAATGCGGCCCTCGTCGGGGTACAGCTCTCCCATGATCATCTTGATGAGGGTGGATTTTCCCGTCCCGTTGTCCCCGATGAGGGCGATGCGCTCGCCCCCCTCTGCCTTTAAGGTAATGTTGTCAAACAAGTGCTTGTCCCCGTAGGACTTGGCCACGTTCCGGATGCCCAGCATCTCGTCCCCGTGGAACTCGGCGGTGGAAAACCGGGCGTCCATCTTCCGGGCCTTGGTGGGCCTCTCGGTGGTGCGCATCCGCTCGATGCGCCGCTCGATGTTCACCGCCCGGCGATAGGTCTTGTCCATGCCCATGAAGGCCCAGACCCGCAGCTGCTCCGCCGCCTTTTCCAGCTGCTGGATTTTCGCCTGTTCCTTTTGGTACTGCTTCAGCCGCTCCTGATAGCGGCGCTCCTTCTCCACGGCGTAAAAGCTGTAGTTCCCGCTGTAGAATTCCGCTTTGCCGTCCTCGATCTCAATGACCCGGGTGACCACCCGATCCAGGAAGTAACGGTCGTGGGAGATGGCCAGCACCGTGCCCCGGAAGCCCCGGATATATTCCTCCAGCCACTCTGTGGCGTGGAGATCCAGGTGGTTTGTGGGCTCGTCCAGGAGCAGGATGTCCGTGTCCTCCAGGATGAGGCGGCCCAGGTTCACCCGTGTCTTCTCCCCGCCGGAGAGGCTGTCGAACAGCTGCTCCCGCTGCTCCGGGGAGATGGAGAGGCCATTGGCGATTTTATTCACCGCCACGTCGGTGTCGTAGCCCCCGAAGACCTCGAACCGCTCGGCCAGGGACCCGTAGCGCCGCAGCAGCGCCGGGTCGGTTTCCCCCGCCGCCATGCGGCCCTCCAGGGCCTCCATCTCCCGCGCCAGGCTCTCCAGGCGCTGGAAGGCGGAGCGGAGCACGTCTTCCACAGTGTACCCCGCCGGGTAGACGGGGATCTGGGAGATGAGGCCCAGCCGGCGGCGGTCGGCGATGGAGACCTGGCCCTCGTCGTGGTCCAGCTCTCCCGTCAATATGCGAAACAGGGTGGTTTTGCCCGCGCCGTTCCGGCCCAGCAGGCCCACCCGCTCCCCCTGGTCAATCTGGAAGGCCAGGCCGTCCAGGACGTTGCGCCCCACCTCGAAGGACTTGACCAGGGAGTTGATCTGTATCTCAATCATAAACGAAACCCTTTGAACGTTGATAATGGATAGTGGACAATTGAAAATTGACAATGAGGCGTAACGGGGAACCGGCGCTCCGGCCCCCGCGCCCTCCCATTATCCATTGTTAATTGTCCATTGTTAATTGCTCCACCAGCCAGCCGAATTTCATGGCGTGGGACGCCTTTACCAGCACGATGGTCCCCGGCCCCAGCTGCCGCCGGAGCTCCGGCAGGGCCTCCTCCTTGGTGGGGAAGTACAGCACGGACCCGCCGCTGAGGGCCACGCCGTCGGCGATCTTGCCCGCCAGCTCCCCGCTGCCGACGGCGAACACCAGGTCGACGCCCAGCATGGCGGCCAGGGCCCCCATGTTGAAGTGGGCCCGGTTTCCGATGGCCCCCAGCTCTCCCATATCGCCCAGAACGGCCACCCGCTTGTCGCAATCCGTCCGGGCCAGAATCTCCAGCGCCGCCGCCACGGACTGGGGGTTGGCGTTGTAGCAGTCGTCCAGGATCATCCGCCGGTCCGGCAGACGGAGGACCCGCATGCGGCTTCCCGCCGGGACGTAGGAGGCCGCGCCCCGGGCGATCTCCTCCCGGCTTAATCCCAGGGCCTCTCCCACCGCCGCGGCGATGGCGGCGGCGTAGGCCATGTGCTCTCCAGGGGCGGGGATGCTCAGGGGATAGCGGTCCTTCTCCGTGACGACGGTGCAGCGGATGCCTTCCACGCCGTGGTCGGCGATTTCGGTGATCCGGGCCTGGCAGTGCTCCGACTTGCCGCAGCGCACGGTCCGGAAGGGGACCGCCACGGTGTCCAGCAGGGCGTCGTCCCCGTTCAGGATGGCCAGGCCGTCTTTTTTCAGGTGGGTGAAAATTTCGCACTTGGCCTTTAAAATGCCCTGCCGGCTTCCCAGATACTCAATGTGGGCGTCTCCGATGTTGGAGATGACGGCGATATCCGGCTTCACCATTTCCGTCAGGTATTCGATTTCCCCGAAGTGGTTCATGCCGGTCTCAATGACCGCCGCCTCGTGCTCCTGGGCCAGGCCCAGCAGGGTGAGGGGAGTCCCCACGTCGTTGTTGTAATTCTCCGGGGTCTTCCAGACCTGGAACTTCGCCCCCAGGACGGCGGCGATCATCTCCTTGGTGGTGGTTTTTCCCACGCTGCCGGTAATTTGAATCACCGGGATGGAAAACCGGTCCCGGTAGGCGGAGGCCAGGGCCCGGAGGGCCAGCCGGGTGTCCGGGACCTGGATGTAAAATTTGTCCTCCCGGAGCTTCTCCGGCGCACGGGCGCAAAGGCACCCCGCCGCGCCGGCGTCCAGGGCCGCGTCGATAAAATCGTGTCCGTCGAACCGTTCTCCCACCCAGGGCAGAAAGAGGCAGCCCGGCGTCAGCTTACGGCTGTCGGTACAGACCGCGGTGACCGCGGGGACGTTCTCTCCGGGGTTCAGCCACACGCCGTCCACGGCGGCGGCGATCTGACGGGCAGTCATGGGCTCCATTCCATCGTCCTCCCCGCGCCCCGAGGGGCGCGCTTTCTTTCTTTAAAATGGTATGTACAATCGTCTGCCGCTATAAAATCAAATGACGTTGCCGTCTTTCCGGAAAAGCGGCTCAGCGGCGCTTGATGTCCAGGGACAGCCGCACGATCTCCTCGCAGAGATCGCCGTAGCTCATGCCGGCGGCGGCGGCCTCCTGAGGGACGAAGCTGGTGGGGGTCATCCCCGGCAGGGAGTTGGCCTCCAGACACCAGAGCTTCCCGTCTTTGTCCAGAATCATGTCCGTCCGGGAGTACACCTGGAGCCCCAGGGCCTTGTGGACCCGGAGGGCCAGTTCCCCGGCGGCGGCGGCCTCCGCCTCGGTCAGGGGAGCGGGGCAGACCTCCTTTGCGCCGCCCTTCTGGTACTTGGCGGCGTAGTCGAAGTCCTTCCCGGCGGGGGTGGTCTCCACGGCGGGCAGGGCCCGGTCTCCCAGGACCGCCACCGTCAGCTCCCGGCCATAAATCCGCTCTTCCCAGATGATCTCTGCGCCGAACTGCCGGACGTTTATCAGCGCGTCCATCAGTTCGCCCCGGTTCTCCGGCAGGAAGACCCCCAGGGAGGACCCGCCGGTGGTGGACTTCACCACGCAGGGCATGGGCAGCTCCTGCGCCAGGCGGCAGGCGTCCGACTGCCGGTATTCCAGCACGCCCCACTTCGGCGTGGGAATGCCCTCGGCCGTCATGACCCGTTTTGCCACCGCCTTGTCCATGGCCACGCCGGAGGCCAAATACCCGGACCCGGTGTAGGGCACCCCCAGCAGCTCCAGGGCGGCCTGGACCCTGCCGTCCTCCCCGTCCCGGCCGTGGAGGCCCAGGAACACGACGTCCGCCAGCCGGCACAGCTCCAGCACGCCCGGCCCGAGGATTCGGGGGCTTTGGTCCCTCCGGCTCCTCCGGACGGCCTCCAGGTCCGGGGCCGTGGTTTCGATTTTCGCGTCGGGGCACAGGCCGTCCTCCGCGTCGAAAAGGGTTTCCGGGTCCGCCGGGAGCTCCTCCAGCCCCAAAAACAAATCTACCAGAATGGCCCGGTGGCCCCGCTGGCGCAGGCAGCGGCAGATGCCGGTGCCCGTCACCAGGGAGACGGCCCGCTCGGTGGAGAGGCCCCCGGCCAGTACGACGATCTTCATGCGATATCCTCCAGCAATGGTATTATTTTCATCTTATTATAATCCGTTATAGTTTAGCACAAGCGGCCGGTGAATACAACCGCCAAAACGCTTTTTTTACATTCCGGCCCCAAAGGACGGAAAGGACTTGACATGGACCGTACTCCATGTGATACACTGTTTGCCAAACGAACCGGTTATTTGAACCCAAAATACAACTGGAAAAGGAGAACGATGATCATGGCTGAAACGTCCAAGGTCTATTTTGCGGACTTCCGCTGCCCCAGCTGGCGGGAGAACCTGCCCCAGAAGCTGGCCCGGCTGATGATGACCGCCGGGTTCGGCGAGATCGACATGGAGGACAAATTCGTCGCGATTAAAATGCACTTCGGCGAGCCGGGGAACCTGGCCTATCTCCGGCCCAACTGGGCCCGGGCCGTGGCGGACCTCGTTAAGTCCCAGGGAGGCAAGCCCTTCCTGACGGACTGCAACACCCTGTACGTGGGCGGGCGGAAGAACGCCCTGGATCACCTGGAGTCCGCCTATGTCAACGGTTTCACCCCCTATTCCACCGGCTGCCCCGTTCTCATCGCCGACGGGCTGAAAGGAACGGACGAGGTCTCCGTCCCCGTGGAGGGCGGCGAGTACGTGAAGGAGGCCAAAATCGGCCGGGCCGTCATGGACGCGGACGTGTTCGTCAGCCTCACCCACTTCAAGGGCCACGAGCAGGCCGGCATGGGCGGGGCCCTGAAAAACATCGGCATGGGCTGCGGTTCCCGGGCGGGGAAGATGGAGCAGCACAACTCCGGCAAGCCCTTTGTGAAGGAGAAAAAGTGCATCGGCTGCCGGGCCTGCGCCAAAATCTGCGCCCACGGCGCGCCCCAGTTCGGCCCCGACGGCAAGGCCTCCATCGACACGGACAAGTGCGTGGGCTGCGGCCGGTGCCTGGCGGTCTGCCCCAAGGACGCCATCGACTGCCTCTACGACGAGGCCCCCACCATCCTGAACAAGAAAATCGCCGAGTACACCAAGGCCGTGGTGGACGGGCGGCCCTGCTTCCACGTGTCCCTGGTGCTGGATATCTCCCCCAACTGCGACTGCCACGGGGAGAACGACGTGCCCATCGCGGCGGACGTGGGCATGTTCGCCTCCTTCGACCCGGTGGCCCTGGATCAGGCCTGCGCCGACGCGGTGGTCTCTCAGCCCCCGATGCCGGGCTCCGTGCTGTTTGACGAGGGCTTCGACTGTAACTGCGGGGACGTCTTCCAGGCGGCCCATCCGGATACCCACTGGCAGTCCTGCCTGGAGCACGCGGAGAAGCTGGGGCTTGGGTCCCGGAAGTATGAGCTTATCAAAATCTAACAGTCTCACAGGGAGAGGCGCGGCGTTCAGCCGCGCCTCTTTTTCGGTTCTATCCGTCCCCTCCTCCGCATACAATGCGGTATCACGACCGAGAGGTGGACAACATGACGACGAAAAATGAAGTGCTGCTGGAGGGCGTGGCCCAGGGGGAGCCGGAGTGGTCCCACGAGAACCACGGGGCGCAGTTCTACCGCTTGTATCTCCAGGTTCCCCGGCTCAGCGGCCAGGTGGACCTGCTTCCGGTGCTGCTGCCTGGGGGCCTGGCGGCCCAGGCGGCCCAGGGGCGGCTCCTCCGGGTCCGGGGGCAGCTCCGCTCCTTCAACAACCGCAGCGGCGTGGGCAGCCGCCTGGTGCTGACGGTCTACGCCCAGGAGCTCCAGCCGGGACTGGACGAGCCCCAGAACCAGATCGCCCTCTCCGGCGCGCTGTGCAAGCCCCCCATCTTCCGCCGGACCCCCCTGGGCCGGAGCATCTGCGATCTGATGCTGGCCGTTCCCCGGCGCTACGGGCGGGCGGACTACCTGCCGGTCATCGCCTGGGGCCAGCTGGCGGTGAAGGCCAGCCGCCTCCGGGTGGGGGACCCCCTGGCCCTGGAGGGCCGGGTCCAGAGCCGTACATACCACAAGACCCTGGAGTCCGGGGAGACGGAGGAGCGGACGGCCTACGAGGTGTCTATGATGCGGCTTCTGGATCCGGAGGAGCCGGAGACCTGAAGAGAACAAAGGCGAGGGCCCCCCGCTTACCGCGGGGGGCCCTCGCCTTTAAGAAAGGAAAGGAAGAAAAAGAAGTGATCAAAGCATGCTCATCAGGTTGAAGGCCAGGATGAGGCCGGAGAACACAATGGATACGGTGGAGCACAGCTTGATGAGGATGTTCAGGGACGGGCCGGAGGTATCCTTGAAGGGGTCGCCCACGGTGTCGCCCACGACAGCGGCCTTGTGCTGGTCGGAGCCCTTGCCGCCGTGGTGTCCGGTTTCGATGTACTTTTTCGCGTTGTCCCAGGCGCCGCCGGCGTTGGACATGAACACGGCCATGGCGAAGCCGGAGACGGACACGCCGCCAAGCAAACCCACAACGCCGGTGGGCCCGAGGATCAAGCCGGTGACGATGGGCACCACGATGGCCAGCACGGCGGGAGTCACCATCTCATGCAGAGCGCCCTTGGTGCAAAGACCCACGCAGGAGGCGTAGTCCGGCTCGGCCTTGTACTCCATGATGCCGGGGATCTCCTTGAACTGGCGGCGGACCTCCACCACGATGGACTGGGCCGCCTTCTGCACGGCGTTCATGGTCTCGGCGGTGAAGACGAAGGTCAGCATGGCGCCGATAAAGAGGCCGACCAGGACGGTGGGGCTGGTGAGGGTGAAGTTCAGGACTTCGTCCGTGTTGTCCTGGACGATGTTGACATAGCTGACCAGCAGGGCCAGGGCGGTGAGGGAGGCGGAGCCGATGGCGAAGCCCTTGCCCGTGGCGGCGGTGGTGTTGCCCAGGGAGTCCAGGGCGTCGGTCCGCTGGCGGACGGTCTCGGGCAGGCCGCTCATCTCGGCGATGCCGCCGGCGTTGTCGGCCACGGGGCCGTAGGCATCCGTCGCCAAGGTGATGCCCAGGGTGGAGAGCATGCCCACGCCGGCGATGCCGATGCCGTAGAGGCCCTGGTTGAAGGCGGCGGTGAAGTGGCCCGCGCCGTCCACAATCTGGACGGTGCCTCCGGCGGCGAAGTAGCTCACCAGCACCGCCGCGGCCACGATGAGGATGGAGGTCATGGTGGATTTCAGTCCCAGGGAGATGCCGCCGATGATGATGGTGGCGGAGCCGGTCTCGGAGGCCGCCGCCAGCTCCTGGGTGGGCTTATAGGTGTCGGAGGTGTAGTACTCGGTGAAGTAGCCGATGGCGCAGCCGCCGATAAGCCCGCAGAGAATGGCGATGTACACGCCCCAGCTGCCCAGGATCCAGTAGGTCAGGGGAGCCGCCAGCACGGCCGCCAGGACGGCGGCGGTGTAGGTGCCGGTGCGGAGGCTCTTCAGCAGGGACTCCTGGGTGGCGTCCTCCTTGGTCTTCACCAGGAAGGAGCCGAAGATGGAGCAGATGATGCCGCAGACCGCCAGGGCCACGGGGAGCAGCATGCCGTTCCAGCCGTAGCCGCCCACGGCGCCCAGGGCGAAGGTGGCCAGGATGGAGCCCACGTAGGACTCGTACAGGTCCGCGCCCATGCCGGCCACGTCGCCCACGTTGTCTCCCACGTTGTCCGCGATGGTGGCGGGGTTCCGGGGATCGTCCTCGGGGATGCCCGCTTCCACCTTGCCCACCAGGTCCGCGCCCACGTCGGCGGCCTTGGTGTAGATGCCGCCGCCCACCCGGGCGAACAGGGCCATGAAGGACGCGCCCATGCCGTTCATGACCATGATGTTGCCCAGGGCGATGGGGTCGTTGACCCCAAAGGCGTACCGCAGCAGGAAGAACCACATGGTGATGTCCAGCATGCCCAGGCCCACCACGGTGAAGCCCATGACGGAGCCGGAGGAGAAGGCCACGCGGAGGCCCTTGTTCAGGCTCTCGGAGGCGGCCTGAGCGGTCCGGGCGTTGGAGTTGGTGGCGATCTTCATGCCGATGAAGCCCGCCAGCATGGAGAAGATGCCGCCGGTGACAAAGGCGAAGGGGGTGAACTTGGAGAGCATCTTGCCCCCGGTGGCGAAGGCAATGACAAGAAGGATGATGAAGACCACGATGAAGACCTTAAACACCGTGGTGTACTGCTGCTTTAAGTAAGCGTTTGCGCCGGAGCGGATGTTTGCCGCGATTTTACGCATTTTTTCGCTGCCTTCTGAGTAAGAAAGCACTTTTTTTGCCTGCATAACGGCAAAAAGTCCGGCGACCAGCGCGCCTATAAAACCGATCCAAAACAAGTTTTCCATAGATTTCTCTCCTCCTTTTGGTTTTGCAGCCCTTGAGTGGGTAGCCTTATTGTAACATATCCGAACATTTTTTCAAGAGACCAATTCGCTTTTTCTTACGCAAACGTTGTATTTCTTACAATTAGACAAAAATAACCCGGAAAATATGGGCATATTGCTTTAGTATCCAGGAAAATTTTCGTAAAATTGCTGATTTGATAGCGCAAATTTTGATATTTTCATAACAATCTGCCTGACCCTTCCCAGAGGACTTCCAGAAAATTTCAAAAAGCTACGCAAAAAAAGAGGTTTTTGCGTTGTTTTTTGCGCTCACTTCCGGGCGGAGCCGCTTCGGCCCACGCACCACTTTACGAAAAAGCGCCCCTTGGACCGTATTTAGTCCAAGGGACGAGAATGTGCCTGTTTTCTGTTTGCCTTAATAGACCAGCCGGAAATCCGTGAAGACCCAGCGGTCGTTGACGAAAGCGTAAGGAAACGACCAGCTCTCCAGCCCCACGACGGTTTCACCGTCCTCGCCCAAGAGCTCCACCATCACATTAACGGAATAGAGGGTTTCCTCCAGCTGCTCGGCCTCCACGCGAATCTGGCCCTTTCCGGCGTTGTGCTCCCGCCCCTCGCCGGAGACGCAGAGAATGCCGTTTACGTCCTGGTACAAAATCCGGGGGGTCTTTCCGTCCAGGAGGCGGTCCGCCACCTCCTGAGAGAACACGCCCCGCAGATAGGTTCGCAAATCCTCCAGTTCCCCGACGCCCTCCATGTCGACCGGGTAGTAGGTCCTGCCGTTTAGGACGGAGGGCTGGCCGGAGGAGGGCAGGGGGGCCAGGTCAAACCAGCCGTAGATCCGTTCGGCCCGCTCGTAGGCCGCCAGGACCTCCTCCTCCGGTATGGGCCGGGCGGAGGACTCCACCATGGAGGAGCTCATATTTTCCACCTCCGGCGCGGGCATGGCCCGGACGGCGGAAACCGCCGGAGAGGAGGCGGGCGCTTTCTCCGCGGGCGCGGCGCAGCCCGCCAGCAGCAGCGCAAGGAGCATCACGGCAAGGATCCTACGCATAACGCCGCCCCCTTTCATCAGACTGACGGCTCCGGCTCCCCGGAAAGCGGGCCATCTGCGGCCGGGGCCTCTTCTTAGTTCAAATGTATCATATCCGGCGGCAAAACGCCATGAAAATTTTTCATAAAAACCACGATTTTTCGAGGCTTTTTTTGACGCGCTGATACATCATCTGGTGGGAACTGGAAAAGCCCGCCCGGCCAACCACAAACTATTGTGGTTGGCCGGGCAAGTTTTTCAGCAAGCTGAAAAACTTCTGATCCAAAACGAAAGGAACCCCTGATGGGTTCCTTTCGTAGCTATCTTCCTTTCCGAACATTCTCAGTGCGAAGCAATATGAAAGAGGCTGCGGCCGCCGGTTCCGGGGGCCGTCATATCGTCAACGGGCGCGGGGCCCGATTCGCGGAAAAAGAAAAATCCACGCCGACGGCGTGGCTTCCGGTTTTCAGCGATCGCTGTGAGTCCAAGGCTCATCCAGAAAGATCATGTCGTCCAAATCGTCAGGCAGCGCTTGTGCAAAGATTCTCATATCTGTAAATCTCCTCTCTTGAAATTTCTGTAAAGTACTATACCACACTGGTCAACATAACGCAAGTGGAATTTTCTGTATTTCATAAAAATTTCACATTTTCCCGGTTGGGTTTCGTCACCCCGCCCTAAGGTCGGCCTTTTTGCGGCGGGGCAAACGAAGTTTTCTGTATCCCTCCGCCCTTCTTTGTGTATTTTTCCTCTCGCCAGGGAAATACTCCCTGTGCTATACTTAAGAAATCAAGGCAACATCGCCGTTTGGCGGCTCGGAGGTGTCTTATGGAGAGGCGTTCCAAACCGCGCCGGGGGCGGGGGCTGCTGTTCCTGCTGGTTCTCGCGGCGCTGGCGGGACTTTACGTCCGCTGGGGCAACACGGCCTTGCAGACGTCCTCCTTCCGCGCCGTCCTCCGGGACCTGCCGCCGGGCTTCGACGGCTGCCGGACCGTGGTGCTGGGGGATCTGCACTCCACCTGGTTCGGCGGGAAAAACGAGAAGCTCCTGGAGGCTGTGGAGGCCCAGGAGCCGGAATATATCTTTTTGGTGGGGGACCTGCTGGACGCCTTCCGGGATGTGCCGGAGGGCTACGCCGAAGAAACGGCGGCGGGCCTGGCGGACATCGCCCCCACGTACTACGTCACCGGGAATCACGAGTGGGCCGTGGGAGACGTGCCGGAGCTGAAAAAGACCCTGGAGGCCCAGGGGGTGACGGTACTGACCAACGAGTTTGTGACTTTGGAGCGAAACGGGGACAGGTTGGTCCTGGCGGGGATCGATGACCCCAACGGCTACGCGGACCAGAAGTCCCCGGAGGCGGTGGCGGAGGAGGTCCGGGCCGCCCATGGAGAAAACGCCTTCTGGGTGCTGCTGGCCCACCGGAACGACCGCTTTCCGGAGCGGTACAGCCTCCTGGGGGCGGACCTGGTGGTCTCCGGCCACGGTCACGGCGGCGTGATCCGCCTGCCCTTCACCGACGGGCTGGTGTCCACGGATCGGACCTTTTTCCCCTCCTATACGGCGGGGCTCTACGAGGAGAACGGATCCACGCTCTTTGTCACCCGGGGCCTGGGAAACACAGGGCCCAGTTTCCGCCTGTTCAACCGCCCGGAGGTGGCGGTGGTCACTCTTCGGCAGGGGTAAATCCCTCTTCCCGGAGGGCGCTGGAGAGCTGGGACCCCATGCGGAGGCCGTAATAGAAGGAGTAAAGCCCCCGGATGACCGCCGGGTCCCCCCGGAGGTAGTCCGGCCAGTCCTTCTGGTCGGGGATCACGACTTGGTGGAAATAGAGGTCTTCGACAATTTGGGGGATGTCGGTCATATTACTTCCCTCCCGTTTCATACGATTAGTCGTTTGTTTTTTCGATTATTATTATAATATTGTTTTTTATGTGTGTCAAGGGGGTATTATGGATTTTGCTGAAAAAATTCGGAGACTCCGAAGAGCCAAGCATTTAACTCAGGTCCAAGTTGCGGCGGAAATCGGCATTTCCATGCGGGGTTATCAAGACTTAGAGTTGGGCATATTCCCGAGGTATGAAAAGCTGCTCCGTATCGCCGACTATTATGACGTCTCCGTAGACTGGCTCATGGGCCGGACGGAGAACCGCTATGCCCACAGGAGCTGAAGCCATGCGGGAATTTCAAGCCGGAAAATTCGACGTCGCCGTCGTCGGCGCGGGCCACGCGGGCATCGAGGCGGCCCTGGCGGCGGCCCGCCTGGGGATGGAGACCGTTATTTTCACCATCAATCTGGACGCGGTGGGGAACATGCCCTGCAACCCCGCCATAGGCGGCACGGGCAAGGGCCACCTGGTCCGGGAGCTGGACGCCCTGGGGGGCGAGATGGCGAAGGCCGCCGACGAGTGCTGCATCCAGTACCGCCTTTTAAACAAGGGCAAGGGTCCCGCCGTCTGGTCCCTCCGGGCCCAGGCGGACCGGAGGAAGTACCAGGGCCGCATGAAGCGCGTCCTGGAGCGGCAGGAGCGCCTGACCGTCCGTCAGGGGGAGGCTGGCTCTTTAACACATCTCCGCGCCCACGAGCCGGGCAGGCAGCGGG
>VSMY01000063.1 GCA_009773995.1 Oscillibacter sp. | reverse complement strand
GGGTATAGCGGACCGACCCCCGGTGCCGCCCACCGGCCCGGCCCTCCCGGTCCAGGAAGTCCCCGGCGGGAAACGCCTCTCCGGTCCAGGATTCGATGAACGCGCCGTAGTCTCCGCCGGGGATGAAGCAGACGTCCTGGCTGTCCCGCCGCCGGGCGTTGACAAAGCCCAGGCGCTCCGCCAGCTCCCGGACCTGCCGCTTTTCCATGCCGCCTAAGGGAAACTGGACTCTGGACAGCTGGCCTTGCGTGAGGGTGTAGAGGAAATAGCTCTGGTCCTTCCCGGCGTCGAGGGCTTTTTTCAAAAGCAGGCGGCCCGTCCCGGCGGCCCGTTCCACTCTGGCATAGTGCCCGGTGGCCACGTAATAAAGCCCCGCGCCGTCCGCCGCCTCCATCAGCCGGGAAAATTTCATACGCCGGTTGCAGTCCACACAGGGGTTCGGGGTGCCCCCGGCCCGGTAGACCCGGATGAATTTTTCAATGACGGCTTCCCGGAACTCCTGGGCCATGTCCAGCGTCATGAAAGGAATGCCCAGCCGCCGGCAGACGGACTCCGCGTCGGCGGCGTTCCGACCGTCGTCCGATTCCAGCAGGCGCATGGTGGCTCCCAGGCAGCGGAAGCCCTCCGCCTGCATGAGATAGGCCGCCGCCGAGCTGTCCACGCCGCCGCTCATGGCGATCAGCGCGCTCAGATTTCTGTTTTCTTCCATTGTATACCTCCCGGCTCAGGGCCTGTTTGCGTTTCGCGGCTCTCATTATAGTACGGTTCCGCCGTTTTGTCACGCAATATATCATTCCCGCTTGGCGAATTTATTCCGACGGTTTGCATAATTGCTTTCACGCCCTCGTTTTTTTGCGGGGAAGCTTCCCCTTTTTCAACAAAAAACCCGGATGTCCAGAGCAAGTTTTCAAAAGAGGTGGAGAAATTTTTTCAAATTCAGATTTTATGTAAACTGAATTCCTGAAAAGCAGCCGGGGAAACGGCGCTGAGAAATTTTTTTCGGCCCAAATATTCAGAAAAAATTCTGGATATTTCAGGAAACAGCTCTGTGGAAAACTCTGTGGAAAGTGTGAATAACTTTTTGTAGAAGACTTTTATGAAGAATTTTATGTAAATTTCAAGAGGGAGGGGCGGACTTTTCGGGAAGCGGCGGAAAAGCGCGTGGAATGAGGGGAAAGCTGTAAAAATAAAGACGGAGCGGCGGACAAGAAAGCGCCGGATTGCGACAAATTCCCCGGCAGCGTGTCAAAAATCGACAAATTGCTCAAAGGCGAAACGCAGGATTTCCTGCGATAATACGAAAGGTAATCGTAATATGAGAGGGGAGGCCGGGCCATATAAAAAAGACTTGCGCGGGGCCGCGGGCCGTGCTATAATCAATTTACAAACTACATAAGATCGTGAACTGGGGAGCTCGCGCCAGCGGGCTGAGAGGAAGCGCACGCTTCGACCCATGACCTGATTTGGGTAATGCCAACGTAGGGAGCCGTCATGAACCGCCATGCTTTTTTCCGCATGAGGAACAGCCCTCCCGGTTTCGGGAGGGCTGTTTTTGATTGCCGTCAGTTTCGCGGTCGGAACAAGGAGGAACATTTCCATGCTGTCTCTGTTCATCAACGGTGAGGGGGGCCTCACCACCGCCGGATACGCGCTGAGCGTCGTCCTGCTGGTCCTGAGCATCCTGGCGGGGTTGTCCCTGGCGGACCGGGGGGAGAAAAAGGGCTTTGCCGCCAAACAGCTGGCCTATTGCGCCATGGCCGTGGCCCTGGCCTACGTGACCAGCTTTATCAAGGTCTTCAAGATGCCCTACGGCGGCTCCGTCACATTGCTGAGTATGCTTTTCATCGTGCTGGTGGCCAACTGGTACGGCGTGAAGACCGGCATGCTGGTGGGCTTCGCCTACGGGATCTTACAGTTCTTGCAGGAGCCCTATTTCCTGACCCTCTTTCAGGTCTGCTGCGACTACGTGCTGGCCTTCGCCGCCCTGGGGCTGGCGGGGCTGTTCCGGGGGAAGAGGAACAGCCTCTTGACCGGCTACATTGTGGCGGTGCTGGCTCGGGGCGCGTTCCACTCCCTGGGAGGATATCTCTACTGGATGGACTACATGCCGGAGAATTTCCCTCAGGCCCTGCGGAGCCTGTACCCCATCATTTACAACTACAGCTACCTGCTGGCGGAGGCGGCGGTCACCGTCCTCGTCGTCAAGCTCCCGGCGGTGGAGCAGGCCCTGGAACGGGTCCGCAGAGCCGCAGAGTAAACGCCTTCCCCTATTTCGACGCAGCCAAAAGGCCCCCGCCTTTCCCAGGAAAAGCGGGGGCCTTTTTCAGCTCAGCGGGTTCAGCAGTATTTCGCGATGGCGGCCTGAATCATCTCGTGGGCCTGGACGATGATCTCCTGGTCGCCGGGCTCCAGAGCCAGCAGGGGCGCCCGGACGCCGCCGATATCCGGACCGCCCTGGAGGCGGAGGATCTCCTTGATAACGGCGTACATGTTCCCCTGGGTGGAGCACATCTTGTAGATGATGCGGCAGCATTCGTTCTGGACCTCCCGGCCCTTTTCCAGCTCCCCGGCCTTAAAGCAGCGGAAGATCTCCAGGTACAGCTCCGGCATGGCGGCGTAGGTCCCGCCGATGCCTCCGGCGGCCCCGGCGGCCAGGCCGCTGAGGAGCTGCTCGTCCGGACCGTTGAAGACCAGGGCTCCCTCGTCGTGCCACATCTGGATGTCCTGAACGGGCATGGAGGAGTTCTTCACCCCGATGACCCGGGGATTTTTCAGCATCTCCTGGAGCAGGGGCACGGACAGGGCCACCCCCGCCAGCTGGGGGATGTTGTAGATGACAAAGTCCGTGTTGGGGGCCGCGTCGGAGATGTCGTTCCAGTATTTCGCGATGCCCTTGGGAGGCAGATGGAAGTAGATGGGCGGGATGGAGGCCACGGCGTCCACCCCCAGGCTCTCGGCGTGGGCCGCCAGGTCCCGGCTGTCCGCCGTGTTGTTGCAGGCCACGTGGGCGATGATGGTCATTTTGCCGCCCACTTCCGCCATGACGTTCTCCAGGGTTTCCTTCCGCTCGGCCACGCTCTGATAGATGCACTCGCCGGAGGAGCCGCCCACATACAGGCCCTTCACGCCCTTGTCCAGCAGGAACTTCGCCAGGGCCCGGACCGCCGGGGCGCTGACCTTGCCGTCCTTGTCATAGCAGGCGTAGAACGCGGGGAAGATGCCCTGGTATTTGGAAAGGTCTCTCATGTTGTCACTCCTAGTCATAGATTTTCACCTTGAAGACCACCTTGCTCACGGTCTTGGGGCCGTCCACCTGCATTTTAATGCGGTGGGCGTCGCCGGGGAAGACCACCAGAAAGTCCCCGGGAGAGAGGACCAGTTTATAGTCCCCCTGGCCCCGGTAGGCGTAAAAGTCGTTGGCCTCCACCCGGTCGAACTCCGTCAGGGCCTCCGGCGGGGCGATTTCCACGCCCTCGGAGCCCTCCGCCATGATGTGGATGTCCAGGTACTTTTTGTGGGCCTCGAAAAAGCTCTCCTCCGCCGGGATGGTCTCGTAGGTGAACCGGGTGGCGTACACGTCGCCGCCCTTAAGCTCCACCCGCTCCGGACCCACAGAGGCCAGGAACTCCGGCGTGATATGCGCCAGCGCCAGGTCCAGGTTGGGGTGGATGCCCCGGTAGGCCGGGGCGTCCTTGTGTTTGGCGTAAATCATCGTACTATCCTTTCACCGCGCCCATGGTGATACCCTGGGTGAAGTACTTCTGGAAAATCAGGAAGACGATGATGATGGGTGCCGCCGCCAGGGTGGCGCCGGCCATCAGCAGACCGTTGTCCACCGAGGTCTCCGCCTGGAGGGTGGCGATGCCCAGGGGGATGGTGAAGTTGCTGCCGCTGGCCAGCATGACCAGCTGCATAAAGTAGTCGTTCCAGCAGTTGATGAAAGTGAAGATGGCCAGGGCGCCGATGCCCGGCTTAATCATGGGCATGACCACCGTGGAGAAGGTATTCCACTCGCTGGAGCCGTCGATTCTGGCGGCCTCTAAGATTTCTCCCGGTATGCTCTCCGAGAACTGCTTCATAAGGAACACGCCGAAGGGCCAGCCCACGGTGGGGAAGATCACCGCCCAGAGGCTGTCGTACAGGTGCAGGGCGGACATCTCCTTCAGCAGCGGGATCAGGATGACCTGCTTGGGCAGGGCCATGGCGCAGACGATGAGGGAGAAGAGGATGGCCCGGCCGTTGAAGCGCTTTTTCGCCAGGGCGTAGCCCGCCATGGCCGCCGTGAGGCAGGTAATCAGCATGGCCAGCACGCACATGAGCACCGCGTTGATGAGCCAGCGGATGGCGGCGGGAGCATCCGGCCCGGCGGTGAGAAGTACCTTCTTCCCGCCGTTGAAGAAGCTGCCGAAGGGCAGATAGACCTCCCACAGGGGGACGCTGCGCTGCTTCATCAGCTTTTCAAAGTTGTTCATCACCCATTCGGTGGGGAGCCAGATGGGTTTGGTGGCGTTGATGTCCGCGCCGTTTTTGAAGGCGCCGGTGGCAATCCAGTACAGCGGGAACGTGAAGAGGAAGGCCAGGATGATTAGAATGAGGATGGAGACAATCTTATACGCGCGGCCGCGTCCAGTTTCAATTTTCATACCAGCACCCCCTTACTTTTCTTTCGCCAGCTTGAACTGGAGGGCGGACAGCAGTCCGATGAAGATGGCCAGCACCACGCCCATGGCGTTGGCGTAGCCGAAGTGTCCCGCCTGCTCCGTCAGCTTGAAGGCGGTCCAATAGATGTGGTACATCACCGTGTTGGTTCCCGCGCCGCCCTTGGTCAGCAGCTGGATGAGGGCGAAGCACTGGAAGGAGTTGATGGTGGTGATGACCAGGATGTACAGGGTCGTCGGCATCATCTGGGCCCACTTCACCTTCCAGAAGACCTGGAAGCCGTTGGCCCCGTCCACCTCGGCGGCCTCGATGAGGGTCTGGTCCACGTTGCCCAGGGCGGAGACGTACAGCACGATGGGCTGGCCCACGGAGGTGGTGAAGAGGATCAGGATGATGCACCAGAGGGCGTATTTGGAGTCGCCCAGCCAGTTGATGTTTTGCTCAATCAGCCCCGCGCCCTTGAGGACGTGGTTGAAGATTCCGGTGTAGTTGTCATACATCCACTTCCACACCACGGTAACGGCCACGGAGCCGGTGACCACGGGGAGGTAGAAGATGCAGCGGAAGGCGGACAGCACGGGCCCGCTGAGCTTGTAGATGACGGAGGACACCCACAGGGAAAAGGCGCACACCGTGGGTACGCTGACGATGACGATGATGAAGGTGTTTTTCAGCGCCTCCAGGAAGGTCTCGTCGCTCAGCAGCTTGGAGAAGTTGGAAAAGCCGATGAAGTTCCCAAACATGCCTTGGTCGTGCATGTTGGCGTCTGTGAGGCTGGTGACGATGCAGATGATCATGGGGATGACCACAAAGCCGATGAAGAAAATCAGGCTGGGCAGCAGGAAGAGGTAGCCGGAGATATTCTCCCGCCGCTGCAGCGCCCGGCTCATGGTGGGTTTGGACTGTCTTGCCAAGATCAACACTCCTTTACGACTGGATTTCGACAGGGCAGGGCCTCTCGGGTAAAAACGCGCCCCTCTCCCGCCCTTCGCGGGAGAGGGGCGCAAAAACCCTTATCTCTTTGACGGTGTATGGGAATGCTCAGCCGGCGGCCGCGTTGGCGTTTTCGGCGTGGATGGAAACAACCTCGGCGATATTGGCGCCCTCGCCCACCTTCTGGAGCATGGTCCACCACTCGGTACGAGCGCCGGCCCAGCCCTTGGTGACCTGGTAGTAGTCGCCCAGGTAGGGCATGAGGACCTGGTACTCGTTCATGATTTCGTTGTCGGCCCAGATGCCGGAGAGGTCGGTGCCCTCGGCGGCGGAACGGGCGGCAAAGTAGTTGGCGGTCTTTACCGCGTCCACGGTGTGCTCGGAGTCGCACATCCATTTGATGAAGGTTTTCGCGTCGTCAATCTTGGCCTGATCCCCGTTGTCGAAGATACCGAAGCCCCAGATGCCGCCCTGGAGAGCGGGAGAACCGCCCTGAGAGGGGAAGCCCATGAAGACGATCTCTTCGCCGTTGGCAGTGAGGCCCGCGCCGGTGTCGGCCTGGTTGGGGTTCAGCTGCTGGGCGATGTTCCAGCAGAAAGCCATCTTCAGGATGCCCTGATAGAAGACCTTGATTTCGTCGCCGCCCTCCAGAGAGGCGTCGAAGGCGATGCCGGGCATGCTCTTGAGCTGCTCCAGCGCCTTGATGTTGGCGGGGTCGCTCCAGGTGTACTGATCGTGGGTGGCGGTGGCGAAGGTTCCGCCGTACAGGTTGTTGACGAGGGCGCGGGTGCCCTGGTCTCCGCCCTGGCCCTTGCAGTACACGGCGCCCACGGGGGCCTGGAAGTGGTCATACAGCGCCTCCACGGCGTTGATGAAATCGCTGGTGGTCCAGGTGTGGGTGTCCAGGTTCAGGTACTGGTCGGCGCCCGCTTCCTTGAAGGCGTCCAGGTTGATGGCCATGCAGTGGGCCGTGACAACCAGGGGATACTCATAGACGGAGCCGTTGGGGTGGGTGCAGGCGGTCATGGCCGCCGCGTTGATTTCGGACTTGTCCGTATCGTCGAACATGTCGCTCAGATCCACCAGATAGCCCTTGTCGCCCCAGTTGGTGACCAGGCGCTCGGGACCTTCCATGATCAGGTCGGGGGCGTTTTTCGCGGTGATGGCGGAGTTTACCTTGTCATCGCCGTCGGCGTAGGCTAAGTACTCGACTTTCACGGAGATTCCCGTGTCGGCCGTGAAAGCGTCGGTGATGGCTTTGACCTTGTCTTCCTTGCCCCAGTCGCCGATGGGGTAGGTCCACAGGGTGATTTCGCCGCCGGCGGCGGGCTCCTCGGGGGTCTCAGGGGTCTGGGTGTCGGTCTGGGTCTTGTCGTCGGCGGGGGGAGTCGGCTCCTCGGCCTTCTTGCCGCAGGCGGCGAGCCCCAGGACCATAACCATGGCCAGCAGCAGCGCAAGCAGTTTCTTCATCGCAAATCCTCCTTTTAATCCTTACAAAAAATGAACCGGCCGGCCGCCGGCTCGCTGTGTAAATTATACAAGGATTCCCTTCTTTTGTCAATTGAAATCGGAAGGATTTTCGCAAAGCAAGAATATTTAGGGAATGTTTCAAAAATAATTTCGATTTTTGGTGAATTTACCCTCAAAATTCGAAAGAGAATTTGACTGTATGCCTTGACAAACCGGAAAAAGCTGTTAACTTATACCATATAGGGTAAATTTCAGACTTGCTTACCGCGGACAGAAAGGAAGATGGACCATGAAAAAGCACATCCTCTGCATAGGAGATTCCAACACCCACGGATACTGTGCCGATCCCGCCGACTGCGCCGACGGAGGAATCCGCTTCAACGAGGACGAGCGCTGGACCTGCCTCCTCCAAAAGGCCCTGGGGCCGGACGTCCTGGTGACGGAGGAGGGCCTCAGCGGCCGGACCACCGTGTTCCAGGACCCCCTTCATGAGACGATGGACGCCCTCACGGTTCTGTACGCTCTGCTGAAAAGCCACGAGTTTCTTGACCTGCTCATCATCATGCTGGGCACCAACGACGTAAAAGAGCGCCTGGGGGCCAACGCCTCCTGCATCGCCATCGGCATGGAGCGCCTGGTCCGCAAGGCCCAGAGCGTGGACTGCTGGGGGGATCACGCTCCCAATATTCTGATTGTCTGCCCGCCTCCCATCCGCCCGGAGATGGAGCTGGCGGAGTGCGGCGATCCTATGGGGAAGGGCTGCCTGGAAAAGTCGCGGGAGCTGCCGAAGTACTATGAGAAGACCGCCCGGCTGGTGGGGGCCCGCTACCTGGACGCCAAGGACTGCGAGTTTAACGCTGTGGACGGGATGCACCTGACCCGGAAGGGCCACGCCCAGCTGGCGGCGCTGCTGGCGGAAATCGTGCCGGGGCTGCTGCCGGAGTGACGGTTTGGCGCGCGTTATTGCCATAATCGCTAAAAACATGCAGAGATATTGTTGGATCAGTAGAATTCCATGGGATTTGGAAGTCTTCTCTTGACTTCTTTTTCGGGCAAAGCTATTATGAACAGGTCAGCACAAATAGGAATTAGCGTTGGAATGTTACCGGTTTGCCGGGCTTGACCAACTCTGTCTGTCTTCTCCGCATGACGGAGGAAAGGGAGGACGGAGTTGGTTTGTTTTTTCGGGAGGCGGAAGATGCGGATTAAAAAAGTCATCAATAACAACCTCCTCTGCGTAGTGGATGACCGGGGCGGCGAAATGATTGTTTCCGGCAAGGGCCTGGGCTTCCAGCGGAAAATTGGGGAACGGGTGGACCCGGCGCTGTTTGAAAAAACCTACCACATGGAGGGCAAGGCAGAGCAGCGGAAGCTCCGGGAGCTGTGCGCGCAGATTCCCATTGAGCACCTGCGGCTCACCCAGGACCTGATTGAGTATATTAAAACCCAGATTCACGCTCCGCTGAACGAGTCCCTGCTCATTACCCTGGCGGACCACATCAGCTTCGCCATCAAGCGGAAGGAAAACGGCGTGGAGTTCACCAACCCCCTGGAGGGGGCCGTCATGAGCTATTACCCCGCCGAGTACCGCCTGGGCCGCCACTGTCTCCGGGTCATCCGGGAGGAGACCCACGCGGACCTGAACCCCAGCGAGGCGGCCTTCATCGCCCTGCACATCGTCAATGCGGAGCTGAACACCTCCATGAGCGTCATGTACGATATCACCCGCCTCATCGAGGGGGCGCTGGAGGTGGTGGAGTACTTCTACCAGCGGACCTTCGACCGGGAGTCCCTGGACTTCAACCGCTTTGTGGTCCACCTGCGCTACTTCGCCCAGCGGCTCTTTCAGGCCGCGCCGGGCCCCTCCGGGGACTATGACCCGGACTTCCGGGAGATGATCGTCCGCAGCTGCAAGCAGCACTACAAGTGCGCCCAGTGCGTGGGGGAGTACATCCAAAACACCTACCGGCGAGAGGTCTCAGACGAGGAACTCATCTACCTGACCATTCACCTCAAGCGCATCAACCTGGCAAAAAACTGAACAGCGCGGGATCGTGACCAATCAAACGGGCGAAACCCATGCGGCGCGGGCCGGAGCCCCTTCCGGTCCGTGCGGTATGGGTTTTTATAATTTCAGCCATACTGTGTGACAAGGAGGAAGTTTTATGAAGGACAAAATTTTCGGCGTTTTGCAGCGGGTGGGCCGCTCGTTCATGCTGCCCATCGCCCTGCTGCCGGTGGCGGGCCTTTTGCTGGGCATCGGCAGCTCGTTCACGAACCAGACCATGCTGGAGGCCTACGGCCTCACCGGGGTCATCTATGAGGGCGGCCTCGTCTACACGATTCTGGACATCTGCAACCAGTGCGGAAGCGCCGTCTTCAACAACCTGGCCCTGCTCTTTGCCATGGGCGTGGCCATCGGCATGGCGAAGAAGGAAAAGGAGGTGGCGGCCCTCTCCGGCGCGATTGCGTACCTGGTCATGAACACGGCCATTTCCGCTATGATTACGGCCCGGGGCGGCGTGGAGGCCATGGCGGCTAACACCACCACCTCCACCTTAGGGATCACCACCCTGCAAATGGGCGTCTTCGGCGGCATCATCGTGGGCCTGGGCGTGGCGGCCCTCCACAACCGCTTCTATAAGATTCAGCTGCCCCAGGTGCTGTCCTTCTTCGGCGGCACCCGATTTGTGCCCATCGTCTGCACCGCCGTCTTCGTGGTGGTGGGCATCGCCATGTTCTACGTCTGGCCCATCGTCCAGATGGGCATCGCCGCCCTGGGCGACCTGGTGATCCGCTCCGGCTATGCGGGCACCTGGATTTACGGCATCCTGGAGCGGGCCCTGATTCCCTTCGGCCTGCACCACGTCTTCTATATGCCCTTCTGGCAGACCGCCGTGGGCGGCACGGCCATCGTGGACGGCGTCGCCATCCAGGGGGCACAGAACATCTTCTTTGCGGAGCTGGCCTCCAAGTCCACGGAAGTCTTTTCCGTTTCCGCCACCCGCTTCATGGCGGGCAAGTTCCCCTTCATGATCTTCGGCCTCCCCGGCGCGGCCCTGGCCATGTACAAAGCCGCTAAGCCGGAGAAACGGAAGGTGGCCGGCGGCCTGCTGATTTCCGCCGCCCTCACCGCCATGCTGACGGGCATCACGGAGCCCCTGGAGTTTACCTTCCTCTTCGTGGCCCCTCTTATGTACGCCGTTCACTGCGTCTACGCGGGTCTCTCTTATATGCTGATGCACATTTTCAACGTGGGCGTGGGCATGACCTTCTCCGGCGGCATCATCGACCTGACCCTCTTCGGCGTTCTCCAGGGCAGCGCCAAGACCCACTGGATCTGGGTAGTGGTGGTCGGCGCGGTGTACTTTGTGGTCTACTACTTCACCTTCTACTTCATGATTACCAAGATGGACCTGAAGACCCCCGGCCGGGAGGACGAGGGCGAGGAGACCAAGCTCTTTACCCGCTCCGACTTCAAGGCCAAGACCGGCGTGGGCCCCGAAGGCTCCTCTCCCGCGGGGGCGTCCGATCCGGTGTCCGCCCTGATTCTCAAGGGCCTGGGCGGCAAGGCGAACCTCTCCGACGTGGACTGCTGCGCCACCCGCCTCCGGGTGACGGTCATCGACCCGGAGAAGGTCTC
The DNA here is from genome assembly GCA_009773995.1 of Oscillibacter sp. GTDB lineage: Bacteria > Bacillota > Clostridia > Oscillospirales > Oscillospiraceae > Oscillibacter. The sequence continues at coordinate 5,209 of VSMY01000063.1, read as the reverse complement.
CGACGCCATGCTGAAGCAGTCCGGGGCCTCCGGTGTCATCCACAAGGGCAACGGCGTCCAGGTGGTCTACGGGCCCCAGGTGGCCGTCATCAAGTCCAACCTGGTGGACTTTATGGAAAGTCCCGAGGCGGACCATTTGGACGCGGTTTCCGTCCCCGCTCCTGCGGCTCCCGCCGGGAAGCCCGCCGCCCCCGCCAAGCGGGACGCGGTGCTGGGGGCCCACATGAGCGGCACGGTGGTCCCCATGGCGGAGGTTCAGGACGAGGCCTTCTCCAACTGCATCTTGGGAGACGGCGTGGCCGTGGAGCCCGGCGAGGGCAAGCTCTACGCCCCGGCGGACGCCGAGGTGGACAATCTCTTCGACACCCACCACGCCGTCGGCCTGGTGACGGAGGACGGCGTGGAAATCCTGCTCCACATCGGCATCAACACCGTGGAGCTGGGCGGGAAGCACTTTGAGGCCCACGTGGAAGTGGGGCAGAAGGTGAAAAAGGGCGACCTGCTGATCTCCTTCGACATGGAGGCGATTCGCGCGGCGGGCTATCTCCTCACCACCCCCATGATTATCTGCAACACGGAGGATTACCAAAGCGTGGCCCCCATCGCGGAGGGACCGATCACAGCGGGAACGGACCTGCTGGAGGTGAAGGGATAACCGGAACGGGAAAACCGCCTTTCCGGACCGGATTGCCGGCCAATAAAAGCAGCCGGAGAGGATGCCCCTCTCCGGCTGCTTGCGCGGCGGCGGTAATTTTTCACACAAAATGTAAAATTTGGTTGAAAGGAAGGGGAGCCTGTTGTATACTATAGACAAGCGGTTGACACCCTGCCGGCGTTTGCGTGTGAGAACGCATGGAGAATTACGACCGGCGGCGGCGTAAGGAACGCCAAAAACGAAAGAATGGGAGGGAAACCCCATGGCCACGACTCAGGAGCGTATGAACGTCCCCATATTTGTATCGTCCACCTATGAGGATTTAAAGCCCTATCGGGATGAGGTGGAACGGAGCATCATTTATATGAACCAGACCATCAAGGGGATGGAATTTTTTGGTTCAACGCCTGAGAAACCTTTGGACAAATGCCTTCAGGCTGTGCGCGAATGCAAGATTTATATCGGGCTCATCGGCATGCGCTACGGAAGCGTGGAGGAGGACAGCGGGAAATCCTTTACGGAGCTGGAGTATGAAGAGGCGGTAAAAAATAGGATTCCGGTATTGATTTACATACTCGATGAAAACCATCCGATTGCTCCTAAATTTGTGGATAAGGGAGAGAACGCGGAAAGGTTAGAGGCTTTTAAAGCTCGCTTGAAGAAAGCGCATGTGGTTAGCACGTTCACAAATCCCGCCGATCTTAGCAAAAAGGTAACCCAGGATTTGATGAACGAACTGAAGAAAGATCGTGCGATTGAGGCTTCCATACGGAATCTGCCCCCCGATACGGCGGGCGACGACTACGAAATCCTGAGAGGCTTTTTGCGCCGGCCTTATAAATACTATGGACAAGAGATTGAGCTGGATATGCTGCTGACTCCGAATCAAACCGGGTATGTAAAGATAGCTCTGTGCAGGGGCTTTGGACTGCAGGTTGGTGACGTCTCCTACATCAACGCCACCGCGAAGTCTCCTGATGGAAAAGACTCCAGTTCGATTTCGGTGCTTGGCGAAGGGGAGATGGCCGACTGGATTGACAGCGTCAAGGAGTCCCGAAGAGCCAGGCTGAAGGGACGCTTGGCGTACTGTGTATTGGAAGAGGATACGAAGTATGACGGAGGGGTGATACTGAAAGAATCTGCGTATACGCGCATGATTCTTCTGGATGTCTTAGAAGACAATCTGCCGTAATTAAAAGCAGAAGGGCTACTTTGCCTTTGGAGCGCGGCAGGCGTGGTAAAAAGGCGGCCGCATGACGCTTTCGCGCCATGCGGCCTTCTTTCGTTGCTGAACGAGCCTCGCAGGCCGGTTCGAAGAGGGAAGGACCTTTCCTTTAATCATGACCGATTTCCAAGTCAAAGCCATACAGGCCGTTGTAGCTGAAGCCGATGGCGGCCTTGACGGGCAGGCCGAAGCCCTGCCGCGTTTTGACCTCCTGGTTGTAGATGGGCACGAAGACGGCCTTGAAACGAGGGTCCAGCTTTAGGGTCATCCGCGCGCTTTGCTCCTTCGCCACTTGGTCGATAACCGTGCATTCGAGTTTTGCTCCGTCCTCCCGGAGATCCGTCAGGGGAACCCTTCCCGTCCCCGGCGCGGTCAGGAAGAGACGGCAGGAGCGGCGGTGGTCCCCGTTGATAGCGGTCTGACTCAGCTCTCTGCACCGGCGCTGGTAAAACAGGGCCTTGTCGGCGTCGTCCGGATTCGCCGTCTCGTAGAACTGGCAGAAGTAGAGAATTTGAAGCAGATAATTGACGGTGACGCTGTTTTCCAATCCGGGCAGATTTTCCAAGAACCCCAGGGCGTGGGCATAGCTGAAATTGTCCATGCGGATATACGCCTGAAACCACTTCCAGAGGACGCCTCCATCCGGCCCGATGATTTGCGTCACCGTCTCGCAGTACTCCGTAATGGTCGCCAGGTCCTGTTGGGTTCTGAATCGCCATGCCTCCCGGCGGGTGTTCAGGCGGCTCAGGTAAATTATTTTCAAATCGGCGTTTTCGGTGGGGGACTTTTCAATGAGGGCTTCCAGTTCCGGCAGGCTGAATTTGATGCCGGTAAGGTCCCGCTTCATCTGCGCGTAGTAGGGGTTCTGCTCAAATTCGGGATGTTCTATCTCCGTTCTCATAGCGTACCGCCGGGCGACGGACAGCAGATGATGGCACCAGCGGGCGATCTCGGTGCCGCTGTCCCAGAACTTTGTTCCGGGATACCGCTCGTCATAGCGCCGGATGATCTGCTTGATAACAATGGTGCAGATTTGAAGAATGGAGCTGTAGGGATAGGATCGGTTGAAAAGGGGGGTGTACCGGGCGTAGTCCAGGGTGGTGAAAAAGTCTTGCAGGGCCAGCTCTACAGCGCTTTTGCACTCGTTGTAGATGTCCTCCGGGGTTTTAAGGCTGTCGGAGTGGAGCTTCTGACGGCAAAAGCGCAGGTACATGGTTCCCCGGGCATGGTAGTGCAGGGGACTTTCGGGATCCAGCTGGATGGCCTCATTAAACTGCTGTTTGGCCGGCATCAGATTCAGCGGTTCGTTGACGCTCAGCAGCCGGCCGTAGTGTTGGAAGCAGTGCGCGTTTTTGGGGAAGTTTTCCACCAGGCACTGAAAGACCTCTTTTTGGAGATTGAATTGCCCCAGCGCCAGAATTGCAGTGGAAAAGCTCGATCTAGAGGCATCCCTTGCGGTGGCTTCGTGATCAATAACCTCCCGGTTTGTGAAGAGATCGGCAACCAGCTGGTTTACATAGGCGGACGGATCGTCCGAGCGGTCCAGCTTCCGGATGTCTTTGATGAACTCTGTGCACAATTTGCAGAAACTGAGAGTCGACAGGTGCCCAGTGCCCTCTCCGCAGGTCTTCAGCAGAATCTGGTAGGCGATGACGGGATGGCAGATGCGGTAGGAGGCGTTCGTGGTGTACACGAGGCTGGGAATGCCCGCGTTCAGAGTCTTCCGAATCTCCGCCAGGGAGCTGCTGTTCATGGATAAGAGCTTTTTAAGAATCTTAAAGCTCAGACCCTTGGTGCCGGTGAAATAGGTAACCAGGGACAGGTAGCGGATGGCCTTGTAGTACTTGGCGTCCCGGTTCATGAAATCCAGGACCTGGTTGATGTAATGCGATACGCTGACAAAATCCTCTTCAAAGGCGTACATGCCATAGAAGAAAGGCAGGCGGAATTCCCGGAAGGTTTGGGTCCTCGTCAGTTCCCCCAAGTTGGCCGTCCGGGTGCTGATTTCATCCAGCGGGTAAATTTCAGACTGCTTAAGCTCTTCAGCGTAATGGCGCTCAAAGTCCTCCGCAGTCCGATCGTCCAACACGGAGAGCTTGCGCATGTCGTCCGAGGCGCCGTATACGCGGTAGGTGTAGAGAATCAGGTATTTCTTGCTGGCTATGCCGGAGTGCATATTGGACTCCACAGCCTCAACGTCGCTGATTGTGAAATCGCCGTCCATCAAGATCAGGACGGGGCATCTGGAGAGGGCTGCAACGCGCTGCAGGCATTCCAGCGTATCCATATTGACCTCGCGAAGCTGTACCACCGGGCAGGACTTTCGCAATTGCCAGCAGACGGTTCTTGTCAGCACGCTGGCCCCGGCGCCCGGCGTATGGGGCACCTTGATCCTTCCCCATTTCTCTTCGTCGATTCTTTGCCGGATTTCCTCCGCCAGGGCCGCCGTTCTGGGGTGGAGTACCGGGAGCGCGCGGTCAATGGCGTCCCAGGTGATGGGCTCCCCGCGGTAGAAGGCCCGCAGGGCGCGGCTGGGAACGCTGGGGTCCAGCAGATGGTCACCCACAATATCCACATAGGAAGTAATGTACTGCTCGTCCGCCTCCTCCAGCTGGATTCCCGTTTTCTTGTCCCTGTGGGGGAGCCAGACGCCCGCCCGGCGGCTGCCGTTCAGGTAAGAGGCGGCGTAGTCCGCCAGACTCTCGATTCCCAACGGGAAGGCGCGCAGCCGCAGGTTGGCCAGCCTGTTCTGGTCAAAGCTGCGCTGGTTTTCCGCGTTCAGCACGGCGGCTTGAGTCCCGCTGTCCTCGTTTTCATCGAAGTACTCCAGCAGGGCCTGGACCTTGTTCCACTCGCCTTCCCCCTCCAGGCTGCCGCAGTCCATGATGATCATCAGCTCTTGGGGAGGGGCGGCGGTACAGATTTCCTGAACGGTGTATTGAAGGAACCTGCGATTGCGGTTCCTCCACTGCGCGAAGGAATCCGTCAGCGTATCCGGGTCGTCGTCGTAGCCGTTGGAATAGAGCCACCATACGGCGCTGTGCTGAATAGTGTCGGTGCATTCGGCCTCGCTTTGCGTGGACTGCAAAGCGCGCAGATGCTTCACGGAACCGATCTCGGCGTTAAGCGGTTCGTGAAGATTGGTGGACAGCGACACGACGCCCCGCCAAGGAATGTAAGACAGATACTCGTTCATCAATTTCTGCTGCGGCATGGCGCTGCCACAAATCAGGATATACTGATACTCCTCGGAGAAGCACGACCAGTCGTCGGCAAAAAGCAAAATTGCCTCACAAGCCGTATGGTTTTTTAATGAGGATTGTTTCCAC
>VSMY01000062.1 GCA_009773995.1 Oscillibacter sp. | reverse complement strand
AAGTCTCGGGCCAGCAGGGCGGACTGGCGCAGCAGCTCCGCCGAGACGCTGAACGGGGAACAGGGGGCCAGGGCCAGCATCCGCATGGAGAGGGGGCGGGGGTCGTGGTACTTCTCCACCGCCGCCCGGCAGTCCCGGAGAATCTCGTCCACGGTCTGGACCACGCTGTCCGGGGGCAGGCCGCCGTCTTTTTTGCTTAGGTCCATGCTGCCCCGGGAGGCGTACATCCGCACCCCAAGAGCCTCTGCCGCGGCGAATTGCGCGTCCAGCAGGGCCAGGGAGGCCCCGCCGGGGAAGACGTAGTGGTGGTCGAAAACGGTGGTGCACCCGGTTTTCAGCAGCTCCCCCATGCCCACGATGGAGCTGTGGTAGATGGCCTCGCCGTCCAGGTTCTTCCAAATCTCATACAGCGCCCGGAGCCAGTCAAACAGCTCCAGGTTCTGCACCTGGGGCAGGTTCCGGCTGAAGGTCTGGTAGAGATGATGGTGGGTATTGATGAGCCCCGGATAGACGATGCAGCCCGAGGCGTCCAGGGTCTCGTCCGCCGCTTGGGGCTCCGGCCCAAGGTAGGCGATTGCTCCGTCCCGGATAAGGACCCCGGCGTTTTCCAGTACCGTATCCCGGTTATCGCAGGTGACGACGGCCGAGGCGTTTTTGATGAAGAGACTGCTCATGGGTATTCCTCCCTCATGGTAGTTGAAAAAAGGCGGCCCCGGGAGCGGTACTCCCAGGGCCGCTTGGCGGAGATGGAGGGATTTGAACCCCCGCGCGCTTTTGAGGCGCCTACCGCATTTCGAGTGCGGACCCTTCAGCCACTTGGGTACATCTCCAAACCGGCGCTGCCGGAACGCTATTTATTATGCCACACTTTCCTCCCCGTTGCAAGAGGGGAGCGGGAAAATTCCCGCTCCCTCTTTTTTCACTTCCCATAGAAAAACGCGTCGCATTTCAGCATGCCGTTGTACAGCTTCCGCTTCTTGTCCGCCGGGCGGCCGAAGCACCGTTCAAACTCCGTGTGGGAGCTCAGCACAATCACCCGCCATTTCGGCGGCAGGTCCTCCAGGGCCTTGCCGAAGCTCCGATACAGCGCCTCCGCCTCCTCCTTCTCCAGCAGCCGCTCGCCGTAGGGCGGGTTCGTCACCAGCTGGCCGTATTCGCTGCTTCGATGGAATTTCCCCGCGTCCGCCTCCTCGAAGCGCACGCAGTCCTCCACGCCCGCCAGGGCCGCGTTGTGCCGGGCCAGCTCCACCGCCGCCGGGTCGATATCCCCGCCCCAGATGTCGTAGTTCCCGTGGAATTCCCTGTCCTGGGCCTCCTCCGCCGCATCCATCCACAGCTTGGGGTCCATGGCCTTCCACCTCTGGGCGGCAAAGCGCCGGTCCAGACCCGGAGCCCGGTTTTTGGCGATGAGCGCCGCCTCGATGGGAATGGTGCCGGAGCCGCAGAAGGGATCGCAGAAGGGGTCCTTCCCCCGGTAGCGGGAGAGGGTCACCAGCGCCGCCGCCAGGGTCTCCCGCAACGGCGCGCCCATATTCTGCGCCCGGTAGCCCCGCTTGTAGAGCCCCTCGCCGGAGGTGTCCAGGTAGAGAGAGGCCCGGTCCTTGACGATGGCGAATTGAATCTGATAGCGGTCCCCCGTCTCCGGCAGGGTCTCGCAGCCGTAGGCGTTCCCCAGCCGCCGGGCGGCGGCCTTTTTCACGATGGCCTGGCAGGCGGGAACGGAGTGCAGGGCGGAGTTCAGGGAATAGCCCTTCACGGGAAATTCCCCGTCCCTGGGGATGAAGTCCTCCCAGGGCAGAGCCAGCACGCCCTGGAACAGGGCCTCGAAGTCCGGAGCGGGGAAGGGTTCCCCCAGCTCCATCAGCACCCGGGCCCCGCAGCGCAGGCCGATGTTCAGCCGGGCAATGTCCGCCAGGCCGCCGTCGCAGTGGACCCGGCCGTTTTCGGCCCGGACGTTTTTTACGCCCAGGCGCTTCATCTCGTCGGCCACCAGGGCCTCCAGGCCCAGGAGGCAGGGGACGGTCAGTACCAAAAAGAGTCCCTCCCTTTCTTGTTCGGATAGCTCAGTATAGCAGGAGTTTCAAGGGTTTTCAACTCCCCTGTGAGGTCGAGTTTCAGCCCCTCTTGTGAATTGTTACTGAAATGAAACACTTTTTCCCCGGAAGGTATGCTATACTGAATAAGAAAGCTGAGGCCCATTGGAAAGGAGGCATTCTTATGAGCATGTTCATTTGGCTCTGGCTGGGGGCGATTGTTCTTTTCGGCGTGGCCGAGGTGGTCACGGAGAGCATGGTCTCCATCTGGTTTGTAGTCGGGTCCCTGGCGGGCCTCGTCGCCTGTATGTCCGGCTGGGCCCTGGGCGGGCTGACTCCGGAGGCCACCCAGGTCCTGGTATTCGCCGTGGTGTCCGCCCTGGCGCTGGCCGCCACCCGGCCCCTGGTCCGGCGCTTTATGACCCGGCCCCATATTCCCACCAACTCCGACCGGGTGGTGGGCATGACGGCCAAGGTCACCGAGGCCGTGGATAACGAAACGGCCTCCGGCGCCGTCTACGTGGACGGCAAAACCTGGACCGCCCGCAGCGTGGACGGCGGCCCCATCCCCGCCGGGACCCAGGTGAAGGTACAGAAGATCGAGGGCGTCAAGCTCCTGGTCCAATATTCAGAGAAAGTGGAGGTAACAAAGTAATGTGGTGGATTCCCATTTCCGTCGTCATCGTCCTGCTGGTCATCCTGATCATCTCCAACGTCCATATCGTCCAGCAGTCCCGGGCCTACGTGGTGGAGTGGCTGGGCCAGTTCCACGCCGTGTGGAACCAGGGCCCTCACGTCAAGGTGCCCTTCGTCATGCGGGTAGTGAAGAAGGTATCCCTGAAGGAGCAGGTGGCGGACTTCCCGCCCCAGCCCGTCATCACGAAAGACAACGTCACCATGCAGATTGATACGGTGATCTATTTCCAAATTACGGACCCCAAGCTCTACACCTACGGCGTGGAGCACCCCATGAACGCCATTGAAAACCTGACGGCCACCACCCTGCGGAACATCATCGGCGACATGGACCTGGAACAGTCCCTCACCAGCCGGGACATCATCAACTCCCGGATGCGGGCCATCCTGGACGAGGCCACGGACCCCTGGGGCATCAAGGTCAACCGGGTGGAGCTGAAAAACATCATCCCGCCCAAGGACATCCAGAACGCCATGGAAAAGCAGATGAAGGCCGAGCGGGAGCGCCGGGAATCCGTCCTCCAGGCCAAGGGCCAGAAGGAGTCCCAGGTGCTGGTGGCCGAGGGCGAGAAGCAGGCGGCCATCCTCCGGGCCACGGCGGCCAAGGAGGCGGCGATTCTCCAGGCCGAGGGCGAGAAGCAGGCCCGCATCATGGCGGCGGAGGCCGAGGCCGAGGCCATTACAAGGGTCCAGACGGCCCTGGCGGACTCCCTGCGGCTTCTGAACGCCGCCGCCCCCAACGACCAGGTGGTGAAGCTGAAAGCCCTGGAGGCCATGCAGAAGGTGGCCGACGGCAAGGCAACGAAAATCATCATCCCCAGTGAGCTCCAGGGCCTGGCGGGCCTGGCCGCCAGCGCCAAGGCCGTGTTTGAGGGCGAGGAGCCGAAGAAGTAAATCCGCCCTATCCGCAAAAAGAGGGTCCCGTCCGTTGGACGGGGCCCTTTCCTATTCCCCGGCGGATTCCGCCTCGGAGGCGGGGTCCTCTTCATCCTGCGCTATGTAAAGTTCCTCCGTGTGGAATTGGGCTTCCTTGAGGTGCTCCTTGGCCGCGCCGATGTTCAGCTTGTCCAGTTCCTCCAGCGCGTCGGAAATCGCGTTGAACGCGATGGCGTACATTTTCTGATAGTTTGGCATAGCATCCTCCTGTAAAATACATTTTGTATTTAAAAGATATATTTTATATCCTTTTCAAACATAATAACACAAAACAGATATAAAGTAAACATAGTATAAAATCATTTTGAGGTTATATTGTGGGGAAGAACGCTATGAAAAGCTATTCAATTCGCATTGATGAACAATTACTGCACAAGCTGCATGTGATTTCCGCCTACGAGGGCCGCTCCGCCAACAGCCAGGTCCTGATTTTGATCCGGGACGCCGTGGAGTCCTTCGAGGCCAAGCACGGCCGGATCGAGCTGGAGGGGAAAAAGGGTTCTTGACTTTCCCCGCTTTACGGGGTACAATGATCGTGACCAAGAAGTGAGAATGAACTCCGATGTTCACCAAAGCGAAGCGCCCGGAAGCTGCAACTTCCGGGCGCTCCATTTTAGGCTGCCGCTGTCATTTCTTCCCATCCAGCCATTTGCAAACGAGATGACCAATCACGTTTGCCGTGAGGGAAGCAGCTAAAGTGAGGATGAACTCCATGGATGTACACCTCCTCCCAACTGCGGAGGGCCGACAGCAGCATGATTATAACACATCGTCCGGCAAAAAGCGACGGCCCGGCCGGAAAATTCAGGAAGGATCCGTTTCCTGTCATCCGGTTAAAAAAGGTCCCTTCCCCACAAAGGGGAAGGGACCTTCTCGCCGTTTTACCGGGGCTTCACAATCAAATTCACCAGCCGGTTTTTCACAAAGATGGTCTTCACCACCTGCATCCCGGCGGTAGCCTTCTGGACCTTCTCCACCGTCAGGGCGGCCTCCACCACGGCGGCCTCCCCGCTGTCCGTGGGCATGGTGACGGTGCCTTTCAGCTTCCCGTTCACCTGCACGGCGAAGTCCACCGCGGAGGCCACGGTCTTGCTCTCGTCGTAGACCGGCCACTCGCTCTGGCAGCACATCTTCCCCGTCTCGGCGGCGAAGCCGAAGCGCTCCCACAGCTCCTCGGTGATGTGGGGGGCGAAGGGGCAGAGGATCTGGAGCAGGGGCTTCATGTCCCCCTTGGTGACTCCGTTGGCCGTCAGTTCGTTCACCGCCGTCATCATGGCCGCGATGGCCGTGTTCATTTTCAGGCTGTCCACGTCCAGGGTGACCTTTTTGATGGCCCGGTGGAGAATCGCCTCGTTGGCCGGGGAGGGGTTCGGGTCGTCCTTCGCGCTCTCCGCCAGGTTCCACACCCGGTCCAGGAAGCGCTTGGAGCCCTTCACCGCCTCCGTGGACCAGATGGCCGCCTGCTCGAAGTCGCCCACGAACATGATATACAGCCGCATGGTGTCCGCGCCGTACTGGGCCACGATGTCGTTGGGGTTTACCACGTTGCCCCGGGATTTGGACATCTTCTCTCCGCCCTCGCCCAGGATCATGCCGTGGCTGGTCCGCTTGGCGTAGGGCTCCGCCGTGGGCACCACGCCGATGTCATAGAGGAACTTGTGCCAGAAGCGGCTGTACAGCAGGTGCAGCGTGGTGTGCTCCATGCCGCCGTTGTACCAGTCCACGGGAGACCAGTAGTCCAGGGCCTCCTTGGAGGCCAGCGCCTTGTCGTTGTGGGGGTCCATATACCGGAGGAAGTACCAGGAAGAGCCCGCCCACTGGGGCATGGTGTCCGTCTCCCGCTGGGCGGGGCCGCCGCACTTCGGGCAGGTGGTGTTCACCCAGTCGGTCATCTTCGCCAAGGGGCTCTCGCCGGTGTCCGTCACCTCGTAGCTCTCCACCTCCGGCAGGAGCAGGGGCAGCTGGTCCTCCGGCAGGGGCACCCAGCCGCACTTTTCGCAGTTCACCAGGGGGATGGGCTCGCCCCAGTAGCGCTGGCGGGAGAACACCCAGTCCCGGAGCTTAAAGTTGGTCTTGGGCCGTCCGTAGCCCTCACGGGTCACGTGCTCCTTCATGGCGGGGATGGCCTCTTTGACGGTCATCCCGTTCAGGAAGCCGGAGTTTACCATGATCCCCGTGTCGTCCTTGAGGACGAAGGCCTCTTTCGTGATATCTCCGCCCTGGACCACCTCCACGATGGGCAGGCCGAATTTCGTGGCGAACTCCCAGTCCCGCTGGTCGTGGCCGGGCACGCCCATGACGATGCCCGTGCCGTAACCCATCAGCACGTAGTCGGAGACGAACATGGGGACGTGCTTCCCCGTGGCGGGGTTCACCACCTCGATGCCGTCCAGCCGGACGCCGGTCTTTTCCTTGTTCAGCTCGCCCCGCTCGAAGTCGGACTTTCTCGCGGCCTCGGCCTGGTAGGCGGCCACTTCGTCCCAGTTTTGGATCTGGTCCTTCCACCGCTCCAGGAAGGGGTGCTCCGGGGAGATGACCATGTAGGTCACGCCGAAAAGGGTGTCGCACCGGGTGGTGTAGACCGTCAGCTTGTCGCCGTTGGTGGCGGTGAAGTCCACCTCCGTGCCCTCGGACCGGCCGATCCAGTTCCGCTGCTGGATTTTCACCCGGTTGATGAAGTCCACGTCCTCCAGATCGTCGATGAGGCGGTCGGCGTATTTGGTAATGGCCAGCATCCACTGGCTCTTTTCCTTCCGGATGACCTCGCCGCCGCAGCGCTCACAGACGCCCTCCACCACTTCCTCGTTGGCCAGGACGATTTTGCAGCTGGTGCACCAGTTCACGGGCATGGATGCCTTATAGGCCAGGCCCTTCTTGAACATCTGGAGGAAAATCCACTGGGTCCACTTGTAGTAGTCCGGGTCGGTGGTGTTGACCTCCCGGTCCCAGTCGAAGGAGTAGCCCAGCATGCGGAGCTGCTTACGGAAGTTCTCCACGTTGTCGTGGGTGACCTTGGCGGGGTGGATGTGGTTTTTCACGGCGTAGTTTTCCGTGGGCAGGCCGAAGGCGTCGTAGCCGATGGGGAAGAGGACGTTGAAGCCCTGCATCCGCTTCTTCCGGCAGATGATGTCCATGGCGGTAAAGGGCCGGGCGTGGCCCACGTGGAGCCCCTGGCCGGAGGGGTAGGGGAACTCGATGAGGCCGAAGAACTTCTCCCGGCTGGTGTCGCCGTTGACGGCGGTGAAGGGTTTCTCCTCCAGCCACTTCTGCTGCCACTTTTTCTCGATGGCGGTGAAATCGTACTTCATGTGTGATCTCCTTTATTCTTTGAAAATGGAATTTCTAAATTGGTCAGGTCCTCTCAAAGCCCAGATACCGGGTCCCCTGGAAGGTGAGGGTTCCCTGGTCCCCCTCCGCCAGCAGGCCGTACTCCGGGCCGCTGACGCTGAACTCCATCCGGTCCCCGCTCTCCACCTGGAAGGTGGCGTAATAGGAGGTGCTGGAATGACTCATGCTGTCTTGATGGTGATGGTGGGAAACCTGCGTCCGCTTGGTCACCACCTGGGCGGAAACCGTCAGCCGGGGGGAGGCGTTGTTTTTGTTCCAGGTCATGACACCCCGGACCGCCGTGACGATGAACATGCCGATGACCAGCACAAATATGACGGTGATGAAAAGCGGGACTATCGTGAACATGCCGCCGCCAAAGCCTCCCATTCCAAACCCTGAGCTCACCATATCTTTTCTCCTTTCTCAAGCCGCGAAAACGCCCCCAGCCTCAACCGGCCAGGGGCGTGTCATCACTACGCGGTACCACCCTGTTCAGCCGCCCGAAGGCGGCCCTTAAAAGCCCGGTAACGGGGGCGAACCGCCCCGCCCTACCTCTCGGGCGGGAGACTCCGGGACCAGTCATGCACAGGGGCTCCCCCGCCGGCTCGCACCTTCCGCCGGCTCTCTGAGGGCGGGACCCTCCCCCGTCTTTTTTCCCTTCATCGTCTTTCAACAGGCCCTATTGTACGGGGAAGGGCCCGGTTTGTCAAGGGGGAAATGACCAAAAAACCGCCCCAGGCGGGACCTGGGGCGGTTTTCATATCGGATTTACTTCCCCTTCACCTCGTCGAAGAGCTTCAGGGCGCCCTCGTCCGGAGCGGGGGTCAGCAGGCTGACAATCACGATGGCGGCCAGGCCCACCACGAAGGCGGGCAGCAGCTCGTAGATGTCCCACGCGCCGCCCAGGGGGCGGACCAGGAACTTCCACACGAAGATCATCACGCCGCCGGCAACCAGGCCCGCCATGACGCCCTGACGGTTGCTCCGCTTCCAGTACAGGGCGCAGAGGATGGCCGGGCCGAAGGCGGCGCCGAAGCCCGCCCAGGCGAAGGACACGATTTGGAACACGTTGCTGCCCGGATCCGAGGCCAGGAACAGGGCGATGACGGCGATGACCACCACCGTCAGCCGGGCAATGAGCATGGTCTGCTTCTCCGTCAGTTTGACGCCGAAGACCTCCTGGACGATGTTCTCCGAGAAGGCGGAGGAGGCCGCCAGCAGCTGGCTGTCCGCCGTGGACATGGTGGCGGCCAGGATGCCCGCCAGGATGCAGCCCGCCACGATGGCGGGGAAGACGCCGTAGCTGGACAGCAGGTCCGAGAGCTTGACGATGATGGTCTCCGTGGCGCTGCCCTCCAGGAAGGGCACCTTGCCCGCGGCGGAGACCGCGTGTCCCACGATGCCGATGAACACGGCCACGCCCATGGAGATCACCACCCAGGTGGCGGCGATGCGGCGGGAGAGGGTCAGCTCGTTCTCGTCCCGGATGGCCATGAAGCGCACCAGGATGTGGGGCATGCCGAAGTAGCCCAGGCCCCAGGCCATCATGGAGATGATGCGGATGAAGCCGTAGGGGTCCGCCCCGCCGGTGGAGACATTATAGGTCTCCGTGAAGCTGAAGAAGCCGGGGAGGGTCTGGGCGTGGGCGATCACCGCGTCCATGCCGCCCGCCTGGACCACGCCGAACACCACGATGACGGCCAGGGCGGCGGTCATGATAACGGACTGGATCAGGTCCATGGTGGCCACGGCGTTGAAGCCCCCGATGGAGGTGTAGCTGATGATGACGATGGCTCCGATGACCACCGCCGCCATGTAGTTCCAGCCGAAGAGGCTGTTGAAGAGCTTGCCGATGGCGGCCAGGCCGGAGGCCACATAGGGCACGAAGAAAATCAGGATGATCAGGGCGGAGATGCACATGATGACGGGCTTTTTCTCCCCGTAGCGCTTGGAGATGAAGCTGGGGATGGTGATGGCGTCCAGCTTCACGCTGTAGCGCCGGAGCTTTTTGGCAACCAGGAGGAAGTTCAAATAGGTGCCCGCGGCCAGGCCGATGGCGGTCCAGCTGGCGTCGGCCACGCCGGAAAGGTACGCAAGGCCCGGAATGCCCATGAGCAGGTAGCTGCTCATGTCGGAGGCCTCGGCGCTCATGGCGGTGACCAGGGGGCCGATGCCCCGGCCGCCCAGGTAGAAGCCCTCGGCGCTCTTCTTGGAGCGGCGGCCGATCATCACCCCGGTGAAGATGACGAAGCAGAGGTACGCGATGATGGTACCCATGATGCAGATTTGTGCGGTAGACATGAAATCTCTCTCCTTTTCCGTTCAATGGGTGCTATCATAGCACACTTTTCACTAGAATGAAAGACAGAACGAGGTATAGAATGCGGTCTATACCTCGTTCTGTGAAGGTTCCATAAAATTATGAAATGTCAAAGCTTTTAAGCCGTACACTTTTTAGGGAAATTTTCCGGCGAAAAGCAAAATCACTTTTTTGCGCCTCTTGGCCGGGAAGGGACCACGGTCACTCCGATTCCTCCGAAAAGGACTCCAGGGCCCGCTCCAGGGTTTCCTCCACCTCCGTCTTTTCGCCGGGCTCACCGACCACGTGGACGTGGTACAGCACGCCGTCCCAGATCAGGTAGGCCGTGCGGGAGCAGTACCGCTCCGTGTCCTCCGGGATCACGTGCAGCACGCCGTCCGCCTCCTGCTTCCCCAGGTCCAGGGTCCAGTCCCTGTCCGAGTGCCTGGCTGTGGCCGGGTCCCCGTATAAAAGGGCCGAGAGCATCACCCGGGTGGAGCCGCTGCGGTACCCGGCTCCGGCGTTGACCCAGTCCACATAGCCCTCCTGGGTGCCGTACCAGTCGACCTTCACCCGGGGCGCGTCCCGGAAGCCCAGAGGCATGGCCACGTAGGTCCCCTTTTCCAGCCAGTCGCTGTCCTCCAGGGGATTGGGGACAGGGAAGCCCAGGAATGCCTCGCCGGCGGCCCAGTCCTCAAAGCCCTGACTGCACCAGCCGGGCATGTGGCTGGAGACGACCTGCGCCTCCCCGCTCATGGCGTTCCAGGACTTCCACTCCGCCTCCAGGGCGTCCCGCAGGTCCTGGGAGAGGTCCTCCTGGGAGATGGGGGCTACGGCGTTGGCCGTCTCCTCCGGCCGGGAGTCCCCCTGGCACCCCGCCAGCAGCGCCGCGCACAGCAGCCAGGCAAGCACCCGCTGTTTTCTCATTCCGCAACCTCCTTTTTATCCGCGCTCCGCCAGCTCTCCAGGAACATGGGGGTCATGGCGTCCGTGTAGGCCACCAGGGAGTACTCCCCGCCGCAGAGGCACCAGTCGTAGAGCAGGGCCCGCTCCCAGAGGGCGTAGGCCTTTACGATCTCGTTCACCGTTCGGTCCGTGCGGAGCTGGCCCGCCTGCTGGCCCTCGGCGATGATTTTCCGCAGCAGCTTGAAATAGGTCCGGTTCCGGTCCAGCAGGTGCTTCTCCCCACGGGTGAGGAGCTGGGTGGACAGCAGCCGGGCCAGCAGGTCCAGGGAAATGCCCCCGTCAATCATGGCGAAGAGCTCGTGATTCAAAAAGGCCAGCTTCTCAACGGCGTCCTGCTCCGCCGAGAGGGCGGGAATCAGGGACTCGTACTTCTCGTCGAAGACGTTGGAGAGGGTGCCGAGCAGCGCATCCTTGCCGTCGAAGTAGTGGTAAAAGGAGCCCTTGGAGGTCTCGGACTCGAAGACGATGTCCTCGATGGTGGTGTCCTCATAGCCCTGCTCGTAGAAGAGCTTCCAGGCGGCGGAGATAATGCGGCCCTTGGTGTTCCGGGCGTTTCTTCGGGGCATGGGCGGGGCCTCCTTTCCGGGGGATTTTATGGTTGACAGCCCAGGATGGGGCTGGTATAATCAAAGCAAGAGGGGCACCTGTCGTCACCAGGTTCGGCTAACCTCCTACAAGTTTATAGCTTGAGAAATCACCGTTCCTTAATGTCTGGGGGCGGTTATTTCTTTGTCATCGTGGTGATGACGCCGAAAATCACAACGGCCAGCAGGTTCAGTAACGCCAAGGTTTCCAGAACCGTCACGTTGTCACCTCCTATGTACGGAGGCCGAGCCGTTCCCCTCCTGCCTGATACTGATATACCATACTTCCCCAGTCCTGTCAACGGCGGGGCCGGTTCCGGCTCCGCATCTTTTGCAAGGTTTCCAGCACATTCTCCGGTGTTCATTTGCGGAGAGTGCGATTATAATAAGAACCAGACAAGGAGGAAGGACCCATGAAATTCTGGAAGATGAACGGGGCCGGGAACGACTTCATCATCTTGAACAACCTGGCCGAGCGCCTGCCGCGGGAGGCCCTGCCTCAAATCGCCCGGACGCTGTGCGAGCGGCATCTGTCCATCGGGGCCGACGGGCTGATGGTGGTGGAGGCGGCGGACCAGGGCGGCGACTTCAAGATGCTGTTCTTCAACTCCGACGGCAGCGTGGGGGAGATGTGCGGCAACGGGGCCCGGTGCATCTGCCGCTACGGCTTTGAAAACGGCCTCGCCAAGGAGGCCCAGGCCGTGGAGACCACCGCCGGAATGGTGTTCGGGCAGAGGATGGACCAGCGGCTCTACCGGATCCGCCTCAACGACCCCACCACCGTCAAGCTGGACTGCCCGGTGGAGGTGGACGGGGTGCGCTACGCCTGCTCCTACGTGGAGCTGGGGGATCCGGGCCTGCCCCACGCGGTGGTCCCGTACCACAATCTCCAAAACGCCGACGAGGGCGAGCTGCGGGAGCTGGGCCGGAAGATCCGCTGGAATCCCGCCTTCCCCAAGGGAGCCAACGTGAACTTTTACGAGCTCACCGGGGAGGACCGCTTCTATGAGCGGACCTTCGAGCGGGGGGTGGAGGACTTCACCTACGCCTGCGGCACGGGCACCGGGTCCGTCACGGCGGTGCTGGCCCTCCAGGGGAAGGTCAGCGGCCGCGCCGTCCGGGCGGACATGACCGGCGGGACGCTGTATGTGGACGCGGAGCGGATCCACAGCCAGATTACGGAGCTCTGCCTCACCGGGCCCACCAACGTGGTCTGTAAAGGGGAAATCACGGACGAGGATTTGACCTGCTAATAAAGTGTTTCAATCAAGTAGGAGGGAAATTATGGAAAAGAAATCCATCGCGAAGAACTACGCCTTTTTGGCCGTCATGCTGGGGTCCATGATCCTGGGCGCCATCCTGGGCTGGGTCTGGCCCGCCGAGGCGGACGGGAGCGGAGGCGTCGTCTCCGGCACCGGCGCCACCGTCCTCAAGCCCCTGGGCACCGTGTTCATCAACATGATGTTCTGCGTGGTGGTTCCCATGGTCTTCGCCTCCATCTCCAGCGCCGTGGCGAATATGGAGAGCCGGAAGCGGGCGGGGAAGATCATGGGCGTCACCGTAGGGACCTTCGTGGTCACCGGGGCCATCGCCGCCGTCATCATGTATTTGCTGATGGTCGTGTTCCCGCCGGTGCCCGCCGCCTGGACGAACCTGGCTTCCGAGGAGATGGGCGAGTACGCCACGCTTCCCGACATGATCGTGAACTTCTTCACCGCCAGCGACTTCAGCGGCCTTTTGACCCGCCGGGCCATGCTGCCCCTGATCGTGTTCTCCCTGCTCTTCGGCTTCGCCGTGAACCTCAACGGCGGCAAGGAGACCCCCGTGGGGCGCTTCCTGGACGACCTGGCCAGCGTGATGCTGAAATTCGTGAAGATCATTACCTACTACGCCCCCATCGCCTTCTTCGGCTTCTTCGCCGACCTGGTGGCCACCTACGGTCCCCAGATTACGGAGAACTACGCCCGGGCCCTGGCGGTGTACTATCCCCTGTGCTTTATCTACATCTTCACCGCCTGGCCCCTCTTCGCCTGGTTCGGCGGCGGCAAGGGCGCCGTGGGGGTCATGTTCCGGCACATTACGAAACCCGCCGTGGTGTCTCTGGGCACCTGCTCCTCCGTGGCGACGATCCCGACGAATATGGAGGAAGCCGCCGACACCGGCATCCGCAAGGACGTGGCGGACATGGTGCTGCCCCTGGGCGCGACGATGCACATGGACGGGTCCTGCTTCTCCTGCGTGCTGAAAATCGCCTTTGTCCTGGGGGTCTTCGGCCAGAAGCTGACTCTGGGGATGCTGATCCCCGTGGTGCTGGTAGCCGTCCTCAGCTCCGTGGGCATGAGCGGCGTCCCCGGCGGCGGATACATCGGCGAGTACATCATCTGCTCCATCTTCTTCCCCGCCCAGATGGAAATCGCCTTCCCCATCCTGGTGGTCATCGGCAACCTGGTGGACCCCCCGGCCACCATGATCAACGCCGCGGGCGACTACGTGGTGTGCTACATTGTCTCCCGCTTCGTGGACGGGAAAGACTGGCTCCAGAGGCAGCTGAAAAAATAAGCGTCCCCGGAACGGACCCTAGGGCTGGGGGAAAATCCCCCGGCCCCTTTTTCCACAAGGGCCCGTTCCTGAGCAAAACAGCATCCCCGCCGAAAAACCGGCGGGGATGCTGCGCTTCCTGTCCTTCCCGCTATTCCCTGGGCTCAGGCGTCATTGTGGTGCGCCGCGTAGAACGCGTCGTAGTCCCTCAGCATTTCCACCAGCAGGTTCGGCGTGTCCAGCCCGTAAGGGCAGCGGCTCTTGCAGGCGCCGCAATGGACGCAGTTTTCAATCTGGTGCATTTTCTCATGCCAGGCGTCCGACATGTAGGGCTGGTACGGAGACCGCCGGAGCAGGGCGGACATCCGGGCCGCCTGGGGAATGTCAATCCCGGCGGCGCAGGGCAGACAGTAGCCGCAGGAGCGGCAGAAGCTCCCCGCCAGGTCCTTCCGGTCCGCCTCGATGACGGCCCGGAGCTCCGGCGTGAGGCGGGGGTCCCGCTCCGTCAGCTCCAGCCACTGGTCCAGCTCCTCTTCCCGCTGGATGCCCCAGATGGGCACCACGTTGGGATACTCCCGCATGAAGGCGTAGCAGGCCTTGGCGTTGTTCAAAAGCCCGCCGGAGAGGCCCTTCATGGCGATATAGCCCATGTCGGCTTTGGCACAGTCCTCCACCAGTCCCAGCTCCTTCTCGGTGGTCAGGTAGCAGAAGGGGAATTGGAGGGTCTCGAAATTCCCGGAGGCGATGGCCTCCTGCGCGACAAACAGCCGGTGGTTCGTAATGCCGATGTGCCGGATATAGCCCTTTTTCTGCATCTCCAGCGCGGCGGCGAAGGGGCCCTCCGGGTCGTTTATATCCGGCAGCTTGGCGGGGTTGTGGAACTGGAAGAGGTCGATGTAGTCCGTCCGCAGGGACCGGAGGCTCTGCTCAATGTGGCTGAGGACGGTTTTTTTGTCCCCCCCGCCGCTCTTGGTGGAGATGACCACGTTCTGCCGCACGCCCTCCAGGGCCTCGCCCAGTTTTTCCTCGCTGTCCGTGTACATATTGGCGGTGTCGAAGTAGTTGATCCCGGCCTCGTAAGCCCGGCGGACCAGCTTTACCGCGTCCGCCCTGGAGATCCGCTGAATGGGCAGGGCGCCGAAGGCCGTCTTCGTCACCATCAATTCCGTCCGCCCCAGTCTGACTTTTTCCATAGAATCCTCCCCTTAAAAATCAGGGCCGCAGCTGTTGGTCAGGGCCTCCAGAATCTGGTAGCGGTCCATCTGGAAACTCTTCTTCATGGCCAGGGCTTCCTCCATGTCCAGGTCCGTCAGGCGGCCGTCCAGGATGCCGATGATGCGGTTGCCCTCGCCCTCGGCCAGGACCTTCACCGCCTCGTAGCCCATGCGGCTGGCGGTCTCCCGATCCCGGGCGGTGGGGGAGCCGCCCCGCTGGATGTGGCCCAGGACGGTGACCCGGGGGTCGATGCCCAGCTCGTCGTGGATGCGCTGGCTGATTTCGATGGCGCTGCCCGCGCCCTCGGCCACGACCACCATGTAGTGGGTGGTGCCCGCCAGGCGGGCCCGGCGGATCTTCTCCACGATGTCCCGCTCGAAGTCCGGCTCCCGCTCGGGGATCAGCACGGCGGTGGCGCCCACGGAGATGCCCACGTACAGGGCAAGATAACCCGCGTGGCGGCCCATAACCTCCACCACGGAGCAGCGCTCGTGGGACTGCATGGTGTCCCGGAGCTTGTCGATGCATTCGATGGCCGTGTTGCAGGCGGAGTCGAAGCCTATGGTGTAGTGGGAGCATCCGATGTCGTTGTCGATGGTGGCCGGGATGCCCACCACCCGGAGGTCCATGCCGTCCTTGGCGGCCTGGCGGGAGATGGCCAGGGCCCCCCGGAAGGTGCCGTCGCCGCCGATGGCCACGATGCCGTCCAGGCCCAGCAGGCGGCAGGTGGCCAGGGCCTTGGCCCGGCCCGACTCCTCCATGAACTCCAGGCTCCGGGCGGTGTAGAGCATGGTGCCGCCCTTGTTGATGATGTGGCTGACGCTGGAGGAGGTCAGGGGCACAAAGTCGCTGGTAATCAGGCCGTTCCAGCCCCGGCGGATGCCGATGCAGCTCACGCCCCGGGCAATGGAGGCCCGGACCACCGCCCGCACCGCCGCGTTCATGCCCGGCGCGTCGCCGCCGCTGGTGAGGACGCCGATTCTCTTTACCTTCTTCTCCATAAGAAAACCCTCCTGACGATTTTCCACCGGCCCGGACCCGAGCCGATTTTTTCCTGTATATCATGATACCGCCAGCGGGGCGGGATGTCAAGTCCGGGCGGCAATCTGCCGCCCCTACGCAAATCTGTCACCCTTTTGTTACCCCTTTCCGCCGGGGAAGCTGGTATACTGGCTTTGTAAAACCCATCGGAAGGAGGGACGTTCCATGCGCCGCGTGCTGATTTTCCTGCTGGCCCTGCTGGCGTTATCCGCCTGCGCCGCCCCGGCGGAGGTGGAGGACGCCCCGCCGCCCCTGGAGGCCCCGGCGGACCCCGCTCC
>VSMY01000061.1 GCA_009773995.1 Oscillibacter sp. | reverse complement strand
TTTTAGTATAATGATAGCTGTTCACCGGCGATACAGCGGGTTTGTGTAAAGGTAGCACAGCAGACTCTGACTCTGTATGTGAGGGTTCGAATCCTTCACCCGCTGCCAGCTCGGAAGTTCCCACCAACGCTCCGTTTTCGGTTTCGCCGAAAACTGTGCTATGGTGGGAATTTTTTTGTCTTCGGCCGAATTTGGGGGGGGGTGGGCCGGCCGCCGCTTTTTTCGGCGGCATTGCGGAGAAGCGGACGGCGCCGGCCTCTGTAATCAAATCTCAGACTGACGAGGAGCCGTGTCCGGAAGGACCGGCTCCTTTTTCGCGTCTCCGCCAGTCCATGGGAGTCCATGGCCGACAGGCCCCGGCATGCCGCCGCCAGGCCCAAAAAAGCCGTCAATTTTTTGACAATTCCTGCCGAAAACGGCAATAAAATGACAAAAATTTGGGGAATTGACAAACCGGTGAAACTTTCCTATCCTGAAAAAGACGAGCGGGCCCCAAAACAAAACTAGGAGGAGCTAGGATGGGTATTCTTAACACGCAGGGACAGGCCGACGCCCTTTGCACGGTGATCGCACTTGGATTTATCGTCAGCTCAAAAGGCGAGCTCAAAAACCACGCATATATCATTTATCAAGAAGACGCGGGCGACGACGCCGAATGCCGGAGGCATCTTCAGCTGCAAGCAAAGCTGGCGGCGCTGGCAGGCCCAAAAGGCAGCTTTGCGTTTCAAACGCAGTCTCCCGGCGATAAGCCTCATCGGCCTGTTATTCTGGCGCAGACGGACCGCTCGGTGCTGCAAGGCGGCGTCGCGGAAGATGAGACGGTCATTTTGAACCGATTGGAACGCAAGGTCAACGAATTTGCAAGCACCCCCCTGCGAGGCGCTTATGTGGGCGGGCTCCTCTCCATAGGAAGCGCGGAGCTTTTGGACCCCTCTATTTTGTATTGGTACAAGCCGGACTACCGGGCGTTCTCGCCGGAAGAATCGGAAGAGGCCGTAAAGCTCCGGATCGAAGAGGCCTACCAAAACGCCTTATCCGTCACGGAGACCGTCCAGGATTTTCTTGGCGGCGTGTTTTCGGAGGGACAGACCCTGAAAAACGGCGGCACGCTCATCCGCCGGCCCGGCGAACGTCCTCTCAGCGTCAATATACGGAACAAGCCGACAGGCGCCGACCTGTTTGCCAGCGTACACGGCATGACGCAGTCCATCATCCACTACTCCGGAAACAGCGACCCCAACAAGGTGAATATAGAGCTGGCCCTCAGCAGGGATACCTGCAAGGTGGCCTCCTGTATTCCGTGCAGCATTTTCATGTGGGCAAACGGGACCCCCGCCACCGCCACTCATTTCGGCAGGGGGGACAACTGGAATTTTCCCCCCAGCGCCTTCCAGCAGATTCGGGAATGCTCCGGCCCCGGCGACCTGGCGCCCCTGGCCGGCTACCCCTACGTGAAAAGCTGGATGGAGCACATGTGGAGGGCTTACGACGCCGGGAAGGCATGCTTCGCCGGAAAGCCGGAGCCCTGGATCTCGGAGGATCTGGCCTTTGCCCTTCAGCTCGGCCGGGAGAAAATACCCCAGATGTTTTTAGAGGCGCTTACCTTTGAAAGCTCGTTCCTGAACAAAATGCTGCGCACGCTTGAGCGCGTGCCGGAGGCGTCCGTCCAGTCATAATTGCCGGAAGGGAGACCCGTAATGGATGAAAAAAGCATTTTAGAGTCTTTGGTTGAAAACTCCAGCGACGATGTAATGAACCTAATCTACAACAATGTAAACAAACTCCTGGGGGCGGGCAGCCAGGTCTTCGCCATGGAATTTCCCGCCCGTCCCCTGAACGCCAGGGACTACGAGTACAACACCGACGACTGCTACAGCACGCTGACCAAACCGTACACGGTGCAGGAGAAGGAGTTCCTGCTCAGCGACCAGCTCTACGACCTCTCCCCCGTGGTGCAGGGGACCAACGGGGAACGCCTCTCCACCGTATTCAATACCGTCATCAACAACTATGTGCCCCGCCTGGAGGCCCTCAAGAACTTTGTCAACGACCAGAAAAATCTGCGGGAATGGCTGCTGACGCCCGTGGAGGACGAGGTGCGGGGAGAGCGCAAAACCATGTCCCGCATGGCCATGGCCCGGGAGCTCTACGACGAGTTTCTGGAGCGGCGCAACGAGTGGTACAGCAAAAAAAACCGGGTCTATGAAGAGTACCGGGCCAAGGACGACCTGGACGGGTATGCCAACTGGCTTTCCAGTGAGGGGCTGGTCCAGGAGGAGCAAATCAGCAATTTCTATAACGATGCCGTGGTGCGGGGGCACTACCACGAGGTGCTGACTCTCCTGGGCTTCCTCAACGTCTCCTCTCCCTCCGAGGCCCTGGAGAACACCAAGCAGAAAATGCGCTCCAGCCTGCGCCGCTCCCTGGACGGCTCCACCGACATCTATCCGGTGCAGTTCCAGCCCAGCGACTGGTTCAAATCCCTGCGTCCCAACCTCAGTCCCAAGGACCTGACCATGGCCACCGAAAGCCTGGTGGCCGACTACCGCGCCAAGCAGCAGCGCCTGCGCAGCCTGAAGGCCCTGCTGGCGGAGCAAACCTCCATTGAGATTTCTCCCGATGAGCGGGAGCGGCTGAAAACAGAGGTTGAAAACCGCCGGCAGCAGCTCTCCCAATCCCAGCAGGCGCTTATCTCTCAGTATGGCTCCGGCGCGCTTTCGGCGGTCAAGGCGGTCATCGGCATCTATAAGAACGCCGGGGACCCCTACGGGAAAGCGCAGGAGGTAATCGACAAGGTCCGCAAAGCAGCGGATAAGGACAAACAAAAGCTGGACGTCACGGAAAGCCGCATCTACAGCCTGCTGGAAGATATCGCGGACGACGTGGTGAAGCACGTCATTGAGTCCTGTAAGGCGCAGGACGCGGTACTGCAGGACATGAACCGGCTCAACGAGTCCCTCATGGCCTGCTCGGAGGCCAAGGTCCGGGACATGACCCTGCAGAAACAGCGCATTGAGGAGCAGATCCAATCGGTTCAGGCGGATCTGGACTTCCTCGCCCCGCTGGTCTCCGGCACCATTGCCGCCGCCGACGCCGCGAGCGCCGCGAACGCCGCGAACGCGGCCCCCGCCCTGCTGACCTCCTCGGATGAGGCGCAGGATGAAAACTTCATGGACGTGATTATCAAGAGCGACGAATCCGGGAGCTTTTCCAGCAACAGCACCGCCTCCAGCTCCAGCCAGAGCAGCTGGAATCTGGGCGGCTGGTTCTGGTCCGCCGGAGGCTCCCAGTCCACGCAGAGCGCCGCCGAGACGCAGCAAAAGAAGGAGCTGAACAAAAAGCTGGAGATCGGTTTCCGAATCAAGAAGGTCTCCATTGACCGGGGCGGCTGGTTCAATCCCACCATCTTCAAGCTCAGCGACAACTATTACCGCCTGGCGGATATCCGCGTCAGCCGGGGACTGACGAAAACCGACGTCTACAAGGCCAGCTCCGCCGGGACAAACTCCGGAGCCCAGCTAAACGCGCTGGTCACTTACGACGCCGAGGTGAACAAGGAGGCCAAGCGTCTCAGCTACGTCCTGCCCTCCTTCCCCACCGGCTTTGTCATCGCCAAGGACATCACCATCCGTATCCAATGCAGCGGGAGCAGCGCCGACTCCAGCCGCAAATACCTGGAGCAGAGCGAGTCCCGGGGCGGCGGCATTTTCGGCTTCCGCGCCAGCTCCGGCAGCTCCAGCAAGAGCCAGAGCGAATCCGCCTATTTTGGAAGCTCCTCCGACTTCTTTTACATCCGCATCCCCGGCCCGCAGATTCTGGGCTGGTTCCTGGAGCTTACCCCGGCGGACAACGCGGCGCCCTACCAAAAGCTGGACCCCAGCATGTATTCCGACGCGCTGGACGCCCTGCTTCCGGAGCAGGGGAAGACCGGGAAACCGGAGAGCGGCGAAACGACCTGAGCCCAGCGTTTCGCCGTCCTATGAGACGATGAAAGACCGCCTTTGACCGGCTTTAGAGGCTCGTTCAAGGCGGCCTTTCTTCTACGCCCCGCTTCCATGCAAACCGACGCGCGGCCCATCCTTTCGCTCCCTGTCCTGTGAAGACACGCTCGTCCGAATGGCTTTCTCAGCCAAATCTATTGTGGTGGGTGATCGAAACGATGAGGAACCTGACGACCAATTTCGCGCTTCTGATGGAATGGGCCCGCGTCACGCCGAAGGAACTGAACCGCGCGCTGGGGGTTGACCTCTCCCTGATTTCCCGCTGGCGCACCGGTTCCCGCCGCCTACCGGCAGAGGGCCGGTGGTGCGGGCGGCTGACGGAGTATTTCCTCCAGTCCCACCGGGACGAGGTAACGGCGCTGATGTCCCGGGTCTCCCCCTTGGGAATGGCGCAGGGGCAGCCGGCCGAGGAGTTTTTAGCGTGTTGGCTGAGTGAAACAACGGTCCCCTGGGAGGACCGGGGCGAGCTCCTGTTTCTGTTGGGCCGGAAGGGCCGCGGGACGCCGGACGCGGGCCCCCTTTCCGGCGGCCGGGCGGTGCGAAGGCTGCTGATGGAATTTTTGGACTATGTCCGGGCGCAGCCGGGCCCTGGGGAAACCGTATTCTTCTGCTCCGAGGGGCTGGAGCTCTTCACAAGGGATGAACCGTATGTCCGGGCGCTTCAGGCAAAGCTCCAGGCTCTTTTTAAGGGGAAGAAGCGGATTCAGGCGGTACTGCGCACCAACTACCGGCCCAGCGACGTGGCGCTTGCCTGGGGTCTCTGGCTGAGAGCCCATCTGACGGGCTGCATACAAAGCTATTATTACGACGACTTCCGCCCCTTGGAGCATGGGGAAATCCTCTTCGGACTGCGCGGCGGGCTCATGGTGCACATCCGCATGAAAGGCGGCGTCC
The DNA here is from genome assembly GCA_009773995.1 of Oscillibacter sp. Taxonomy (GTDB): domain Bacteria; phylum Bacillota; class Clostridia; order Oscillospirales; family Oscillospiraceae; genus Oscillibacter. Next base: position 11,041 of record VSMY01000061.1, on the reverse strand, counting down.
CGCAGGCGGTCATCCACCGGAAGCCGGAAGCCGCCGCTGAAGCCGAGGCGTATTTCGACAGCCGCCTCCGCTTTGCCCGCTCCCGTTTCGTGTACCGCTTTTTTTCGTGCCCGGCGGACCTCCTCCGCAGTACGCCGTCCGGCGGAGAGGGCCCGGTATATCTGCTGGCCAGGCTGCCCGACCTAGGGGGCGGCTTTGAGACCCTCTCCCGGTATCTGCGCCTGCGGCCGGAGGAAACCGCCCTCTTCCATCATCAATTCCGGCCGCTGACGCTTACCTTGCAGGATGAGAGCCGTCACGCGCAGACGCGCCATATCTTCTGCGAGGACAACATTGATGCGGCGCTGGACGGTACGCGGCACCTCTGCCGTCCCTTCAGCGAGATCTGCGGCAGACGGCTTTATCTCAGCGCAAGCGGATTGGCGGAGCAGCTGGATGAAATGCGCCGGGCCTTGGAGCGGAAACCGGAGTATCAGGTCTGCTTCATGCCGCAGGAGTGGTTTGACCGGCTTGGCATGGAGCTTGTGGTATGGGGAAACGACGCCGCCGTCGCATGGATCGCCGGGCAGCAGTCCGCGGCCTGCCGCGATTACCCCAACACCACCGCCCTCCATGGCTTCTGCGCCGCCATGTGGGACCGGATCCCGCCCACCCGGCGCAGCCGCCAGGCCGCGCTGAAACGGCTGGAGCGCTGGCTGGAACGGGTGAGGCGGTTTGGTCTGATCCCAGGAGCGGCCCTATAAAAATACATTCCGCAAGAGGAGGTACAGGCCATGACGGGACCGGCAATCGTCTTCGTCCTCGCCGCGGCGCTGGGCGCCGCCTTGGGGCTGGCGCTGGGCGAAGCGTCATGGAAGCGCCTGCGGCGGAAAAACCGGAAACGGCGTGCCGCCGCCGGCGAAGGAGACAGGCCGATGCGGACGGAAACCACCAAACGGGTCATATGGGCCTGCCTGCTGAACGGCATCGCCTGGGTATGGTGCAGTTACATACTGGCATACATGGACAAGGTGCAAATCGCGGAGAGCCTATCCCAGGTGGCGGTCACGGAGATCATCGGCGTCGTGCTGGCTTACTGCATCAAATCGGCGGTGGAAAACTTGAGCAAAAACAACTGCTGGCCGGACAAGGGGAGGGCTCCCGGCGAAACGCCGGAGGAGCCGGAGCCCCCGGGAGAGGGATAGGAAGGAGCGCTTTACAAATGCTGACGGGAAAAAATAACGAGGAAAAGATCTGGAACTATTTGAAAGCGGCGGGGCTGAGCGACCAGGGCGCGGCGGGGCTGATGGGGAACCTGTACGCGGAAAGCGGGCTGTCCCCGGTCAACCTCCAGAACAGCTTTGAAAAAAAACTGGGGTATACGGACGCCTCATACACGGCGGCGGTGGACAGCGGGAGCTACACGGACTTTGTCCGGGACCGGGCGGGCTATGGTCTCGCCCAGTGGACCTACTCCACCCGCAAGGCGGCCCTGCTGGCGTTCGCCCAGGCGGAGGGGAAATCCGTCGGAGACCTGGAGGGGCAGCTGGGCTTCCTGCTCCACGAGCTGAACGCATCCTATCCGTCCGTGCTGGCCGCGCTGAAAACAGCGGCGGACGTCGCCGCGGCGTCCGCCGCCGTGCTGCTGGAATTTGAGCGGCCCGCCAACCAGGGGGACGCGGTCAAGCTGCAAAGGGCGCAGTTCGCCCAAACCTTTTATGCCCGGTACGCCGCCGGTCAAAAACCTGGGAAAGAGGACCGGCGCCCCACGAGATACACAAACAGCCCGCTCGTCCGTTGCACCAAGCTCTCCCCGAACCGAACGAGCCCCAGGACCCACGCCATCGACACGATCACGATTCACTGTCTTGTGGGTCAGTGGACGGCGCAAAAAGGGTGCGACTACTTTGCCGGACGCGACCGGAAGGCGTCTGCGAACTACGTCGTCGGCAGGGACGGCGGCATTGGCCTGTGCGTAGAGGAAAAGGACCGGGCCTGGTGTTCCTCCAACCGGGATAACGATCACCGGGCCGTGACCATCGAGGTCGCCAGCGACACGGCCCATCCCTTCGCCGTGACCCCCCAGGCATACGCCGCCCTGCTGGATCTGGTGACGGACGTCTGCAGGCGCAACGGCATCCGGAAGCTGCTCTGGGCGGGGGACAGGAGTCTGGTTGGGCAGGTGGACAAGCAGAATATGACCGTTCACCGCTGGTTCGCCAACAAGGCGTGTCCGGGAGACTACCTCTACAGCCGCCACGGGGAGATCGCGGCGGAGGTCAACCGGCGGCTGGGCATAGCGGCGGCGCCGCCCTACACCGTGCGCATCACGGCGAAGAACCTGCGCATTCGCAAGGGCCCCGGAACCGGCGAGAGCGTGGTGGGCTACATTCAGCCGGGCGTTTACACCATCATCGAGGAGGCGGACGGAGCGGGCGCCTCCAAGTGGGGCAGGCTCAAGCTTGCCCCAGGTTGGGTCTCGCTGGACTTTTGTACCAGAATGTAATGGTCCTCTGGGTGAACGAGCCCCGTTTTTCGATCCGCTTGATCGAAAAACGGGGCTCTTCCTCAGCCTTCGTCCGGGGTCGGCAGTCCCTCGGCTTCCAGGGCGCGGATCAGGTCCTCCCTGAACAGCTCCGTGCCGGGGGAGCAGTCGTTCTCCATTTTGGAAAACAGGTAGGTCCGCTCGTTGTTTTCATCCAATTGGAAATACAGGTAATCGCTGCCGGGGTAGCCGATCATGCACCAGCCGTCCTCCCCCAGGTAGGACCCGCCCGCCAGCATAACCCGGTCCGGCGTCGTGGTGTGGGTCTCGTAGCCGACGTTCCAGATCTCTACACGGATATCCCCCACCGTCTCGTACCAGGGTCCGCCGAGGCCGGTAATCCGCCAATCGTCCCAGGTCACGTTCCCCTGTCCGGCGTTTCCCTCGTCGTAGCGTCCGGATCCGTCCCAGCCGTAGCTCTCCGCCGCCAGGACGTGGAACTGTGTGTCCGCGAACATCGCCGCCTGCCGCACCACGTCCGCCGGAAGGGCCTCCAGGCCGTTGGCGATATGGTCCGTGTAGCCGTTTTCGTCCTTGTAAAGCCGCAGGCTCTCCCCGTCAAAAAACAGCGTCCGAAAGGCGGTGGCGGTCCTGGAATCGGAACCGGGAACGGGCACCTGGGCGGAGAGGGGGAGGAATCGGCTGTCCGCATCCCAGAAGCCGTAGTCCGTGTAGCCCGCCTCGGGCCAAGCTTCCCGGAGCAGGGCCTGGATATCCGCCAAATAAAGCTGTCCGTCCCGCTGAAACAGCAGGTTGGTAATCTGGTCCATCTCTCCAGCCGGCATCCAGGTCAGCTCGTCCTGGCCGTCGCCGTCCAAGTCGGAGGCGTTGAAGCCGCCCGTGTCGTCCACCAGCCGGAAAAGAGCGCCGCTCTCGTCGAAGAAATACCAGGCGGTGCGGTAGGTCCCCATCATCACCGGATACTGTATAAAGAATCCGCTGTGACCGCAGACGTCGGAATACCACTCCAGGGTGACATGCTCCGCCCCGGCATCGTAAGGGATGGTCAAAAAACAGTCCCGCTCGTTTTCCGAGACCTTCAAGGCCGCATAGCGGTTCCCGTTCGCAGAACGGTAGACCTCGACATCATAATTACCGCTGCCGGACTCATGGCGAATGACGCGGAAACTCTCCGCCACATCGTTTTTATGCCGCTCCACCGTCACCTTCTCCGGCGCATAGGGCTCCAGGCCGTCCAGGGGGATGACCCGCTCCGGCTCCCAAGCCGGGTAGGCCGTGGGAGTAGCGGGCAAGCGGTCGTTCCAGCCCCAGTTGCTCAGGAAGCGGTAACCGCCGTCCTTTTGCGGCTCCAGCGTCACGCACGCAGGGCCGGAGGAGACCATATTCATCTCGCCGTTCCCGCTGCTGAGCCCGGGAAAGCCGCTGCCTTCGTAGTACAGGAGGACCTTGCCGTCCTTCCATTCCCCGGAGGCGAAGGTCACCTCGCCGGGATAGTTCGTGTCGCCGTGGAAGTCATAGTAGGCGTCGTATTCCTCCAAATAGGTGAACTGGTCCAGGCACCATTGGTCCGTCTTGTCCAGGGTGAGGCCCAAGTACTTCTGCAAAACCGCGTCCATCTCAGAGGCAGGACATTTCACAAGGTCCACCATGGGGTCCTCGCCGCCATAGCCCACGTCCGCCACGGCCTGGCGCTCCTCCTCCGTCACCTCCATGGGCTCTCCCGTGCCGTTGTAGAAGAGCTGGAAGAGGTCGATCTGCCGGTAATCCCTCGGAGCCTCCACGGCCAGGAAAAGGAACTGGTTCATCATGTTTAAACCGTCGCCGTTGAAGATTTCGGTATTGAACCGCTCCAGCTCCGCCTCCGTCAGGGGGCCGTCTTCCGGCGTCTCCAGGGTCTCGGATTTGGCAAAGGAACAGGCGCAGACCAGAACGGCCAGAACGGCGGACAGCACCGCCGCCCAAAGCCAGCGCTTGGGGGCCCGTGCGATGCGCCGGACCCGCTCCCGGAGGCTCCGCTTATCCCCCGTCATGGTGGTGGCGCAGCGCAGAAGGTCTCCGGGCCGGGGCCTGGCGGTGACCAGGGTCAGCAGGGTGTCGCCGTAGGCCCGGCGCTCCCCGTCGCCCAAGCGCCTCAGCGTCCCCTCGTCGCAGGCCAGCTCCGCGTCCCGGCGGCTGAGGACCGCCGCCAGCCACACCAGCGGGTTCCACCAGTGGACCGCCAGGGCCGCGCACCGCAGCGGGGCCCAGATATGGTCGCCGTGGCGGTAGTGGGTGGCCTCGTGGGCCAGCACGTGGCGGAGGACCGTCGGGTCCAGCGACGCCTCCGGGGTAACGTATACCGCCGGGCGAAAGACCCCGAACAGGCAGGGAGACGGCAGCCCAGGGGCCGTATAGACCCGCAGGGGGCAGTCCGCTTCCAGAGGGACCCGGACCCGCCGCAGCCGCCGGGCAAAGCCCGCGTTGGAAAGCAGGAACGCCGCCGCCATGACCGCCGACCCCGCCAGCCAGACACCGCCCAGCGCGGCCGGGAGGTCCAGGGTCCGGCGGGAGGCGGAGGAGCCGGATTTCGCCTCGCCGGGGACAGGAGCCGTCTCCGTCCCGCCCTGGACGGGCGGCGTTTTCTCCGCCGGGAGCCCTTCGGGCGCGGAGAGGGTCTGAACCGTGAGAACCTCCGGAAGCACCTGCGGCACCTCCACAGGGGCGGCGTAGAGCTGCCATGGCGCCAGCAGCCGCGCCAGAACGGCCAGCCACAGGGCATACCGCAGCCGGGCGCCGATTCGCCGCCCGAACGCCGCCCGGAGAAGAAGCACCGCCGCCGTCAGCGCCGAGGCTGACAGCGTCCAGTTCAGTAAAAGCGTTCTCATTGGCCGCCGCCCTTCTCCGCCTGGTCCAGGATGGCCCGGAGCTCCGCGATCTCATCGCCGGACAGCTCCTGCCGCTGGGCCATGGCGCTCATCATCATCCCCACGCTGCCCCGGTACACCCGGTCCAAAAAGCTCCGGGTCTCGGCCACCTCGGCCTGCTCCCGGTCCACAAGGGGACGATACGCCTTTCCCCGGCCCGCCCGCTCACAGCGCACCAGGCCCTTGGCCTCCATACGGTGGAGGATGGTGATGGTGGTGCTTCTGTGCCAGCCCACCGTGCGCTCCAGTTCGCTTACAATCTGCATGGCCGTCCGGGGGCTTTGCTCCCACAGGCAGCCCAGGACGTTCCACTCGCTGGAGGTCAGTTTGATGCGCTCCATTTCCCGCGCCTCCTTGTCTACATTGTAGACATAGTTTAACACACAAAGTCTACATTGTCAACAAAAATAAAAGCGCCCGCCGCGGCAGGCCGCGCCGCCGGGCGGAATTTCCCCCCCGCCGGACGGCGCGCCATTTTTAGGCGGCCCCGGCAGATTTCATAAACTGTTCACCATTTTCCCAGGCCCTTCCTGTATATTATAGATATGCACCCGACCCCACTATGACCCAGGCGGGCCGGCCCGCCTGCCCATCAGAAATGAGGCATCACTGTGAATATCGCTTACCTTCTGACGCCAAAGCATCGCGTCGCCTACCTCTTCGACGACAACACCATCCGCCAGGGCCTGGAAAAGCTCCGGCATCACGGCCGCAGCGCCGTCCCCGTCATCAACCGCAAGGGACAATATGTGGGCACCGTCAGCGAGGGGGATTTTCTCTGGCGGCTTCTGCCCGACGAAAGCGCTCCCTGCCCCTGCTCCGTGAAGGAGCTGGAACGGCTTCACGTCCGGGACATTCTCCGGGAAAATCCCTCCGTCCGCATCACCGCCTCCGTGGATGAGCTGCTGGACACCATCGTCCGCCAGAATTTTGTCCCTGTGGTGGACGATCTGAACAGTTTCATCGGCATCGTCACCCGCCAGGACATCATCCGCTGCCTCGCTGAGGAGAAGGAGGCCGCTCCCACCCTCCGAAAAATCGTGTAAACGGCTCCCAAAAGGCCGCCCCTCACCGGGCGGCCTGTATTTTTGTACAAAATTCCTCTTTTGGGAAGGAGCGTCCTTGTGCAATTTCTCCGCATCTGCGGAAATTGGCCTGAAAACTTTCACAAAAACGCCTTTCGATGCAGGAATATTCATGTTAACTTGCAAAAATTATTTACTACGCTAAAATGGCCCCTTGTAACAAGGGGCATTTTATGGTATGATAAACGCATACTTGCAAGAGTTGGCTTCAACCCTCGCAAAATCCAATCCCGAAAAGAGGAAGAACGATGAAAAAGAAATTCTCTCTGCTGATGGCCGTCCTCATGCTGGCCATGCTCCTCTCCGCCTGCGGCGGCGATAAGGGCGTGGGCGGCGAAGGCGGCGGAAGCTCCGCCCCGGCGGACACCAGCGCTCCCGCCGACACCTCCGCCCCCGCGGATTCCGGCGCCTCCGCCGTGGCCCAGGACACCAATACCGTGGCCGTGGGCGCGGTGGTCATCGCCCGGGACGACGTGCCCGAGGAGGATATCTACGCCCTGACCTCCGCCATCTTTGAAAACATCTCCACCATCACCGAGCAGCACGCCAAGGGCGGCGAGCTGGACCTGGACTTCGCCTCCTCCGTCACCTCCGTGCCCTATCACCCCGGCGCGGCCAAGTACTTCGCCGAGAAGGGCAAGGAAGTCGCCTCCGTGAAGGACGGCGCGGGCTCCGGCTCCTCCAAGTCCCTGACCTTCGGCACCGGCGGCGAGTCCGGCACCTACTACGCCTTCGGCGGCGTGCTGTCCAGCTTTGTCTCCAATAACACCGGCGTCTCCGTCACCGCCGTGACCTCCGGAGGCTCCAAGGCCAACATCGAGGACCTGGCCGCCGGGGACATCCAGCTTGGCTTCGTCCAGTCCGACGTCATGAGCTACGCCTACAACGGCGAGCGCCTCTTCGACGCCAAGGTGGAAAACTTCTCCGTGGTGGCCGCCCTCTACATGGAGCAGGTCCAGATCGTCACCACCAACCCCGACATCAAGTCCGTGGCGGATCTCGCGGGCAAGTCCGTCTCCATCGGCGACCGGGGTTCCGGCGTGTGGTTCAACGCCGTGGACGTGCTGGGCGCCTATGACATCGACCCCGACTCCGGCATCAGCCCCGTATACCAGGGCTTCGGCGACAGCGCGGACAGCCTGAAGGACAAGAAAATCGACGCGGCCTTCGTGGTGGCCGGCGCGCCCACCACCGCCATCGTGGACCTGGCCACCAGCGGCCCCGTGTACCTGGTCAGCCTGGACGAGGAGCACACCAACGCCCTGCTGGAGTCCTCCCCCTACTACAGCGCCTACACCATTCCCGCCGGGACCTACTAATCCCCCACCCGAGCCATTCCCGGCAAGGGCCGCGTCAAGCGGCCCTTGCCGCATTGAAAGGGCAGCTCTCCCGCCGCCCCTTCAATACGGCAAGGACCCTCTGTGTTTATGTTAAAAGGAGTACGATTCTATGAGCGAGAAAGACAAGAAGCACCTTCCCGACGTGGACATCGGCACCGCGGCGGACATGGACGAGGTCATGCGGAAGTATGACCGGGAATCCGCCACCCGCATCTGGGAGGGCAAGCCCAAGGTCGTGGTGGGCGTGGTCATGGCCCTGTTCTCCCTGTACTGCATCTGGATGACCCTGCGCTGCACCTGGGACCTGCCCATCCGGCTGACCTCCTTCCTGGGGCTCATCACCATCATGGGCTATCTCACCTATCCCGCCCGGAAAGACCACGTGAAGCCCAATTCCATGCCCTGGTACGACATCGTGCTGATGCTGCTGGGGTCCGGATCCTTCTTCTATTACTGCCTGAACTACAACTCCCTGGTCATGGTCATCACCAGCGCCGCCAAAATCAACCCGGCCAGCGAAACCGCCATCCCGAACGCGTGGTTCTATCTGGCCATCGGCGTTGTGGCCATCCTGGTGCTGGCGGAGCTCTGCCGCCGCTGCGTGGGTCTGCCGATTCTCTGCGTGGTGGGCGCGCTGCTGATTTACACCTTCGCCAGCGGGCAGAACCTGGCCCGGGTTATCTACACCCTCTTCTACGGCACCTCCGGCGTCATGGCCACCCCCATCCAGGTCTGCGCCAAGTTCATCGCCGTGTTCATCATCTTCGGCGCGTTCCTGGAGCGGACCGGCATCTCCAATTTCTTCATTGACCTTGCCAACTCCCTGGCGGGCAGCACCTCCGGCGGCCCCGCCAAGGTGGCGGTTATCTCCTCCGCCCTGTGCGGCATGGTATCCGGCTCCTCGGTGGGCAACACCGTCACCACCGGCTCCGTCACCATCCCCATGATGAAGCGGACCGGCTACCAGGGCGAGTTTGCCGGGGCCGTGGAGGCGGCGGCCTCCACCGGCGGGCAGATTATGCCCCCCATCATGGGCGCGGCGGCCTTCCTCATGGCGGAGTATATGGACACCACCTACGCCACCGTGGCGGTAAAAGCCATCCTCCCCGCCCTGCTGTACTTCACGGGCATCTTCCTGGCCGTCCATCTGGAGGCCCGGCGGCTGGACCTGAAGGGTGTCCCTCGGGACCAGCTCCCCAAGTTCGGCATTTTGATTCGCAGCATCTACCTGCTCCTGCCTCTGGTGGTGCTGGTGTGGATGGTCTCCACCAACACCCGGACCCTCCAGTACTCCGCCTCCATCGCCATTTTGCTGGCCATCCTGGTGAGTCTGCCCCACATCTTCCAGGACAGCCGGACTCAGCACGCCGAGGGCGGCGCGGTCCACTTCGTGAAGGACACCGCCACGATGGTCGTCAGCTCCCTGGAGGCCGGCGGCCGAAGCTGCATCACCGTGGCCGTGGCCTGCTCCATGGCGGGCATGGTGGCCGGGTGCATCACCGTGACGGGCCTGGCCTCCAAGCTCATCAACGGGGTTATCAACATCAGCCGGATGGTCCCCTATGAGGGCCTGTCCATGTTCATCGCCCTGTTCCTCACCATGCTGTGCTGCATTGTCTTGGGCATGGGCGTGCCCACCACGGCCAACTACTGCATCATGGCCTCCACCTGCGCTCCCATCCTGATTCAGCTGGGCATCGACAAGATTCCCGCCCACTTCTTCGTGTTCTACTTCGGCATCGTGGCGGACATTACGCCCCCCGTGGCCCTGGCGGCCTACGCGGGCAGCGCCATCGCCAAATCCGACCCCATGAAAACCGGAATCAACGCCACCAAACTGGCCATCGCCGCCTTCATCGTCCCCTATATCTTCGCCTACAACCCGGCCATGCTCTTCGTGAATGTGACCAGCGTGTTCCAGGTGGCGCAGATCGTCGTCAGCGCCCTGCTGGGCATCTTCGGCGTAGCCGCGGCCCTGAACGGCTACCTGTTCCGGCCCATCCCCAAGTGGATGCGCCTGGCCCTGGTCGTCGCGGGCCTGGCCATGATGATCCCCGGCTCCGCCACGGATGTGGTGGGCCTCATCGCCCTGGCGGCTATGATGTTCTACCAGAAAACCATGGCAAAGAAGGGCCCTGCAACGGCTTGAGTTCCTTGAAAACCGCCCCGCTTCGGGGCGGTTTTTTCCTGGGAGGGCTCCTTGACGGAAATCCCCGCCTCCGCTTCCATATTTTTGTGCAGGTTTTCCGGAAACCCTTCCAGCCCTTCATTCGTCTACCTTATAAGGGGACCGCGTCCAAGCCTTCAGAAAATCTTAAGAAATCTGTAACCGTTTTGTTGTTGTTTTCCCAGGCAAACTGTTCTAGTATCAATGATACAGTTTTGATGCAGGGCCCTGCTACCCTGTCCCTGTGCCATCCCGGCGGCGGGCCTCCCGGAGGGGGACGCCGTCTTAAGAAATTCCATCCGACCGTTGAAGGAGAAAGCCTATGTCAGAAGTCATGGATCGCGAACAGCAGACCGGGACCGCTCAGGCGGCCCCCGAGGCGGCCCCGCCGCCCGCGCCGGAGCCGGTGGAAAAGACCTCCCTTTGGAAAAAGTGGAAGGGCATGCCCCGGAAGAAGCGGCGGAAAATCGTCCGGTGGTTTATCATCCTCCTGGTCCTCATTGCCATCGGCTTGGGGGTCTGGAAGTTCCTGTCCACAAAGAAGGGCGGGGACGAAACCGAGGTCCTCACCGACGTGGTGCAGTACAACTCCATCACCTCCACGGTGGAGGGCAGCGGCCTGACCAAGGCCAAGGACAGCGAAACCATCACCATCGCCACCACGGGAACGGTGTCCGAGGTCTATGTCAACGAGGGCGACACCGTGGAGCCGGGTACGCCCCTCTTCGTCATCGACTCCGACGCCGCCCGCACCGCCGTGGACAAGGCCCGGCAGGACGTGCTGGGCCGGGAAAAGCAGCTCAACGCCCTCTTGAAGGACGTGGCGGGCCTCAACCTGGCGGCGGGCTACTCCGGCAAGCTGATGGAGGTGGTGGACCTGAACCCCGGCGACACCATCAGCAAGGAGCAGAAGCTGGCCGTGCTGGCGGACGACACCCGCCTGCGGCTCACCCAGTATTACAGCTACGCCTACGAGGGCATGATCCACCAGGGCCAGAGCATGGACGTGTCCATCCCCGCCCTGATGAGCTCCCTCCCCGGCACGGTGGAGGCGGTTCATA